>NZ_JBWKDW010000028.1:4624-126264 GCF_056435735.1 Streptomyces sp. NPDC043878
GCTCCCTGTGGGCGCCGGGGGAGTGCGCTTCCCCCTCTGGGGCGTGGCCCCCTTCCGCGAACCCAAAACCACACCCCTGGCTCGGGTTGGGGGGTCCCCTTTCCCCCCCCCGCCCCGACGTCGTATGACCCGCGGGGGTCTGCGACGGGTCGTACGACAGGAGATCAACACAAGTGCAGCTGGTAGTCGCTCGCGTCGGCCGCGCCCACGGCATCAAGGGCGAGGTCACCGTCGAGGTACGCACCGACGAGCCGGAACTCAGGCTCGCCCCCGGCGCCGTCCTGGCCACCGACCCGGCCTCGGCCGGGCCGCTGACCATCGAGACCGGCCGCGTCCACAGCGGCCGTCTCCTGCTGCGCTTCGCGGGCGTGCGGGACCGCAACGCCGCCGAGGCGCTGCGCAACACCCTCCTGATCGCCGAGGTGGACCCCGAGGCGCTCCCCGAGGAGGAGGACGAGTACTACGACCACCAGCTGATGGACCTGGACGTGGTCACCAAGGACGGCGTCGAGGTGGGCCGGATCACCGAGATCTCCCACCTGCCCTCCCAGGACCTCTTCATCGTCGAGCGGCCCGACGGCACCGAGGTGCTGATCCCGTTCGTCGAGCAGATCGTCACCGAGATCGACCTGGCGGAGCAGCGCGCGGTCATCGACCCGCCGCCCGGCCTGATCGACGACCAGGCCGAGACCGCCTCCTCGCGGGACGCGTCCGAGGCCGACGACACCTCCGGGGCAGCCGCCGACTCCGGGGAAGAGGCGTGATGCGGCTCGACGTCGTCACGATCTTCCCCGAGTACCTGGAGCCGCTGAACGTCTCCCTCGTCGGCAAGGCACGCGCGCGCGGACAGCTCGACGTCCACGTGCACGACCTGCGCTCATGGACCTACGACCGGCACAACACCGTCGACGACACCCCCTACGGCGGCGGTCCCGGCATGGTGATGAAGACCGAACCGTGGGGCGACGCGCTGGACTCCGTCCTGGCCGACGGCTACGAGACGGGCTCCCACGCGCCGGCGCTCATCGTCCCCACGCCCAGCGGCCGCCCCTTCACCCAGGACCTCGCCGTCGAGCTGTCCGAGCGCCCGTGGCTGGTCTTCACACCGGCCCGCTACGAGGGCATCGACCGGCGCGTCGTCGACGAGTACGCCACCCGGCTGCCCGTGTACGAGGTCTCCATCGGCGACTACGTCCTCGCCGGCGGTGAGGCGGCCGTCCTCGTCGTCACCGAGGCCGTGGCGCGACTGCTGCCCGGTGTCCTCGGCAACGCCGAGTCGCACCGCGACGACTCCTTCGCACCCGGGGCCATGGCCAACCTCCTGGAGGGGCCCGTCTACACCAAGCCCCCCGAGTGGCGCGGCCAGGGCATCCCCGACGTGCTGCTCAGCGGGCACCACGGGAAGATCGCCCGCTGGCGCCGCGACGAGGCGCTGCGCCGCACCGCGGCCAACCGGCCCGACCTCATCGAACGGTGCGACCCCAGGGCCTTCGACAAGAAGGACCGCGAGATGCTCTCCATCCTGGGCTGGGCCCCGGACCCCGAGGGGGAGCCGTACGGCCGATTTTGGCGCAGGCCGCACGGCATGGAACAATAGGGCGCTGCTGTGCGCCGTCCGGCGTGCGCCCCTGCCACAGGGGGACACGACGCCCGCCCCGACCCGCACGGCTCTCATCCAGATCACCCAACTTCCGTCGATGACCTGTGGCATGGGCGAAGAAAGCAGACGCAAAATGTCTCACCTGCTCGACTCCGTCGACTCCGCGTCGCTGCGCGGCGACGTCCCGGCCTTCCGCCCGGGTGACACCGTCAACGTCCACGTCCGCGTCATCGAGGGCAACCGCTCTCGTGTGCAGCAGTTCAAGGGCGTCGTCATCCGCCGCCAGGGCGCCGGTGTCCGGGAGACCTTCACGGTCCGCAAGGTCTCGTTCTCCGTCGGCGTGGAGCGCACCTTCCCGGTGCACACCCCGATCGTCGAGAAGATCGAGGTCGTCACCCGCGGTGACGTGCGTCGCGCGAAGCTCTACTACCTGCGCGAGCTGCGCGGCAAGGCCGCGAAGATCAAGGAGAAGCGCGACCGCTGATCGCGCGCCGGTTGCCACAGGAGGGCCGGATAGCATCTGGCCCCGATGGACACCGAAGCACAGCCGACGGAGCGCGACCGCTCCTCCCGCCCCCGCGGGTCCGAGATCTCGGACCCCAGGGGGCCGGAGGGCCGGTCGCGTTTCGCGTTGGTGCCGAGGATCACCGACCTGCTCCCCGGCGGGCGCGTCACCCTGACCCTCCTGGTCTGCCTGCTGTTTTTGCTCGCCCTCAACACATTCGTGGTGCAGCCGTTCCAGATCCCCAGCGGATCCATGGAATCCGGATTGAGGATCGGGGACCGGGTTCTCGTAAATAAGTTGGCGTACCGTTTCGGTGCCGAGCCGCGGCGCGGCGACGTGGTCGTGTTCGACGGCACCGGCTATTTCGGGGACGGGGACTACGTCAAACGCGTTGTGGGTGTGGGGGGAGACCACGTGGTCTGCTGCGACGAGGAGGGGAGGGTCCGGGTGAACGGCCGGCCGGTCGACGAGTCGACCTTCCTGTACCCCGGTGACAGCCCGTCCACCGTGCCCTTCGACATCAGGGTCCCCGGCGGCACCCTCTTCGTCCTCGGCGACCACCGCAGCGACTCCAGCGACTCCCGCGACCATCTCGGCTCACCCGGCGGCGGCATGATCCCCGTCGGGGAGGTCATCGGCCGCGCCGACTGGATCGTATGGCCCACCGCGCACTGGACCCGCCTGGAGCGGCCGGCCGCCTACGCGCGCGTGCCCGCCTCGGACGGTGCGCATGGGTAACCGTGGCAGACGGCGCGGTACGGGCCTCAGCGCGACCGAGGACCTGCTGCCCACGGGGTCCAGGCGGGCCGGCGGCTCGGCCGCGAACGGCCGCTCGCGCGCCGAGCGGCGCAAGCTCCAGCGCAAGGTCAAGCGGCGCCGCAGGCGCGGCGCGGTCAAGGAGATACCGCTCCTCGTCGGCGTCGCGGTCCTCATCGCGCTCGTCCTGAAGACCTTCCTCCTCCAGGCGTTCGTCATCCCGTCCGGCTCGATGGAGCAGACGATCCGTATCGGTGACCGCGTCCTGGTCGACAAGTTCACCCCGTGGTTCGGCTCCGAGCCCAAGCGCGGGGACGTCGTCGTCTTCCACGACCCCGGCGGCTGGCTCCAGGGCGAGGAGACCACCAAGAAGCACGACCCGATCGTCGTCAAGCAGGTCAAGGAGGGTCTCACCTTCATCGGCCTGCTCCCCTCCGACAACGAGAAGGACCTCATCAAGCGGGTCGTCGGCGTCGGCGGCGACCGGGTCAAGTGCTGTGACGCGCAGGGACGGGTGACCGTCAACGGGGTCCCCCTGGAGGAGGGGGCATACCTCTATCCCGGAAACGTCCCCTCCGAATCGCAGTTCGACATCACCGTGCCGAAGGGGCGGTTGTGGGTGATGGGCGATCACCGGGGCAACTCCGCGGACTCCCGCGCGCACCAGAACACCGACTACGGCGGCACGGTCTCCCTCGACTCCGTGGTGGGCCGGGCCAAGGTCATCGCCTGGCCGCTCGGGCACTGGACCTCGCTCGACGAGCCGAAAACCTTCGCCTCCGTGTCCGACTCGGCAGCCGGGACGACCGCGGCTCCCGAACTGTCGCATAGGGTTGCCTCCGAGGATCTCAACGGAACGATCCGACTCCCGAGCCCTGCGGAACTCCCGCTCGTTATGGGAGTGGTGGGCCTGCGCCGCGTCTGGGGCAGGCAGCGGCACAGAGTGAGGAGTTGGCGTGGGGGATGTTGCGGTTGGCGCACGGTCCGGACACGACGGCGAGGAGCACCGCGGACGCCCCGCGGAGTCGGCCGCCCCGTCCGTGGACGGGGCCGTGACCTCCGGGAGTGACGCCGGAGCCACGGAGGACGGTCCGGGGACGGGCGAGGAGCCGAGGACGCAGGGACCCGGTGGCCCCGGTCCCGGCGACCGGGAGATCAGGGGGTCGGCGCAGGGGCCCAGGAAGTCCCGCTCCTTCTGGAAGGAGCTGCCGATCCTGATCGTCATCGCGCTCGTGCTCGCGCTGTTGATCAAGACCTTCCTGGTGCAGGCGTTCTCGATCCCCTCCGACTCGATGCAGAACACCCTCCAGCAGGGTGACCGCGTCCTGGTCGACAAGTTCACCCCGTGGTTCGGCTCCGAGCCGAAGCGCGGCGAGGTCGTCGTCTTCCACGACCCCGACAACTGGCTGGCCGGCGAGCCCACGGCGAACCCGAACGCCGTGCAGACCTTCCTCAGCTGGATCGGCCTCATGCCGTCCGCGGAGGAGAAGGACCTCATCAAGCGCGTCATCGGCGTCGGCGGTGACACCGTCTCGTGCAAGGGCACCGGCCCGCTGAAGGTCAACGGCAAGGTGCTCAACGAGACGTCCTATGTGTACGCGGGCAACACCCCGTGCAGCGTCGACGACCAGGGCGGCCAGTTCACGGTGAAGGTCCCCAAGGGCTCCATCTGGGTCATGGGCGACCACCGGCAGAACTCCCGCGACTCCCGCTACAACCAGGCGGACGAGCACAAGGGCATGGTCCCGGTGAAGGAGGTCGTCGGCCGCGCCATCGTCAAGGCCTGGCCGATCAACCGCTGGGGCACGCTCCCGGTTCCCGACACCTTCGACCAGAACGGGCTGGACGACCAGTCCTCGGCCTCCGCCGCCCTGACCGTGGCGCCGAACGGCATCGCCCTCGTCGGCGTGGTGCCGGTGGCGCTGTGGCGCCGCAGGAGGATCGCTCCCGACGCGACCCGCTGAGGCTCCGGCCGACCGGAGTCGGTCCTTCCGCCGTACGTCCGGGGCTCGTGGATCCCAGGTGGAGCTGTGACCCGGGCCGCGGCGGAAGGGGCTGACCGGGTCAGGTACCGCCGGGTAGGGTGCGGACCCATGGGTGGCGAGAGTGCGACGCGTACGGCCCCGCGCAGCGGCGGCACGGGCAGCGAACCGGTGGGCAGCCGGACCGGACAGCGGTTGTCCGGTCTGGCCGTGGCACTGGGTCTGGTGCTGTTCCTCGGGGGATTCGGCTGGGGAGCGGTGGCCTACCGGCCGTACACCGTGCCCACCAGTTCCATGAGTCCGACCATCGCCGCGGGCGACCGGGTACTGGCGCAGCGCGTCGACGGTTCCGAGGTGCGCCGCGGTGACGTCGTGGTCTTCACGGACAAGTCCTGGGTGAGCAACTCCGCCGTGGTCAAGCGGGTCGTCGCGGTCGGCGGCGACACCGTCGCCTGCTGCACGAACGGCAAGCTGACGATCAACGGCAAGCAGATCGAGGAACCGTATCTCCCCAAGGGGAGCCTGGCCGAGATCACGGACTTCCCCACCGTGACGGTGCCGAAGGGGCGGCTGTTCCTGCTCGGTGACGAGCGCCAGGGCTCGCTGGACTCCACGGCCCACCTGACCGACGCGGCCGGCGGCACCGTGGCCCGCAGCGCGGTCTCCGCCCGGGTCGACGCGGTCGTGTGGCCGATGAACGGCATGCTGAAGCGGCCGACCGGCTTCGAGACGCTCGGCACCCTCTCGCAGCCCGGGCCCCTCCGCGTGGTGGTGGGCCTGATCGTGGCCGGCGCGGTGCTCATCCTCGCCGGTGGCGCCTACGGCCCGATCGCCAAGCGTGCGGGCGGCGGCCGTGCCCGCACGCGGACGGAGTCGCCCGGTGCCCGCTGAGGCGCCCGGGACCGGCGGGAACGCGGACACCTTCGCGAACGCGGCCACCGGTTGGATTGCGGACACCGGCGGGAACGCGGACACCGGCCGGGTCGCGGACACCGGCGGGGATCCGGCCGCCTCCGGGGGCGGGCTGCGCAAAGTCGCCCGCCTGGTGCTGCTCGACCCGCAGGACCGCATCCTGCTGCTGCACGGCCACGAGCCGGACGATCCGGCGAACGACTGGTGGTTCACACCCGGCGGCGGCCTGGAGGGCGACGAGACCCGTGAAGAGGCCGCTCGTCGGGAACTCTCGGAGGAGACCGGCATCACCGAGGTCGAACTGGGCCCGGTGCTGTGGCGGCGAAGGTGCTCCTTCCCGTTCGCGGGGCGCCGCTGGGACCAGGACGAGTGGTACTACCTGGCCCGTACGACCCAGACGGCCACCGGGGCCACCGGCCTCACCGAGCTGGAGCGGCGCAGCCTCAGCGGAGCGCGCTGGTGGACGTGTCAGGAACTGACCCAGGCACATGAGACGGTGTATCCGACCAGACTCGCCGGGTTGCTGCGCAGGCTGCTCGACGACGGTCCCCCGGCCAGACCCGTGACCCTGGACACCGAAATCGCCTAGGGGCGGTCGGGACTGGCGCACAATGGTGGGATCGCACGGCTGAAGGGGAACATGCCATGAGCGCCGAGGACCTCGAGAAGTACGAGACCGAGATGGAGCTGAAGCTCTACCGGGAGTACCGCGATGTCGTCGGTCTGTTCAAATACGTGATCGAGACCGAGCGGCGTTTCTACCTCACCAACGACTACGAGATGCAGGTGCACTCGGTCCAGGGCGAGGTGTTCTTCGAGGTGTCGATGGCGGACGCCTGGGTGTGGGACATGTACCGGCCGGCCCGCTTCGTCAAGCAGGTGCGCGTGCTCACGTTCAAGGACGTGAACATCGAGGAGCTCAACAAGAGCGACCTGGAGCTGCCGGGCGGGTGACTCTCACCCGCGGGGGTGACGGAGTTGTCCACAACCGCTGAGTGGTCCACCAAGATCCACTTCGTGGGTGCGGATGCGTGACGGTTGGCGCCGGAGGTGGTGCCGACATGAACACGCATCAGGCACGCAGGGCACTGGGCAGGTACGGCGAGGAGCTGGCCGCGCGGCGGCTTGCCGAGGCCGGGATGACGGTGCTGCAGCGCAACTGGCGCTGCGGCCGGACCGGAGAGATCGACATCGTCGCGCGGGACGGTGACGTCCTGGTCGTCTGCGAGGTCAAGACCCGCAGGACGGGTGCCTTCGAGCACCCCATGGCCGGGGTGACACCCGACAAGGCCCAGCGGCTGCGCGGCCTCGCCGAGCGCTGGATCCAGACCCATGGAGGGGCCCCGCCGGGAGGCGTCCGCATCGACCTCGTGGGTGTCCTCCTGCCCCGGCGCGGAGCCGCCGTGGTCGAGCACGCGCGGGGGGTGGCGTGATGGGATTCGCCCGTACGTGTGCGGTGACGCTGGTCGGCGTCGAGGGTGTCGTCGTCGAGGTCCAGGCCGACCTCGAACCGGGAGTCGCCGCGTTCACGCTGGTGGGACTACCCGACAAGAGTCTGACGGAGAGCCGGGACCGGGTCCGCGCCGCCGTGGTCAACTCGGGCGGTGAGTGGCCGCAGAAGAAGCTCACCGTCGGACTCAGCCCGGCGTCGGTGCCGAAGGGCGGCAGTGGGTTCGACCTCGCGGTGGCCTGCGCGGTCCTCGGCGCCGCCGAGCGGATCGACCCCCGCGTGCTCGCGGACATCGTGATGATCGGCGAGCTCGGCCTGGACGGCCGGGTGCGTCCCGTGCGGGGCATCCTGCCGTCCGTGCTGGCCGCCGCGGAGGCCGGCTACGAACAGGTGGTCGTCCCCGAGTCCGCCTCGGCGGAGGCGTCCCTGGTGCCGGGCGTCTCCGTGCTGGGCGTGCGCAGCCTGCGCCAGCTGATCGCGGTCCTCGCCGACGAACCCGTGCCCGAGGAGGAACCCGACGACCTCGGCCGCCCCGATCCGCTCCTCGCCGGCCTGCGCCTGCCCGGCACGGGCGCCGCGACCGGCCTGCACGGCATGGGCGCCACACACCACGACCAGGGTCACGACCTGGCCGATGTCGTGGGCCAGACCTCGGCACGCACCGCGGTGGAGGTGGCGGCGGCCGGCGCTCACCACCTCTTCCTGGAAGGACCGCCGGGCGCCGGCAAGACCATGCTCGCGGAGCGGCTGCCCGCCGTCCTGCCCCGGCTCGGCCGGCAGGAGTCCCTCGAGGTCACCGCCGTCCACTCGGTGGCGGGCCTGCTCCCGGCGGGCAAACCGCTGATCGACCTCGCCCCCTACTGCGCCCCGCACCACTCGGCGACCATGCAGGCCCTGGTGGGCGGCGGCCCCGGCATCGCGCGGCCCGGAGCCGTCTCGCTGTCCCATCGCGGTGTGCTGTTCCTGGACGAGACCCCCGAGTTCAGCGGCCGGGCCCTCGACGCGCTGCGGCAGCCCCTCGAATCGGGGCACGTGGTGATCGCGCGCAGTGCGGGCGTCGTCCGCTTCCCGGCCCGGTTCCTGATGGTCCTCGCGGCCAACCCGTGTCCCTGCGGCCGCTTCTCGCTGCGGGACACCCTGTGCGAGTGCCCGCCCTCCGCGATCCGCCGCTACCAGGCCCGGCTCTCCGGCCCGCTCCTGGACCGGGTCGACCTCCGGGTCCGGGTGGACGCCGTCACACGGGAGCAGCTCGCCGCGCGCGGCGCCCACGGTGAGTCCACCGCCACCGTCGCCGACCGGGTGCGGGCCGCCCGGGAGCGGGCCGCGGCACGCCTGGCCGGCACCCCGTGGAGCGCCAACAGCGAGGTTCCGGGACGGGAGCTGCGCAGCCGCTGGCACGCGGCGGCCGGCGCCATGGACGAGGCGGAACGCAGCCTGGAGCGGGGCGTCCTGACCGCGCGGGGACTCGACCGGGTGCTGCGCGTCGCCTGGACCGTCGCGGACCTCGCCGGCCACGACCGGCCCGACGCGACCGACGTCGCCCTCGCCCTGCAACTGCGCACCGGTGTGCCACGGGGCGTGCCGATGGCCATCGGGGCGCCGACGTGAGCGCCGACACCGCTCCGGCCGGCGAACTCCTCGCCAGGGTCTTCCTCACCCGGGTCGTCGAGCCGGGCGACGAGGCCGGCGGCCGCTGGGTGCGCCGGTGCGGGCCGCAGGAGGCCGTCCGCCTCCTGCGGGCGGGGGCGCCGCGCCCCCCGGGCGTGAGCGAGCGGCGCTGGGCCGGGCTGCTGGCCCGGGCGGAACGGGCCGAGCCCGGCCGTGACCTGGAGGTCGCTCGGGAGGCCGGGGCGCGGTTCGTGTGCCCGGGCGACACCGAATGGCCGGGGCAGCTCGACGACCTGGGCGACGCACGGCCCCTGGGCCTGTGGGTGCGCGGCCGGCCGAGCCTCAGGATGTGGGCGCTGCGCTCGGTGGCGGTCGTCGGCGCCCGCGCCTGTACGGCGTACGGCGCCCACATGGCGGCCGGTCTCGCCGCCCAGCTCGCCGAACGCGGATGGGTCGTGGTGTCCGGCGGCGCCTACGGGGTCGACGGGGCCGCGCACCGGGGGGCGCTCGGCGCCGGCGGCGCCACCGTCGCCGTCGTGGCCTGCGGGGTCGACCGGCCCTACCCGCGCGGACACACCGAGTTGCTGAGCAGGATCGCGGAACAGGGTCTGGTGATCGGGGAGTTGCCGCCGGGGGAGCATCCGACTCCGAGCCGGTTCGTCCTGCGGAACCGGGTGATCGCCGCGCTCACCAGGGGAACCGTGGTGGTGGAGGCGGCCCATCGCAGCGGCTCGCTGGTCACCGCGCGGGCCGCACAACGCCTGGGACGCCACACCATGGGCGTACCCGGGCCGGCCACCAGCGCCCTGTCCGCGGGCGTGCACGAGCTGCTGCGCGGGGAGGCGGTGCTGGTCACGGATGCGGCGGAGGTCGCCGAACTGGTCGGCGACATGGGCGAGCTGGCCCCGGACCGGCGCGGACCGGTCGTGCCGCGCGACCTGCTCGCCGCCGGAGCCCGACGCGTCCTCGCCGCCCTGCCGGGCGCCCGCGCGGCGGCGGTGGACGAGATCGCGCGCGGCGCCCAGACGACGCGGGACGACGCGGTCGCCCGACTGTACGAACTCCGCTCGCTCGGTTACGTCGAACGACACGGCGACGGCTGGAAGTTGACACGCCAGGCGGTGATCTCGGTCCGCGGTGATCACAGTCGGTGCCGACCGGACGTGTTCGGCCGTCCGGGGGAACCCGGACGCCCTTGAGAAATCCCGGAGTTGGTGTCATCCGGTGATCACACACGGGGACCGCCCCGCACCGGCGAAGCGACTGCCGGACGTCGTCCGTGCGTGCGGTGTGGGTCGCTCTTCGCTCACTGCGACACCCCAGTCACGCTACGCTCACATGGATTCAGGCGCACACCGGCGATATCCCACCAGACCGACAGCTCACCCAGGTACCACCACTTCGCAGCAGAACGACGCAAGGCGACGAATGCCCCAGCACACCTCCGGGTCCGACCGGGCGGCGATCCCCGCAGCCGCCCGTGACGGTGGCAGCGTGCGGCCGCCCGCTCCCTCGACACTCGACGAGCTGTGGCGGTCGTACAAGTCGACGGGGGACGAGCGGCTGCGCGAGCAGCTGATCCTGCACTACTCGCCGCTCGTCAAGTACGTGGCCGGCCGGGTGAGCGTGGGTCTGCCGCCCAACGTCGAGCAGGCCGACTTCGTCTCCTCCGGGGTGTTCGGGCTGATCGACGCGATCGAGAAGTTCGACATCGGCCGGGAGATCAAGTTCGAGACGTACGCGATCACCCGGATCCGGGGCGCGATGATCGACGAGCTGCGGGCGCTGGACTGGATCCCGCGGTCCGTGCGGCAGAAGGCGCGCAACGTGGAGCGGGCCTACGCCACGCTGGAGGCGCGGCTGCGGCGGACCCCGAGCGAGAGCGAAGTGGCGTCCGAGATGGGCATCGCGGTGGACGAACTGCACGCCGTGTTCAGCCAGTTGTCGCTGGCGAACGTGGTGGCCCTGGAAGAGCTGCTGCACGTCGGGGGCGAGGGCGGGGACCGGCTCAGCCTGATGGACACGCTGGAGGACACCGCCGCCGACAACCCCGTGGCGGTGGCCGAGGACCGGGAGCTGCGGCGGTTCCTGGCCCGGGCGATCAACACACTGCCCGAGCGGGAGAAGACCGTGGTCACGCTGTACTACTACGAGGGCCTCACCCTCGCCGAGATCGGCAACGTACTGGGCGTGACCGAGAGCCGGGTGAGCCAGATCCACACCAAGTCGGTCCTGCAGCTGCGGGCGAAGCTGGCGAGTTTCGGTCGCTGAGGGGGCCGGGGCCGGGGGCTGGGGCCGCGTCGGGCGCCGGCACGGACCGGTCCGGCCGGAGCGCGGGCGGGGCCCGGGCTCCAGGCCCCGGGTCGGGGGAGTGGCCCCGGTCGGCGGTGGTCCGTCCGTACAGTGGACGGCGTGCCAAGGATTCGAGCGGCCTCCGTGGCCGAGCACCGGTCGATGCAGCGAGCCGCCCTGCTGGACGCGGCCCGCGCCCTGTTGTCCGAGGGCGGGACGGAGGCGCTGACCTTCCCGGCCCTCGCCGAGCGGACGGGACTCGCCCGGTCCTCGGTGTACGAGTACTTCCGGTCCCGTGCGGCTGTGGTCGAGGAGCTGTGCGAGGTCGACTTCCCGGTGTGGGCCGACGAGGTCTCGGCGGCGATGGAGCGCGCGGACTCACCCGAGGGCAGGGTCGAGGCGTATGTGCGCCGCCAGCTCGCGCTGGTCGGGGACCGGCGGCACCGGGCCGTGGTGGCGATCTCCGCGAGCGAACTCGACGCGGGCGCCCGGGACAAGATCAGGGCCGCCCACGGAGCGCTGGTGGCGCTGATCGTCGAGGCACTCGGCGAGATGGGGCACGCGGAACCGCGGCTGCCGGCGATGCTGCTCCAGGGCGTGGTCGACGCCGCCGTACGACGGATCGAGCTCGGGGCGGCCGAGGACCCCGGGACGATCACCGAGGCTGCTGTCGCCATGGCCCTGCGGGGTGTGCGGGGCTGATGTGAAAACCGGCCTGCGCCCTCAGTGCCCACGGCTGTCGTCATGGCGCTGCGGGGTGTGCGGGGCTGATGTGAAAACCGGCCTGCGCCCTCAGTGCCTACGGCTGTCGTCATGGCGCTGCGGGGTGTGCGGGGCTGATGTGAAAACCGGCCTGCGCCCTCAGTGCCTACGGCTGTCGTCATGGCCCGGGGGTGTGCGGGGCTGACGTGAAACCGGCCTGCGCCCTCAGTGCCCACGGCTGTCGCCATGGCCCTGCGGGGGGTGCGGGGCTGACGCGAAAACCGGCCTCCGCCCTCAGCGCCCATGGCTGTCCCGGCGGTCCGCCGGTCCGGCGGGCGGCGGGACGCCGAGTACCGGCAGCAGACGTGACGGGCCGGCCCGCAGCAGCCACGGGGGCAGCAAGGACAGCGGGTCGAGGTACGTACTCCCCCTGAGTAGACCCCAGTGCACGCAGGCGGCCCGGCAGTGCGAGCCCGCGGCCTGCACCGTGCCGAGTGCCTCGCCCGCGGCCACCTCCTGACCCCTGCGCACGGCCGCCAGCACCGGTTCGTAGGTCGTCCGCAGCGGTGGGGCGCCCGTGCCCGCCAGCTCCACCGAGACCACCCCCTTCCCGGCCACCCGGCCCGTGAAGGAGACCCGGCCCGCCGCCACCGCCCGTACCGGAGTTCCGGCGGGCGCCGCCAGATCCACCCCGCGGTGGCCCCGGGCGTACGCCGTCGCCGGTGGCTCCCAGCCGCGCAGGATCACCGGGCGCGTGCCCACCGGCCACCCGCGGCCGACCTGCGGGACCGGTCCGACGGGCGCCGCACGGCGGCCGGCCGGCTCCCAGGCCGGTCCGCCCGCGCCGCTCCCGTGAGCGGCCGCCGAGGTGATCAGCACCGCCGCCACCAGCAACGATCCCGGCCCCGTACCCATCCATCGCTTGGCTCGCATACGACAACCGTCCCGCACCGGCGCCCGGACCGACCGGTGTCTGTGGACTACTCCCGGGTTGTGGACAGCGGCGTCACCCGGGGGCCCGCGGGTCCCGTACACTTCTCCTGGCGATCCGGGTCACCGGGTCGACTTCGCACGCCCCGGCATCGGGTCGGTTTCCGGCCGGTGTCTGCGCCCCTCGGTCCTTCGTGGCACGGCGCATGCGGGCGTCAGGCGTGAGTGCCGTCCGGCACCCGCGGTACAACCGAGAACACCAAGGAGAACGGCCATGGCCGTCGTCACGATGCGGGAGCTGCTGGAAAGCGGCGTCCACTTCGGTCACCAGACCCGTCGCTGGAACCCGAAGATGAAGCGCTTCATCTTCACCGAGCGCAACGGCATCTACATCATCGACCTGCTCCAGTCGCTGTCGTACATCGACCGCGCCTACGAGTTCGTCAAGGAGACCGTCGCCCACGGCGGCACGGTCATGTTCGTCGGCACGAAGAAGCAGGCGCAGGAGGCCATCGCCGAGCAGGCCACCCGCGTCGGCATGCCCTACGTCAACCAGCGCTGGCTGGGCGGCATGCTCACCAACTTCTCGACCGTCTACAAGCGTCTGCAGCGCCTCAAGGAGCTCGAGCAGATCGACTTCGAGGACGTCGCCGCGTCGGGTCTGACCAAGAAGGAGCTTCTCGTGCTCTCGCGCGAGAAGGCCAAGCTGGAGAAGACCCTCGGTGGTATCCGCGAGATGTCCAAGGTGCCCAGCGCCGTCTGGATCGTGGACACCAAGAAGGAGCACATCGCGGTCGGTGAGGCCCGGAAGCTCAACATCCCGGTCGTCGCCATCCTCGACACCAACTGCGACCCCGACGAGGTCGACTACAAGATCCCGGGCAACGACGACGCGATCCGCTCCGTCACCCTGCTCACCCGTGTGATCGCCGATGCGGTCGCCGAGGGTCTGATCTCCCGCTCCGGTGTCGCCACCGAGGGCAAGGGCGACAAGGCCGCGGGCGAGCCGCTGGCCGCCTGGGAGCGCGACCTGCTCGAGGGTGAGAAGAAGGCCGACGAGGCCGAGGCCCCCGCCGCCGAGGCTGCTGCCGAGGCACCTGCCGAGGCCCCTGCTGAGGCCGACGCCGAGGCTCCCGCCGAGACCGCCGCTGAGGCTCCCGCCGAGACCGAGGCGCCGGCCGAGGCCGCTGCCGAGGCTCCCGCCGCGGACGCCGAGCAGGCCTGACACCTCACCGCTTCAGGTCAGTGAACGGCGGGGGCCGCGAAGCCCCCGCCGTTCGGCCCGTAGATCTTCAGACTTCGAGAGAGATTCCAGGAATCATGGCGAACTACACCGCCGCCGACGTCAAGAAGCTCCGTGAGCTCACCGGCGCCGGCATGATGGACTGCAAGAAGGCGCTCGACGAGGCCGAGGGCGTCGTCGAGAAGGCCGTCGAGGCGCTCCGTATCAAGGGCCAGAAGGGTGTCGCCAAGCGCGAGGGCCGCTCCGCCGAGAACGGCGCCGTGGTCTCCATCATCGCTGACGACAACACCTCCGGCGTCCTGGTCGAGCTGAAGTGCGAGACGGACTTCGTCGCCAAGGGCGAGAAGTTCCAGGCCGTCGCCAACGCGATCGCCGAGCACGTCGCCAAGACCTCCCCGGCCGACCTCGAGGCGCTGCTCGCGTCCGAGATCGAGGCCGGCAAGACCGTGCAGGCGTTCGTCGACGAGGCCAACGCCAACCTGGGCGAGAAGATCGTCCTGGACCGCTTCGCGCAGTACACCGACGGCTACGTGACGGCGTACATGCACCGCACGATGCCCGACCTGCCGCCGCAGATCGGTGTCCTCGTCGAGCTGGACAAGCCGAACGCCGACGTCGCCCGGGGCATCGCCCAGCACATCGCCGCCTTCGCGCCGAAGTACCTCTCCAAGGAGGACGTGCCGGCCGACGTCGTCGAGTCCGAGCGTCGCATCGCCGAGGAGACCACCCGCGCCGAGGGCAAGCCCGAGGCCGCCCTGCCGAAGATCGTCGAGGGTCGCCTCAACGGCTTCTTCAAGGACGCCACGCTGCTCGGCCAGCCGTACGCGCTCGACAACAAGAAGTCCGTCCAGAAGGTCCTGGACGAGGCGGGTGTCACCCTGAAGCGCTTCACGCGCATCAAGGTCGGCATCTGAGTCCGTACCGCGATCGGCGCGCGATCCCCGGCGGAAGCCCGCTAGGGTCGACAGCAGTCGTCCGGGTACGCCGTCGCACAGGCGCGTGCGGCGGACGACAGCAGATCTGACGAGGAGGCCATTGCCGCGCATGGGATGCGAACACCCCACCGGCAATGGCCTTCTTCGTATGTGCACCATGAGGAGAACGCCATGACCACCAAGGCCCAGAAGAGCGACGACGGCAAAGTACACGGCCGGTTTCTGCTGAAGCTGTCCGGAGAGGCCTTCTCCGGTGGCGGGGGCCTGGGCGTGGACCCCGACGTGGTGCACAAGATCGCCCGTGAGATCGCGGCCGTCGTGCGGGACGGCGCGGAGATCGCGGTCGTCATCGGCGGCGGCAACTTCTTCCGCGGTGCCGAACTCCAGCAGCGCGGCATGGACCGGGCCCGCTCCGACTACATGGGCATGCTCGGCACGGTGATGAACTGCCTCGCCCTGCAGGACTTCCTGGAGAAGGAGGGCATCGACAGCCGGGTGCAGACCGCCATCACCATGGGCCAGGTCGCCGAGCCGTACATCCCGCTGCGCGCCGTGCGTCACCTGGAGAAGGGCCGCGTGGTCATCTTCGGCGCCGGCATGGGCATGCCCTACTTCTCCACCGACACCACCGCCGCCCAGCGCGCCCTGGAGATCGACGCCGAGGCCCTGCTCATGGGCAAGAACGGCGTGGACGGGGTCTACGACTCCGACCCGAAGACCAACCCCGAGGCCGTCAAGTTCGACTCGCTCAGCTACGGCGAGGTCATCACCCGCGACCTCAAGGTCGCCGACATGACCGCCATCACGCTGTGCCGTGACAACAAGCTGTCGATCCTGGTCTTCGAGCTTCTGGCGGAGGGCAATATCGCACGCGCCGTCAAGGGTGAGAAGATCGGCACGCTTGTGGGTGACCAGGGCAGCCGGGACTGACCGGTGCACCACCCCGTCCGCCGTACGACACCTGTCCGTGGCGCAACACCAGGACGGCGGACGGACCCTGACCGGGGGATGGACAATGTCCTGACGGTCGGGAACCGTGCAGGAACAAGACGCGACGCAGCCGGCCGCCGCCCCGTGGCGGAACCGCAGCCGGGCCTACTCAAGACACGCAGGAGCAAGTGGTGATCGAAGAGACCCTCCTCGAGGCCGAGGAGAAGATGGAGAAGGCCGTCGTGGTCGCCAAGGAGGACTTCGCCGCGATCCGCACCGGCCGTGCGCACCCGGCGATGTTCAACAAGATCGTGGCCGACTACTACGGTGCGCCGACGCCGATCAACCAGCTGGCTTCGTTCTCGGTGCCGGAGCCGCGCATGGCGGTCGTGACCCCGTTCGACAAGAGCGCGCTGCGCAACATCGAACAGGCGATCCGCGACTCGGACCTGGGCGTCAACCCGAGCAACGACGGCAACATCATCCGGGTGGTGTTCCCCGAGCTCACGGAGGAGCGCCGCCGCGACTACATCAAGGTCGCCAAGAGCAAGGGCGAGGACGCCAAGGTGTCCATCCGCGCCGTCCGCCGCAAGGCCAAGGACGCCATCGACAAGCTGGTCAAGGACGGCGAGGTCGGCGAGGACGAGGGCCGCCGTGCGGAGAAGGAGCTCGACGACACCACCGCGAAGTACGTCGCCCAGGTGGACGAGCTGCTCAAGCACAAGGAAGCGGAGCTGCTCGAGGTCTGATGAACGACTCTTCCTGGGGAGCGCCGCCACAAGCCGGGTACTGGGGGCCGTCCGACCAGGGGCCTGCCCAGGGGGCTGCCCCGGCGGGTCCCGCGTACGATGCGCATGACGCGCAGCACACTCGCCCCATGCCCATCGTGCCCGACGTACCCGCGAGTGGCGGGAACCAGGATGACGATCGGGGGGCCGCTCGGCTGAGCGGCCCCTTGTTCCGCGACGAACCGCCGCAGCCGCGGCCGTACGACCCACAGCGGACTCCGTCGTACGACCCGCCGCAGGCCCACTCAGACGGGCCCTACGACACGCCGCAGGCGCAGCCCTACGGGGCGGTGCCGCAGAATCCGGAGCCCATGCCCGACGCCTCGCAGCCGGCGCCCGCGCCGCAGAAGAAGAGCGCGGGCCGGGACCTGGGCGCGGCCATAGGCGTCGGGGTCGGACTCGGCGCGGTGATCGTCGCGTCCCTGTTCGTGGTCAAGGCCGTGTTCGTCGGTGTGGTCGCGGTCGCCGTCGTGGTGGGACTCTGGGAGCTCACCAGTCGGCTGGAGGAGCGCAAGGGCATCAAGGCGCCCCTCGTCCCGCTCGCGGTCGGCGGCGCGGCGATGGTCGTCGCCGGTTACGTCCGCGGTGCCGAGGGCGCCTGGGTGGCGATGGCGCTCACCGCGCTGGCCGTCCTGGTGTGGCGGATGACGGAGCCGCCGGAGGGCTACCTCAAGGACGTCACGGCGGGCGTTTTCGCGGCCTTCTACGTCCCCTTCCTCGCCACCTTCGTCGCGATGATGCTGACGGCCGACGACGGCGCGTGGCGCGTACTGACGTTCCTGCTGCTCACGGTGGTCAGCGACACCGGCGCCTACGCCGTCGGCTGGCGCTTCGGCAAGCACAGGCTGGCCCCGCGCATCAGCCCCGGCAAGACCCGCGAGGGCCTGGTCGGCGCGGTCACGTTCGCGATGGTGGCGGGCGCGCTGTGCATGCAGTTCCTCATCGACGACGGCGTCTGGTGGCAGGGCCTGGTGCTGGGCCTGGCGGTCGCGGCCAGCGCCACGCTCGGAGACCTCGGCGAGTCGATGATCAAGCGGGACCTGGGCATCAAGGACATGGGCACGCTGCTGCCGGGGCACGGCGGCATCATGGACCGCCTGGACTCCCTGCTGCCCACGGCGCCGGTGGTGTGGCTGCTGCTGGTGCTGTTCGTCGGCTCCGGCTGAGGATCCCGCCGACCGGTCCGCGTACGCGCGTCGGAGCCCCCGCCCTCGTTCCTCGAGGGCGGGGGCTCCCGCGTCTCGCCAGCGTGCGCCCGCACGCTCGCACGGCACGGCACGGCACGGCACCGGTACCGGTCCCACCCGTCATGATCCGCAGACGTCCCTGAGCTCGTCGGCCGCGGCGTCGACCTCGCCGGAGTCGGGCTTCTCGCCGTTCAGGACGGCCTTGTCGTAGTCCGAGACCGCCCGGTCGAGGTCCTTGAGGGCCCGGTCGACCTTGCCGCTTCGCGCGTCGTCGTTCCCGGCGTGGATCCTGTCGAGGTTCTTCTCGATGGTGGCGATGGACTCGTCGGTCCTCGACGGATCGCTCGCCGCGTCCAGCCCGGCCTCGTGCAGGGCCTTGAGACCGTCGGCGATCGTGCGGTGGTCGCCTGCGCAGTCCTGTGACCTGTCGGCGTCCTCGCAACCGGTTGTCAGCCCGACGATCAGTCCTGCGGCGGCCACCGCGGTGGCGAGGCTGGCGATACGGCGTCGGTGTTTCGCGGCCATGGGAGGTTCCCTTTCTCAGGGGCGGATGGGGCGGATGGGGCGGCACATGGATCGGCATCGGGTCGGCACCTGGGTCGGTGGACGGCCCTTGCCGGGGGAAGCGCCCGGCGTCTCCGACGATCCCGCCCCGCAGCCGCCACCACGAGGGACCGGCCTCCCGGACCGACGGTGGAGCGGGCTGAACCACCGCCTCGCGACCCGCGCGTGCCGCCACCCCGCCGGACGGGCGACCCCCGCACCCGCGAGGCGTGGTGACGGTGCGGGGAACCCGATCGCGGCCATCGGCGAAGTACCGGTGTGAGCCCGAGAAGCAAAGCGTTCGAACCGGTGAAAGGAGGCCCCGATGACCGTCGAATCCGGCGTCAGGCTGGGGCAGGACAGTGACGCCTCGATGGTCGAACGGTCGTGGGACGAGCCCGAGGTGTTCGCCGTGCTCTTCGACCGCCACGCCGTCGCCGTCCACCGCTACGCGGCGCGCCGGCTGGGTGCGGAAGCGGGCGAGGACGTCATGGCGGAGACGTTCACCACCGCGTTCCAGCAGCGGTTCCGGTACAACACGGAGCTCGCCGACGCCCGCCCCTGGCTGTTCGGCATCGCCACCAACCTCATAGGCCGCCACCGGCGCGCCGAGGCCCGGCGGCTCAGGGCGCTCGGACGGCTGCCGTCGGCCGCCCCCGGCGCCCAGGCCGAGGAGACGGTCGCGGACCGGGTGGCGGCGCGGGTCAGCGCCCACGCGGTACGCAGTGAACTCGCCGGTGCGCTGGCCCGGTTGCCCGCCAGGCACCGGGACGTGCTGCTGCTGGTCGCCTGGGCCGACCTCGGCTACGAGGAGGTCGCGCGGGCCCTCGGCGTGCCGGTGGGGACGGTCCGGTCACGGCTGCACCGGGCTCGCAGACATGTTCGTGAGGCCCTGGGTGGATCCGATCCGACCGCTCTTCGAGAGGAACCCGACGATGTCCGGCCCGACCGCTCTCCGTGAGGAACCCGACGATGTCCGATCCGACCGCTCTCCGAGAGGAAACCGACGATGAATGAGATCGAGCTGCTGAGGGAGTGGGACGCGGACGTTCCTCCGCTCGCGGACTCCGTCCGTGTCCGCACACGCGCCCGCCTCCACCAGGTGATGCTGGCGCCCGCCGCCCCGGCGGTCGTTGCCCGCCGTCCGCTGCTGCGGATCGCGGTGGCCTGCGCCGCCGCGGCGGCGGTCACCGCGACCGTGGTGGTCGCCGGGGACACGGGGACCTCGCCGCACGTCCGGACGGTCGGCGCGGCCACCGTGCTGCACGGGGCGGCGGCCGAGGAACGCAGGCTGGAGAAGCCGCTCGCGCCGCGTGACGACCAGTTCGTCTACACGAAGGAGGTCATCAAGGAGACCCCGGCCGGGGGCGGCTCGAGCAGGACGTACGTCGACGAGAGCTGGAGTTCGGTCGACGGCTCCCGGAAGTCCTACGTCAGCGAACTGGGCCGCACCCAGTGGGTCCCGGCGGACCGGCCGGGGCAGGGCAGCTGGCCGCCCAGAAGGTGGTCGGAGCTGAAGCGGCTGCCCACCGACCCGGACAGGCTGACGGTCACCCTGCGCGACATGGGCGGAACACCGGACTTCGGCCGGCCGACGAGGGCCGACGAGTGGCCGATGATCCATGTCTTCCTCTCCGGCCTGCTCCGCACCCCGGTGCTGCCGGGGGGACTGCGCCCCGCGGCGTTCGAGGCACTGGCCACCGTCCCGGGGATCAGGGTGCTGCCGGGCCGGACGGACGCCGGCGGCCGGGCGGGCATCGGCGTCCAGTACGTCGGCAAGCCCGGCACGCCCTGGGCGGACGGCGGACCGGTCCTGGTCTTCGACGCGAGGACGTACCGGTACCTCGGCATGCATGACCGGCGCACAGCGGGGAGCAGGACGTACGACCAGTGGTCGTACGTGGCCGCCGACGGGGTGGTCGACCGGGTGCGGCAACGCCCCTGAGCAGGCGCCCGCACCGCGCGGCGCCCGGCATCACACCGGGCGCCGCGCGTCCGCGCGGCGGAGGGCGTCGCGCGGATCGCGGCGCGGGGCCGCCTCCGCGTCGTCTTCGGGCCGTCTTCGGGCCGTCTTCGGGCGGTCCTCGGGCGGTCCTCAGGCCGTCCTCGGGCCGTCTCCGGGTCGTCTCCCGGTCGGCGCGACGACCCGGATGACCAGCGGCGATCACCCCCGTCCGCCGGGGCCCCGGGGCACCCCGTTCGATCTGCGACACTGGAAGGGTTATGCCGAAGCCCGGAGAACTCACTTTCGTCGCCCCCCGCGGAGCCCAGAAGCCGCCGCGGCATCTCGCCGATCTCACGCCCGCCGAGCGACGGGAAGCCGTCGCCGCGATCGGGGAGAAGCCGTTTCGCGCCAAGCAGCTGTCGCAGCACTACTTCGCGCGGTACGCGCACGACCCGGAGCAGTGGACCGACATCCCGGCCGGTTCGCGCGGCAGGCTGCGGGAGGCGTTGCTGCCGGAGCTGATGTCGGTCGTGCGGCATCTGTCGACCGACCAGGACACCACCCGCAAGACGCTGTGGAAGCTGTTCGACGGAACCCTCGTCGAGTCGGTGCTCATGCGCTACCCGGACCGGGTCACCATGTGCATCAGCTCCCAGGCGGGCTGCGGGATGAACTGCCCGTTCTGCGCGACGGGGCAGGCGGGCCTCGACCGGAACCTGTCCACCGCCGAGATCGTGCACCAGATCGTGGACGGCATGCGGGCCCTGCGGGAGGGCGAGATCCCCGGCGGTCCCGCACGGCTGTCCAACATCGTGTTCATGGGCATGGGCGAGCCCCTCGCCAACTACAACAGGGTGGTCGGCTCGATCCGGCGGCTCACCGACCCCGAGCCCGACGGGCTGGGGCTGTCCCAGCGCGGGATCACCGTCTCGACGGTCGGGCTCGTCCCGGCGATCCACCGTTTCGCCGACGAGGGCTTCAAGTGCCGGCTCGCGATCTCGCTGCACGCGCCGGACGACGAGCTGCGTGACACCCTCGTCCCCGTGAACACGCGGTGGAAGGTGCGCGAGGTGCTGGACGCCGGATGGGAGTACGCCGCCAGGTCGGGGCGCCGGCTGTCCATCGAGTACGCGCTGATCCGGGACATCAACGACCAGGCGTGGCGCGGTGACCGGCTCGGCCGGCTGCTCAAGGGCAAGCCGGTGCACGTCAACCTGATCCCGCTGAACCCCACACCGGGGTCCAAGTGGACCGCTTCGCGGCCCGAGGACGAGAAGGCGTTCGTCGAGTCGATCGCCGCGCACGGTGTACCGGTGACCGTCCGGGACACCCGTGGTCAGGAGATCGACGGGGCGTGTGGTCAGCTCGCCGCGACCGAGCGGTAGTCTGATCGGGTCAGGACAACTTCATACTCGTCTTCATATTCCGACAGGGGAGCGCCACAGCGCTGAGAGTGCGGGACAGACCGCAGACCCTCTGAACCTCGCCCAGGTCATTCTGGGTAGGAAGTTCGGTCATCACTCAAGCTGTTGCGCCCTGCCCGCGACCGTCCGCCGGTCCGGGCGGGGCCGCGTCTCTTCCTGGTCAGCCAGGAGGAATCAGTGAGCACCACCAGGAAGTTCACGGCCGCGGCCGTCGGGCTGGGCCTCGTCGCGCTGCCCGCGCTCACCGCGTGCGGGTCCTCGTCCGGCTCGGACGGCAGCGGCTCGGGCTCCGGTTCCCGGACCGTGACGCTGGTCAGCCACGACTCGTGGGCCGTCTCCAAGAGCGTCCTCGCGGACTTCGAGAAGCGGTCCGGCTACACGGTGCGCGTCCTCAAGGACGGCGACGCCGGGCAGGCCGTCAACAAGGCCATCCTCACCAAGGACAACCCGCAGGGCGACGTCTTCTTCGGCGTCGACAACACACTGCTGTCGCGGGCGCTCGACAACGGTCTGTTCCAGCCGTACGAGGCGAAGGGCGCCGGCCTGGTCAAGGCGGAGTACCGCGTCGACGGGGACAGGCACCGGGTCACGCCGATCGACACCGGCGACATCTGCGTCAACTACGACAAGGGCTGGTTCAGCGCGCACAAGCTGACCCCGCCCGCCTCCTTCGCCGACCTGGTCGAGCCGGCGTACAAAAACCTCCTCGTCACCGAGAACGCCGCCACCTCCTCACCGGGCCTGGGCTTCCTGCTCGGTACCGCCGCCTCCTACGGCGACGGCGGCTGGGAGGGGTACTGGAAGAAGCTGAAGGCCAACGGCGTCAAGGTCGTCGACGGCTGGGAGCAGGCCTACAACGAGGAGTTCTCCGGCTCGGCCGGCGGAAAGAAGGCCAAGGCCGACCGGCCGCTGGTCGTCTCCTACGCCTCCTCGCCGCCCGCCGAGGTCATCTACGCCGACCCCCGGCCCGCCACCGCGCCGACCGGGGTCGCGACCGGCACCTGCTTCCGCCAGACGGAGTACGCGGGGCTGCTGGGCAACGCGGGCAACACCAAGGGCGGCAAGGCGCTCCTCGACTTCCTGCTCACCGAGGAGTTCCAGGAGGACATGCCGCTCAACATGTTCGTCTACCCCGTGCGGGAGGGCGCCCGGGTGCCGGCGGAGTTCACGAAGTACGGTCCGCAGGCCGCGCACCCCGAGACCATGGACCCGGCCGCGATCGCCGGCCACCGCGACCAGTGGGTCAAGTCGTGGACCTCACTCGTACTGAAGTAGCCAGGGCCGCCGGCACCCGGCGCGGGAGCGCGGCCCGGCTCGGCCTCATGGTCGTACCGGTCGCGTTCTTCGCGGTCTTCTTCGCCTACCCCGTCGCCGCGATCCTCGCGCGCGGCCTGCACGTCGGCGGTGTGTGGCGGCTCGGCCGCGTCGCGGACGTCCTGACGCAGCCCGACATTCGGCACGTCCTGTGGTTCACCACCTGGCAGGCGCTCGCCTCCACCGCGCTGACCCTGCTGGTCGCGCTGCCGGGCGCGTATGTCCTCGCCCGCCTCGACTTCCCCGGCAAGCAGGTCCTGCGGGCCGTGGTGACCGTGCCGTTCGTGCTGCCCACGGTCGTCGTCGGTACGGCGTTCCTGGCGCTCGTCGGACGCGGCGGGCTGCTGGACGAGCTGTGGGGCGTACGGCTGGACACCACCGTGTGGGCGATCCTGCTCGCGCACGTCTTCTTCAACTACGCGGTCGTCGTACGGACGGTCGGCGGGCTGTGGGCGCAACTCGACCCGCGGCAGGAGGAGGCGGCGCGGATGCTCGGCGCCTCGCCGGCGGCGGCCTGGCGGCGGGTGACCCTGCCGGCGCTCGGGCCCGCCGTGGCCGCCGCCGCGCTCATGGTCTTCCTGTTCACCTTCACGTCCTTCGGCGTGGTGCAGATCCTCGGCGGGCCCACCTTCTCGACGCTGGAGGTGGAGATCTACCGGCAGACCTCGGAGATCTTCGACCTGTCCACGGCCGCCGTGCTGACGCTGATCCAGTTCGCGGCGGTGGGCGCCGTCCTCGCCCTGCACGCCTGGAGCGTACGGCGCAGGGAGACGGCCCTGCGGCTGGTGGACGCCTCCCTGACCGCGCGCCGGCCGCGCGGCGCCGGGCAGTGGGCGCTGCTCGCCGGTGTCCTGGGGTCCGTCGCCGTCCTGCTGGTGCTGCCGCCGGCCGTGCTGGTGCGGCGCTCCCTCGACGCGCCGGACTTCGGCTACTACCGGGCGCTGACGAGCGACGACGGCGGGCTCTTCCTCGTCGCGCCCATCGAGGCGGTCGGCAACTCGCTGGAGTACGCCGCCGCCGCCACCGGGATCGCCGTGCTGGTCGGCGCGCTCGCCGCCGTCGCCCTGACCCGGCGGGACGCGGGCCGGCTCGTCCGCGGGTTCGACGCGCTGCTGATGCTGCCGCTCGGGGTGTCCGCGGTGACCGTCGGCTTCGGCTTCCTGATCGCGCTCGACGAACCCCCGCTGGACCTGCGGTCGTCGTGGATCCTGGTGCCGCTCGCGCAGGCGCTGGTCGGGGTCCCCTTCGTCGTACGGACCATGCTGCCCGTGCTGCGGGCCGTGGACGGGCGGCTGCGGGAGGCGGCGGCGGTGCTCGGGGCGTCGCCGTGGCGGGTGTGGCGCGAGGTCGATCTGCCGATGGTGCGGCGGGCGCTGCTGATCGCCGCCGGGTTCGCGTTCGCGGTGTCGCTCGGGGAGTTCGGGGCGACCGTGTTCATCGCGCGGCCCGACAACCCGACGCTGCCGGTCGCCGTGGCGCGACTGCTGGGCCGGGCCGGCGAACTCAACTACGGCCAGGCGATGGCCCTTTCGACGATTCTGATGGTGGTGTGCGCGGTGGCGCTGCTGGTGCTGGAGCGGCTGCGGACCGACCGGACGGGGGAGTTCTGATGCTGCTGGGCCTGGAGGACGCGACCGTGCGGTTCGGCGGGCGGGCCGTGCTGGACGCCGTCGGCCTGGGCGTCGCCGAGCACGAGGTCGTGTGCGTGCTCGGGCCCAGCGGCAGCGGGAAGTCGACGCTGCTGCGGGCGGTGGCGGGACTGCAACCCCTGGACTCCGGCCGGGTGTTGCTCGACGGGCGCGACCAGACGGGCGTGCCGGCGCACCGGCGGGGTGTCGGCCTGATGTTCCAGGACCACCAGTTGTTCCCGCAGCGGGACGTGGCCGGCAACGTCGCCTTCGGGCTGCGCGTGCGCCGGGCACCGAAGGGCGAACAGCTGGCGCGCGTGGAGGAGTTGCTGGACCTGGTCGGGCTGCCGGGCGCCGGCCGCCGGGCCGTCGCCTCCCTGTCCGGCGGGGAACAGCAGCGCGTGGCGCTGGCCCGCGCTCTCGCGCCCCGGCCTCGGCTGCTGATGCTGGACGAGCCGCTCGGGCAGCTCGACCGCTCGCTGCGGGAGCGCCTGGTGGTCGAACTGCGCGAACTCTTCGCCGTGTTGGGCACGACCGTGCTGGCGGTGACGCACGACCAGGGCGAGGCGTTCGCGCTCGCCGACCGGGTCGTGGTGATGCGCGACGGCCGGATCGCCCAGTCCGGGACGCCTCTCGACGTGTGGCAGCGCCCGGCCGACGAGTTCGTGGCCCGCTTCCTCGGCTTCGACAACGTGGTCGAGGGGACGGTGGCCGGCGAGGTGGCCGGCACCCCCTGGGGCAAGCTGCCGGTCCCGGCGGACGCGCCGCAGGGCCCCCGCACCCTGCTGGTGCGCCCCGCGGGCGTACGGCTGGTACCCCCCGGCGAGGGCCTGCCCTGCACGGTGACCGCCCGCACGTTCAAGGGCACCCACGTCGCCGTCCGCCTGCGCCCCGAGGACGCGCCGCCCCTGGAGGCGGCGTGCCCCCTGCGCACGGCACCGGAGGTCGGCGACCCGGTCGGGGCGCAGTTCGACCCGGCGGAGATCGTCGTCCTCGGCTGACGACCGCACGGGCCCGGCAGCCGAACGGCCCGCCCCCGGTGCGGGGGCGGGCCGTTGCGCTGGTGCGGCCTGGGTCAGCGGGAGGTGCCGCGGCGGCGGAGGCCGAAGAAGACCGCGCCGCCGCCGAGGGCGACGAGGGCGATCGCGATGCCGGCGATCAGGCCGGTGTTGGAGTTCGCACCGGTCTCGGCGAGGTGGGAGTCACCGGCCGCGGGCGACGGGGCGTTGCTGGAGGTGTCGGCGGGGGCGGTGCTCCCGCCTTCCGACGCCGACGGGGTCGGCGACTTCGACTCCCCGGCCGGGGTCGAGGCGGACTCCGACGGCGACGGCGTGCCCGTCGGGGTGGGAGTCGGGGTGCCGGTGTCCTCCGCCTCGCAGGCGGTGGAGGGGGTGGTCAGGTTCGGACTGATGTCCTTGTCGACCTGCTTGCCGGCCAGGACGTGGACGCGGTAGACCGCGTCCGGCTTCCAGTTCTCGGTGAAGGTGATGGTGACACCCTCACGCGAGCCCTTGATCTCCTGCTCGCCCACCTTCTTCACGTCGCCGCCGTTGTTCTCGAGGAACACGGTGACGGTGGCGGGGGTGCCGGAGGCGTCCTTGTCGGTGACGGTGATGACACCGTTGGCGCCGTCGCAGGTGGCTTCGGCGGAGAACTCACTGATGTTGCAGGCGAGCGCCTGTCCGGCGACACCGAGCGCGAGCGCGGCCGAGGCGGAGGCGACACCGAGGATGCGCACGGAACGACGTGCGGTGCGACGAGTTATGGACACGTTTGCCCTTCACGGGATGCGCAACTGAGGGGGGTCTCAGGGGGAGATGACGCGAGCTTGAGGTGAGGCGTCACCACCCCCAGCAGTCTCACAGGTCTATAAGCGTTCCATAAGCAATGTCAATGAATATGCCCCCCAAGTACCCTGACTTTGCCTGCTTATTAACCGCCGAGACGTTTCAACGCCTCGGGCGCCTCCTCGATTCGGTCAACGAGGGCGATACGGGACTCCATCGCCCGCTCCCGGGCCAGCGCCCGCAGAAGCGGCCACGCGGGCAGCCGTTCCGTCCAGTGCGCGCGGTCGACGAGGACCATCGGCGTCGGCTCGCCGCGCGACTCGTAGTAGTTCGGCGTCGCGTTGTCGAAGATCTCCTGCACGGTGCCGGCGGCGCCCGGCAGGAAGACCACGCCGGCGTTGGAGCGGGCCAGCAGGCCGTCCTCACGCGTGGCGTTGGCGAAGTACTTGGCGATGTCCGAGGCGAAGGCGTTCGGCGGCTCGTGGCCGTAGAACCAGGTGGGGATGCCCACCGAGGAGCCGCCGCCGGGCCAGGCGGCGCGGACGTCGAAGGCGGCGCGCGCCCAGTCGGCGACCGACGGGCGGAACGACGGCGCCTTGGCGAGCAGTTGGAGGGACTCCCGCAGCATGCTCTCCTCGAACGGGGCCGCGTACGCGCCGAGGTTCGCCGCCTCCATCGCGCCCGGACCGCCGCCGGTGGCCACCGTGAAGCCGGAGCGGGCCAGTTCACGCCCCAGCCGGGCGGCGCCCGCGTACTCCTGCGTACCGCGCTCCATCGCGTGGCCGCCCATGACGCCCACCACCCGCGCGCCGGCGAGGAGTTCGTCGAGCGCGTCGGAGACGGCGTCGTCGTGGATCGAGCGGAGCATGGACGCGAAGATGTCGCCGTCCGCCTTGGTCCGCTGGAACCAGGCGTACGCCAGCGCGTCCGGGGTCGCCTCGTACCCCTGGTCGAGGGAGGCGAACAACTCGTCGGGGGAGTACACGAAACCGCGGTACGGATCGAAGGGCAGCCCCGGGACGGGCGGGAAGACCAGGGCGCCGGCGGCTCGGATGCGGGCCGTCGCCTCGGGGTCCATCGGGCAGCCGAGGAAGACGGCGCCCGTGACGTCCACCGTGAGCAGGACGTCCCCACGGCCCGTCAGGTCGACGGCCTGCACGCGGTGGTGGGTGAGCGAGCGGTGCGTGGAGACGACCTCGTCGAACTCGGCGAGGGACTCGATCTCGCGGTCGCGCGAGCCGGCGTGCGGCTCGGCGAGCTGGAAGGGGTGGGCCGGCTGGGCGGGTGTCGGATGCACCCGCCCATGCTAGGGCCGCGACAGGCGACGTCTGCCCGTCAGGGAGCGGCGTCCGGTGCCGGCTCTCGGCGTGCCGGCCGGACGTCCCCGTACCGGACGTACCGGGGCTTTCGGCCGGAGCCGCGAGAGGGCGGTCGCGGCACCGGGCACCGGCGGTCGGTCCGGTGGGTTCAGCCCTGGACCGCCGCCGGGTCCATCCACATGATCTCCCAGGTGTGGCCGTCCGGGTCGTCGAACGCGCGCCCGTACATGAAGCCGTGGTCCTGGGTCTCGCCGGAGGCCGAGCCGCCCGCCGCGATCGCCCGGTCGCACAGCTCGTCGACCTTCTCGCGGCTCTCGGCGCTCAGACACAGCAGGACCTCGCTGGTCCTCGTCGAGTCCGCGATCTCCTTCTTGGTGAAGTCCGCGTAGCGCTGCTTGTTCAGCAGCATCGCGACGATGGTGTCGCTGATCACCACGCTGGCGCTGTTCTCGTCGCTGAACTGCGCGTTGATCGTGTAGCCGAGTTCCGTGAAGAACTTCTTCGAGACGTCGACGTCGTTCACGGCCAGGTTCACGAAGATCATCTGCTGGTACATGGGGGCCTCTCCCGTCGGGTGCGTGCTGTTCGGTGGGGTAGACCGGGGGCCGGCCCGGAACTCATCGCCGTCCGCGCGGCTTCTTCCGCCGGGCCGGTCAGCGGGTCAGCGGAAGCGCCGCGAGCCGGGCGACGGCCAGGGTGAGCGGGACGAACAGCGCGAGCAGGGCGCCGGCCCGCAGGGCGGCGGCGCCGCGCAGCATCGTGGCCGGTGCGCCGAGCCTCAACAGGGCCGACGTGGTGTCGGCGCGGGCGTGCTTGGCCTCGACGGCCGCGGTGAGCAGGGTGGCGACGGCGCAGCCGCTCACGACCAGCGCCCCGAGGGTGCTCAGCGGGCCGAACGACGGGCCCTCGGCCAGCGCGCCCGCCGCGTACGCCGCGGAGGCGACCGCGCAGACGACGCCGAGCGGGCGGCCGATCCGGCCGGCCTCCGCCATCAGCACCCGGCCGGCCAGCAGTCGCAGTGGACCGGGAGCGGCGGCCTGGAGGAGGTGGCCGCACAGATGGGTGAGGCCGGGGCCGGCCAGGGCGAGGCCCAGGGTGGCGAGGATCCAGCCGGCGAGGACGCCGACCGGGCCGGTGGTCAGGCCGCCGGGCAGGCTCAGGCCGGAGCCGCCCGCGGACCGGCCCGCGTACGACTCGACCGCGAGACCGGCGGCGAGGACGGCGATGCCCCAGGGAAGCCCGCCGGGCGCCTCGTGGGGGGCGGCGGGCCCGTCCGCGTCCGGCTCGGTCGTGGCCACGGTGGTGTCCGCGGTCGCGGTGACCGTCGTGTGCGGGGCGCTGTCCGGTCCGGGGTGGGGTGCCGCCCCGGTGGTCCGGGCGCCGGTCGCCGGGCGGGCCCGGAGCCTCGCGCCGAACCTGCCGTACGCCCCGAAGGTCTCCCGCGCCGTCGACTGCCGGTACGCGCCGAACCGGCCGTACCCGCGCGCCGGGACCCGTCGGGCCGTGCCGGGGGCGCTCCCGTCCCGCGCCCCCGACGACCGCGTCTCCCGCGGTCGCAGGGTCATGGCCACCGCCGCCGAGGCGATCACCGGCGCCAGGGCCAGCAGGGTCAGGGCCGCCGGCAGCGGCAGCGGCACGTCGGCGGCCAGGAATCCCGCCGCCGCCCCGTCGAACGGCATCCCCGTCAGGTCGCCGCGCAGGTGCAGGAAGAAGAGGAGGGCCAGCATCGAGCCGAGCGTGCAGGACAGCGCGGTCGTCGTGGCGGAGACGGCCATCAGCCGGGCGGGGCCCAGCCCGATCGCCGACAGCCCGGGGCGCGGCCTGGTGCCCGGGTCGGTGCGGGCGACGGCCACCGCGAGGTACACCGTGGCGGCCAGCGGGGTCAGGCACCAGGCCAGCCGCAGGAGCGCGCCGGCGGTGGCCTCCGGGTGACCCATCGCGTGTCCGAGGGTGCACAGGAACAGGAAGCCGGTGCCCGCCGACGCCGCCGCCACCAGCAGGCGGCGCAGTTGTACGGCGGGACGGGCGCCGCGCGTCAGACGGACAGCGAGCACGAGGCCCGGCCTTCCGTCTCGGCGACCGGCGGCAGGTGCACGGTGTGCACGCGCCGTCCGTCGAGCAGCGACACCGTGCGGTCGGCGAGGGCGGCGGTCTCCGGGTCGTGGGTGGCGAGGACGACCGTGATGCCGTGCGAGCGGGCCGCCGTGGTGAGGGTGCGCAGGACGTGGGCGCGGTCGGCGCGGTGCAGGGGCGCCGTCGGCTCGTCGGCGAACAGGACCGAGGGCGCGGGGGCGAGGGCGCGGGCGATGCAGACGCGCTGCCGCTCCGCCTGGAGGAGTTCGTGCGGGCGCTTGCGGGTGCTGTCACCGATGTCGAGGCGCTCCAGCCACTCCAGGGCGGCCGTCCGGGCGCGGCGCCTGCTGGTGCCGCGCAGCATCAGGGGCAGGGCCGCGTTCTCCCAGACGTTCAGCTCGGGGACCAGTACGGGGGCCGGGTCGATCCAGCCGAAGCGGTCGCGGCGCAGCCGTTCCCGGGTCAGCGGGCCCATCGTGTGCACGGGCACGCTGTTGAACCAGACCTCGCCGCGCTGGACCGGGGTCAGACCGGCCAGGCACTGCAGCAGGGTCGTCTTCCCGCTGCCGCGCGGCCCGTTGACGGCGAGGATCTCGCCCTCGCGGACGCCGAGGGAGACGCCGGTGAGTCCGGGTGATCCGTCCTGGTACCGGAAGTGCAGGGCGCGTGCCCACAGCACGTCGTTGTCGGGCGGGGCCTCCATGTGCGTACACCTCGTTCTGATCCGTTTTTCCCTGCCTTGTCCCCCGTGCGGGGGAACGAAGACAGGGCCGATCGGTCACTCGGCACGCTAGGCAGTGCGCGGGGGGAGGCCGGACAGCACACGGCCCCGGGCGGCCCATTCTCACTCGAATGGGCGGCACCGGGGCCGGTGTTGATCACAGGATCGGAAGGATCCGGGACGCCGGGGGACCCGTGTGGGTGACGGGGACCCGGCGGCGGGCGAAGATCCGAAGATCAGAGCTTCGTCCACGCCTCCGTCAGCGTGGCGCGCAGGATCTGCTCGATCTCGTCGAAGGTCTCCTGGTTGGAGATCAGCGGCGGGGCGAGCTGGACGACCGGGTCGCCGCGGTCGTCGGCACGGCAGTACAGGCCGTTGTCGTAGAGCGCCTTGGAGAGGAAGCCGTACAGGACGCGCTCGGTCTCCTCGTCGTCGAACGACTCCTTGGTGACCTTGTCCTTCACGAGCTCGATGCCGTAGAAGAAGCCGTTGCCGCGGACGTCGCCGACGATCGGCAGGTCGTGCAGCTTCTCCAGGGTGGAGCGGAAGGCGCCCTCGTTGTCGAGCACGTGCTGGTTGAGGCCCTCCCGCTCGAACAGGTCGAGGTTGGCCAGGCCCACGGCCGCCGACACCGGGTGGCCGCCGAAGGTGTAGCCGTGCAGGAAGGTGTTGTCGCCCTTGTAGAACGGCTCGGCCAGGCGGTCGGAGATGATGCAGGCGCCGATCGGGGAGTAGCCCGAGGTCATGCCCTTGGCGCAGGTGATCATGTCCGGCACGTAGTCGAACTTGTCGCAGGCGAACATCGTGCCCAGGCGGCCGAAGGCGCAGATGACCTCGTCGGACACCAGCAGCACGTCGTACTGGTCGCAGATCTCGCGCACCCGCCGGAAGTAGCCGGGCGGCGGCGGGAAGCAGCCGCCGGCGTTCTGGACCGGCTCCAGGAAGACCGCGGCCACGGTGTCGGCGCCCTCCATGAGGATCTGCTGCTCGATCTGGTCGGCGGCCCAGCGGCCGAAGGCCTCCGGGTCGTCGCCGAAGAGCGGGGCGCGGTAGATGTTGGTGTTCGGGACCTTGTGCGCGCCCGGCACCAGCGGCTCGAAGGGCGCCTTGAGGGCCGGCAGACCGGTGATGGACAGGGCGCCCTGCGGAGTGCCGTGGTAGGCGACCGCGCGGGAGATGACCTTGTACTTGGTGGGCTTGCCCTGGAGCTTGAAGTACTGCTTGGCGAGCTTCCAGGCGGTCTCGACCGCCTCACCGCCGCCGGTGGTGAAGAAGACCTTGTTCAGGTCGCCCGGGGCGTGGTCCGCGAGCCGCTCGGCGAGCTCCACGGCCTTCGGGTGGGCGTAGGACCACACGGGGAAGAACGCCAGCTCCTGCGCCTGCTTGAACGCCGCCTCGGCGAGTTCCACGCGGCCGTGGCCGGCCTGGACCACGAACAGTCCGGCGAGACCGTCGAGGTAGCGCTTGCCCTTGTCGTCGTAGATGTAGGTGCCCTCGCCCCGGACGATGGTCGGGACGGGGGAGTTCTCGTACGAGGACATGCGGGTGAAGTGCATCCACAGGTGGTCGTACGCGGTTCGGCTGAGGTCCTTGGAGCTCACGGTTATCGGGTTCCCCACATGTAGGTCTGCTTCTTCAGCTTGAGGTAGACGAAGCTCTCGGTGGAGCGCACTCCGGGCAGGGCCCGGATGCGTTTGTTGATGACGTCCAGGAGGTGGTCGTCGTCCTCGCAGACGACCTCCACCATGAGGTCGAAGGACCCCGCGGTCATCACCACGTACTCGCACTCGGGCATGGCGCTCAGCGCCTCGGCCGCGGACTCCACGTCGCCCTCGACGTGGATGCCGACCATCGCCTGCCGGCGGAAGCCCACGGTGAGCGGGTCCGTCACGGCGACGATCTGCATCACGCCCTGGTCGAGCAGCTTCTGCACGCGCTGGCGCACGGCGGCCTCGGACAGGCCGACGGCCTTGGCGATCGCGGCGTACGGCCGGCGGCCGTCCTGCTGGAGCTGCTCGATGATGGCGAGGGAGACGGAGTCCAGCTGGGGACTGCCGTTCCTGGACTCGCGGGAGTCCCTGGGGTCTGCGCTTCGACTGGCCACGGGCTTCACTGTGCACGACGTCTCGACAGTTCCGCAAGGCCGCACCAATGAAATTCGTTGTTTACGTGACCGAGACCTGCGGATTTCGCAGCGAGGCGCGGAGCGGGGGTGTTGAAAACGTGGGCCTGCCGATTAGGGTGGGTGTCTCAGTGAGTGGACACTCCCCGAGAGTGCCCATGGATCGCACGCACACCCCCAGCAGTAAGAAACCGACAGGAGGCCGGCAGTGAGCACCGAGCTGCGTCGTCTGCGCAACTACATCGACGGTGAGTTCCGGGACGCCGCCGACGGACGGACCACCGAGGTCGTCAACCCCGCCACCGGCGAGGCGTACGCGACCGCCCCGCTGTCCGGGCAGGCGGACGTGGACGCCGCCATGGCGGCCGCCGCCGCCGCCTTCCCGGTCTGGCGCGACAAGACGCCCGCCGAGCGGCAGAGGGCCCTCCTGAAGATCGCGGACGCGTTCGAGGAGCGGGCCGAGGAACTCATCGCGGCCGAGGTGGAGAACACGGGCAAGCCGATCGGCCTGACGCGGGACGAGGAGATCCCGCCGATGATCGACCAGATCCGCTTCTTCGCCGGCGCCGCCCGGATGCTGGAGGGTCGCTCGGCCGGCGAGTACATGGAGGGCCTCACCTCGATCGTCCGCCGTGAGCCGGTCGGCGTCTGCGCCCAGGTCGCGCCGTGGAACTACCCGATGATGATGGCGGTGTGGAAGTTCGCGCCGGCGATCGCGGCCGGCAACACGGTCGTCCTGAAGCCCTCGGACACCACGCCCGCCTCGACCGTCCTGATCGCCGACATCGTCGGCTCCATCCTGCCCAAGGGCGTCTTCAACGTCGTCACCGGCGACCGGGACACCGGCCGCCTCATGGTCGAGCACCCGACCCCGGCGATGGCCTCCATCACCGGCTCGGTGCGCGCGGGCATGTCCGTCGCCGAGTCCGCGTCGAAGGACCTCAAGCGGGTCCACCTGGAGCTGGGCGGCAAGGCGCCGGTCGTCGTCTTCGGGGACCTCGACAGCGCGGCCATCGCCAAGGCCGTCGAGGACATCTCCGTCGCGGGCTTCTTCAACGCCGGCCAGGACTGCACGGCCGCCACCCGCGTCCTGGTCCAGGAGGACATCCACGACGAGTTCGTCGCCGCCCTGGCCAAGGCCGCCGCGAAGGCGAAGACCGGGCAGCCGGACGACGAGGACGTGCTCTTCGGCCCGCTGAACAACCCCAACCAGCTCAAGCAGGTCAGCGGCTTCATCGAGCGGCTGCCCGCCCACGCCAAGGTCGAGGCGGGCGGTCAGCGGGTCGGCGACAAGGGCTACTTCTACGCGGCGACCGTCGTCTCCGGGCTGAAGCAGGACGACGAGATCATCCAGAACGAGGTCTTCGGGCCGGTCATCACCGTGCAGTCCTTCACCGACGAGGAGCAGGCCGTCGAGTGGGCCAACGGCGTCGACTACGCCCTCGCCTCCTCCGTGTGGACCAAGGACCACGGCCGCGCGATGCGCATGTCCAAGAAGCTCGACTTCGGCTGCGTGTGGATCAACACCCACATCCCGCTCGTCGCCGAGATGCCGCACGGCGGCTTCAAGAAGTCCGGCTACGGCAAGGACCTCTCGGGCTACGGCTTCGAGGACTACACGCGGATCAAGCACGTCATGACCTCGCTCGACGCGTAGCGCTCCGCGGGTTTCGCTGCCTGTGGGGGTGCGGGGCGGCTGCCGGTGCGTTGTGGCTGGTCGCGCGGTTCCCCGCGCCCCTGAGGGGTTTGCCTTCGGTTCTCGACAAGGTGTCCGGGCGGGGGCGGTGTGCTCGACGCAGCGTCGATTGTCCGGCGCCCGGCTCCCCGGCAGGCTGCGTCCATGCGCCTGACACGCACCACCTCCTCGCTCACCCGCCGGACCCTGCTGCGCGCGCTGGGAGCGGGTGGGGCGCTCGGCGCTCTCGCCGGCTGCGGGGTGCCCGGCGCGTACGTGGCGCCGGGCGACCGGGCCGGCGCGGACCTCTCCGCCGACGAGAAACGGCTGACCTGGGCCAACTGGCCGCTGTACATCGACACCGACGACGAGGACAGCACCGGCCGGCCCACGCTGGACGCCTTCCGCGAACGCACCGGGATCTCCGTCGACTACGTCGAGGAGATCAACGACAACGACGAGTTCTTCGGCAAGATCAGCCCGGCACTGATGAACCACCAGCAGACCGGCCGGGACCTGATCGTCGTCAGCGACTGGATGTGCGCGCGGTTCGTCCGGCTCGGCTGGGTCCAGGAGATGGACCGGGCCCGTCAGCCGCACGTCACCAAGTACCTGGACCCGCTGCTGGGTTCACCCGCCTTCGACCCGGGCCGCCGCTACACCGTGCCGTGGCAGTCCGGCATCACCGGCATCGCCTACGACCGCCGCAGGCTGGGCCGGGAACTGCGCCAGGTCTCCGACCTGTGGGCGAGCGACCTGAAGGGCCGGGTGACGCTGCTGTCGGGCCTGGACGAGGCGTTCGCGCTGCTCATGCAGGGCAACGGCGTGGACATCACGGCCTGGACGGCGGACGATTTCCACCGGGTCGTCGACCAGGTCGAGAAGTACGTCAGCACCGGCCGGATACGCCGCTTCACCGGCAACGACTACACCAAGGACCTCGTCAGCGGAGACGTGCTGGCCTGCCAGGCGTACTCCGGGGACGTCATCCAGCTCCAGGCCGACAACCCCGACATCCGCTTCGTCGTGCCCGAGGAGGGCGCCGAGCTGTGGTCGGACTCCCTGATGATCCCCGACCGGGCCCGTCACAAGACCAACGCCGAGCGGCTGGTCGACTACTACTACGAGCCCGAGGCCGCCGCGGAACTGGCCGCCTGGGTGAACTACGTCTGCCCCGTCCCGGCCGCCCGTGACGTACTCGCCGCGTCCGGCGACGAGGACACGGCCGCCCTCGCCGAGAACCCGCTGATCTTCCCGGACGACACGATGCGCGGCCGGCTGTCCGTCGCCCGGGACATCACGTCGACGGAACGGGTGGAGTTCGCGAGGCGGTGGAACGCGGTTGTGGGGTTGTAGGCGGTGACGGGGGGCTCGGCGGGGGGCGACGGCCGGGTTCCGGAGCAGGTGCGGGCCGGGCACGGGTGAGGGCGTGGACAGGGGCACTCGGCCGGCCTGTCCACGCCCCCGGTACACGTGGTTACGGTGTGTCCTCCACCGTGCCCGTCAGGGTGGGACGGCCGGGGAGGGGGTTGGCGTTGTCGTCGGTCAGGGCGAGGCGCACCGACTCGGTCGGCTCCGTCAGGTGGTCCTTCACCGTCGGCACCACGAAGTCGGCGGTGGTGGCGCCGGCCGGGACGCCGGTCCACACCCACAGGTTCGCCCGGGAGAGCGGGCGCTCCGGGTCGGGGACGTCACCGGCGTAGTCCATCAGCCACTGCGGGTCCACGTCCTTGGTGGACAGTTCGGCGCCCTCGGTGACCGGAACGACCCGGATCGGCTGCCAGATCTCCACGTCGGCGGGTTCGGGGAGGGAGAGCCGCCAGGTCAGCGTCCCGCCCTCGGTCACCCGGTCCGTGACCGGCGTGAGGGTGACCTCGGGCACGGGGTCGTCGTTCAGCGCGGTGACCCCGCCCACGTACGAGCCGACCACGGCGCCGCGCACTGCCTTGGCGACGAGGTCCTGCTGCTTGTCGTAGCCGAAGCGGGTGTCGCCCTTCACCACCACGGGCACGTCGATCGGGGTGCTGCCCGGCCGGACCGTGACCAGCTTGTCCTCGGCCCGACCGGTGTCCGGGTCGAGGACGGAGAAGCGGACCCTGCCGGTGCCGTGACCGGAGACACGGACCGGGACATGGTAGGTGCGGGTGCCGGAGTCACCCTCCTGGACACTGAGCCGGCCGATGTCGACGCGCGGCAGCGCCACCGGTTTCACCGCCGGGGTGCCGGGGGCCCAGCCCCAGGCGTCCATCAGCCAGGCCCGCCCGGACCGTGAACGCGCGGTCAGGTCGAGGGACTTGACGTGCCTCAGGTCGAGGTGGGCGCGGGTGGCCGCGGTCAGCGGGACGCGCACCTCACGCGCCCAGTAGGAGGCGGTGCGCCCGGTGCCGGGCAGTCCGTCGACCCGGACCCGGCCGAGCTTCGCCCGGCGTCCCGAGGAGTCGGTGACGGCCACGTCCAGCTTGGTGCCGGTCGTGTTCGGCGGCACGAAGACGCGCAGCGTCAGGCTCCGGGCGCCGGAGAGGGACACCGGTGCGGCGGGGCGGACCGTGGTCACCGTGCCGGGCGCGGACCACTTCAGCGCGACCGCGCGGCGGCCCGCCTCCTTCTCGGTCGCCCACGACGCGAAGTGCGGCGAGGAGCCCTTGGTGTCGGGGGCGAGGCAGGCCACCGCCGGGTCGGGGTCGACCGCCGAGCACAGCCTGCCGCCGCTCACCTTCACCCCCGGGGTGTCGGGCAGGAGGCCGCCCGTGCGGCGGGCGCCCACCGCGTGGGTGAGCACGCGGGCCGGGTCGGCCGAGGGCGCGCGCCGGCCCGTGCCGTCGAGCAGCGGGCGCACCCGGTCGTCGCCGGCGACGAACAGCCGGGCGGCGGCGGCGATGTAGGTGGCGCCGGCCCGGTGCTGCTGGTCGGCCGTCAGCCGGGTGCGGGCGCCCGGGGAGCACAACCGGTCCCGCGGACTGCCCGGTTCCTCGTAGAAGTCGTCGGAGGAGGGCGCCTGGGACTTGCCCGGCGTCCACTCGGTGTTGAAGAAGTTGTGGTCGGCGCCGACGACGTAGACGGAGCTGTGCAGGGCGGTGCCCCGGCTGACCCCGCGGGTCCCGTCGGTGTACACCTCGCCCTGGAGGTCGGAGACGTCACCGTCGCAGCCGGGGAGGATCGTCGTGGACGGCACGTCGGCGACCGGATTCTGGCCGAAGATCGTCGGTCCGATGAGAACGGTCCCGCGGATCTTCCACCGGACCGGGCCCCGGTATCCGTCCTGCGCGGCGGGCGGCGGGTAAAGGCTGTCCATGGCCGCCCTGTTGACGCCCTCGCCGCCGCGGGAGTGGCCGACGAGCAGGACGCGGGACAGGTCGGCCGCGGCCGCGTCGGGTACGCCCGCGGGGGCGGTGCGCGGGTGGGTGGCCCAGCGGGCCCAGGTGGCGAGGTGCTGCCGCACCAGGGAGGAGCGCGCCTGCGCGCCGGCGTCCTCGGCCTCCCCGTCCTGGCCGTTGACGCCGTTCGCCGAGATCGACACCGTCACATAGCCCTGGGAGGCCAGCAGTTCCTGGTCCTCCAGGTAGCCCTTGTAGCTCGGGATCGGCCGGGTGCCGGGCGCGCAGGGCCAGTCGATGGTCACGTCGTCCTCGGTGCCGCCCGGCTTGAAGCACGTGGCGTGACGGCCGTGCAGGAACAGCGCGAGCGGCCGCTTGCCGGTGGCGCCCTTCGGGGCCACGACGACGGCCCGCATCTCGACCGGCTGGGCGAAGCCCGGCAACTTCACGGAGTCGAGGGTGTATTCGCCGGTGGCCGTGCGGTACGCGCCGGGCCTGCCCGGGTCCACGGGGTTCGCCGGCAGCCGGGCCGGCGGCGTCACGGCCACCGCCGAGTTGTTCGGCTTCCGGCCGGCGGCGTCGGCGGACGCGTCCAACCGGCGTCCGGCGGCGAGGACTTGGAGGTCCTTGAGCGGGGTGGCGTCGGTCAGGGCGAGCCGGAAGGTGCGGCCGTCCCCGGCGGCCTTCGGCACACCGAGCAGCCGTCCGTCCGCGTGGAACTCGACGCGGGCGTCACCCGCGGGCACGCGCCGGTCGGAGCGCCAGACCAGTTCACGCGTCACGCCCTTGCCGGTGACGCGCCAGCCCGGCGGCAGTGGACTGTCCGCGTCCACCGCCAACGCCCCTACATGGGGCGGCTGTTGGGCCTGGGCCAGCCCTGGTGAGCCCGCCAGGGCCGCGAGCACGGCCACGGCGGTGACACCTATGCGCCGGGTGTGGTTCAAAGGGTCCCCTCCTCACGTTTCGAGCGCGGGCGCCGCGTCGGTCCCGGGAGCCCCTCGCGCCCCGGAGGAAGCGAAACGGGCCCTGTGGGTTGCCTGTGCCGGGAAATGTGCCCGGGCGGGACAGGAATCGAGTCACCCGCGCGTGCCCGTGCGGGCGCCGGGAGAAAGCCGCCGGCGCGAACCGCGCGCGTAGGAAGCGAGCCGCGCGTGAACCGGCCGCGGGCCGAGCGCGAAGAGGGCGCGGGCCGAGCGCGAGGTGAGCGTGAAGAGGGCGCGGGCCGAGCGTGAACTGGACGAGGGTCGCGCGTGAACCGGACGCCTGCCGAGCGCGAGCCGGACACGAACCGAGCGCGAGCCGGACACGAAGCCGGCTCGAACCGGAGGGTGCCGAACTCCCCGCTCCCGCGCGGCCGTCGACATCCCCTCGCGTACTTTGCCTTCTCTTTACAACCTGCCGGGCCGCTGCCTCGTCTCTCCGCTCGATCCCCAGCCCGACCCGCCCGTCCACCGGGTGGGCGGACCGACGAAAGAGAGCGATCCATGCGCCGAACTGTTCTGAGCGCCCTGGCACTCGCGGCCACCGCCGTACTGGCCGGCACCGTGCCCGCGTTCGCCGACGGGGCGAGCCCGGCCGCCACCACCAGGCCGAGCGCCGCGCCGACCCAGGCGGCCACCCCGGCGGCGAGCGCCGCGCCCACCCGCGCCGCCACGCCCGCCCCGAGCGCCGAGCCCACCCGGATGGCCACCCCGGCCCCGGCCCAGGTGTCCGTCGTACCGAGCACGGCGCCCAACACCGGTGTGGCGCCGACGTCGCAGGGGTCCGGAACACCGGCCGCGGCGGTCGGCGGCGGCGCGGCCGCGGCGCTCGCCGTCGGTGGCGCGGCCGTCCTCGTCGTACGGCGCCGGCGGGCGACCGGGGAATGACCTCCCTCTCCAGGCGCGCCTTCGTCACCGCGGCGACGGCCTCGCTGCTCGCGGGCTGCGCCGGCCACGAGAGCGGCCGTCCCGCGACCGCGCGCCCCACCCGCACGCCGGCACCCTCCCGGTCCGCCGGGAAGGCCGCGCCGCGGACCCTCGCCCGCTCGGTGCCGGTCGGGCTGCGCATCCCGGCCATCGGGGTCGACACCCCGGTCATGCGGCTGGGGCTGGCCGCCGACGGCAGCATGCAGGTGCCCCCGGTCGAGGCCCACGACCGGGCCGGCTGGTACCGGCACTCGCCGACGCCGGGTCAGGTCGGCCCGTCGGTGATCCTCGGCCATGTCACGGTCGGCGCCTACGGTGACGGGGTCTTCCGCCGCCTGGCGGAGCTGCGCCGGGGCGACCGTGTCGTGGCGCGCCTGGAGAACGGCAGCCGTGCGGAGTTCGCCGTCACCTCCGTCCGCACGGTGGCCAAGGCGGACTTCCCGACCGACGAGGTCTACGGCGACGTGGACCGTCCGGAGCTGCGGCTCATCACGTGCGGCGGCCCCCGCAGCGGGGCCGGATACCTCGACAACGTGATCGTGTTCGCCGCGCCGGCGTCCGCGAGCCCCTGACCCGACGGCACACGGTTCCCGGGCCGGCGGAACGTACGCCGCCGGCCCGGGCTCCTCCTCCGTGAGCGCCCACCGGCGCCCACGAGTCGCCCACGACCATGGAGAGCGTTGAAACGGTCCCGCGAGAAGGCAGCGTCCGAACTGTTCGCCGCCCTCTACCCGCGCCTCGCCGGCTGGTGCCGCCGCCTGGTCGACGACGACGAGACGGCCCACGAGATCGCCTCGGAGGCGTTCACCCGGCTCTGGGCCCGCTGGACCGCCGTGGCGGAGCCCCGAGGGTTCCTCTACGTCACCGCGGCGAACCTCGTCCGCGACCACTGGCGCAAGCTGGAGCGCGAGCGCCGGGCCGTGCACCGCGCCACCCACGAGGCCGCCGTACGCCCGCCGGCCGAACCCGCCGATCCGTCGGTACGTCTGCTGGTGCAGTCGCTGCCGGAACGGCTGCGCGTGCCGATCCTGCTGCACTACTACGCTGACATGCCGATCCGGGAGGTGTCCGCGCTGACCGGGCGCAAGGAAGGAACCGTCAAGGCCGACCTCCACGCGGCCCGCGAACTGCTCCGCGCCCACCTGAGGAGAAGTCTTGATCACACAGTCTGACGACGGTCCGGACTTCGACCCCGACGACCCGCTCGCCGTCATTCTGCGGCCCGCCTCCGGCTACCTCGGCCCGCCGGCCGGCCGTTACGAGGCGATCCGCCGCGGCGCCGCCCGCCGCCGGCTGGTCCGTGCCGCGGCCGGGGCCGGCGTGGTGTGCGCGGTCGCCGCGTGTGTCGTGCTGCCGCTGCGGCTCACGACGTCCGGGACCCCCGCCTCTCCGGTGGTGCCGCTCGCCCCGCCGCCCGCGAGCACACCCTCGGCGCCGTCCGGCGGCCGCGCCGCGACGACCGCGCCGGCCGTTCCGGTCCCGGACCCGCGGAGCGCGTCCGCCGGTCCCGCCGCGACGACCGCCCGGCCGACCTCCCTCCGCACGCCCACGCCGGAGGTCCCGGTGTCGGTGGAGCCGTCGACCGCACCGACCCCCGCCTCTCCCGCCCCGTCCACGGCACGCCAGGAGGCCGGCGTCCCGTCCGCCGGCGGCAGCCGGCCCTGAGACCCGCGACCGCGAGGTGCCGGCCCCCACCGGGTGCCGGCACCTCGTCGCGTGGGGGAGTCAGGAGGAGTTGGCGCTCGACGGTCCGAAGAACTCGATCTCGGCGATGGACACCTGCTTGCTCGGCGAGGCCCGGTGGGCGGACTCGATGACGAAGCGGACCTTGGTGACCGTGCCGACCCGGAAGGCGCGCAGCTGGCCGCCGGCCCCCTGGTCGAGGACGATCTTCCGCGTGATGGTCTTCCCCTTGTCCGTGGTGATGACGGCCTGGAGCCGGTGTGGAAGGGCCGCCTTCGAGTTCTGGTCGGCGCGGGAGGAGACGCCCGGCGTGATGATCAGGTCGAGCAGCCGGGTCGGCTCGTCGAAGCGGGCCTCGATCCACTGGCCCTTGCCCGACTCGGACACCCCCGGCCCCCACCAGGTGTTGCTGATCTGGTCGAAGGCCAGGTCGGGCTTGTGGCCCGGATAGGAACGGGACGCGCTGACGCTGTCCGGGGCCACCCAGGCGCGTTTGGCGAAGTGGTCGCGGGTCGCCTGGATCCCCTTCGGGATGTTGAACGCCAGCACGATCAACAGGGTCAGGACGACCGCCCCCGCCAGCCAGGACAGGACCCGGTCGAAGGTACGGCGCAGGCGGGGGCGATCGCCCGCCCACGGGACCTCCCGGTTGCGGAAGCCGAGCCGGCGCCACCACGGCAGACGACCGCCCGGCCTGGGCCCGTCGCCGGTCATGGGCATCGCGCACCGGGCGCAGAAGTGCCGCTCGGGCCGGTTGCGGGTGGAGCACCACGGGCAGGGGATGCCGCCGTCCGCGCCGAGTTCCTCACCCGGGGCCCTGACGACCTGCGGGCGCGCGGCGGCCGGGCGGCCGGGCAGGACCGGCGCGACGGAGGGGGCGGCGGCGGGGCGGGGCTCCGGGTCGTCGACCGGGACGAGCAGGCGGCGGGCCCGGTCGGCCATGTCGTCGCCGCCCGCCGCCGGTCGGGCGGGCCTCGGGGCACCAGTGGTGCGCAGGGGCTCGGTCTCGGCGGTCTCGTCCACGGCCGGGGTGGCGGTGGCCGTGGGGGGCGCGTCGGGGTGGGCGCCGGGCGTCGGGGTGGTGGTGGCGGGGGGCGCGTCGGGTGCGACGGTCTGCGTGCGGACCCAGGAGGGCGTGTTGCCCGGGGCGGGGCGGGCCGAGTCCGTCTGCGCCGGTGCGGTGTCGTCGGCATCGTCGGCGGGGGCGGGCGGGGCGGCGGGGGTGGCTGCGGCCGTGGCGGGCTCCGCCGTGGCCGTCCTCGCGCCCAGCAGCTCGCGCTGGGTGCGGGCCAGTCCCGCACCTCCGTCGGACCGTGCGAAGGCGTCCCACCCGGGACCGTCGCCGGCCGAGGGGGCGGAGGGGCCCGAGGGGGCCGAACTGCCGGAAGCAGCAAGGGAGTCCACCGTGGCGGGGGCCGGGCGGGGGGCAGGGGAGGAACCGTCCGGCCCCTCCCCGCCGCTGTCCGCCGCCCCGTCGCCGGCCGGCGCGGCGGAGGAACCGCCCGCACCGCCCGCGCCATCGGACGCACCGCTCGCGCCATCGGAGGAACCGCCCGCTCCGGACGCACCGCCGGACGCCCCGCTCGCCCCCCGGGCGTTCGCCCGGTCCGTCCAGCTGAGGACGGCCCCGCAGGCGTCGCAGAACGACTGGCCAGGCTCCGCGCGGGTGCCGCAGTCGGCGCAGTTCTGGGTGGTCGTCATCTCTCCGGGGTCCTTTCGGCGGGTTCGCCGGCGGTCACCTGGACCGTGTACGGCATATGGGCTGGGCGCGCGGCGGCCACGAGGCTGTCCAGGCGGTGGTGGTCCGCGCGGGTCGGCTCGGGCAGCCGCAGGTGTACGTGCAGACGGGGGCGCGGTTCGCCGGGGACCGGGCCGAGCGGGCGGGCGCTCCAGTCGGCCGCACCGCTCTCGGTGATCTCGGGTTCCACGCCGAACGCGAGCCGGACCGCCTCGGCGAGGCCGCGCCGCGTGCCGCGGATGCGGTGCAGATGCGCGGCGGCGGCCACGGCGGCGCGCAGCAGCGGTTCGGGTTCGGTGCCGTCGGTCTCGGCGCCGACCCAACTGCCCAGCCACTGGGTGAAGTCGAGCGGGGCGAGGGACGGCCGGAAGTAGGTGTCGAGGCAGTCGAGCACGCTGTGGATGGGCGCGACCACCTCGTCGAGCCCGGCGACGAACCGCATGGCGAGGTCGTCGTCGGCGAACACGGCGGGCAGCATCATGCCGATCGGCGCGGACGAGCCGAGGCCGTCGATGGAGCCCCTCATCCGGGGCTCCCGGGCCGGAGGACGCTGGTCATCAGGCGCCCTCCCCGATCACGCGCACACGGTGGTCGAAGGAGAACACCAGGGACGGCGGCGACAGGTCGATGCGGTCGGTCGCCTCGCCGCGTTTGCCGGTCAGCGGGTCGGCGGGGTGCAGGACGACCTCGTCGACGAGTTCCACGCCGGGGACACGTTGCAGCACCGCGAACACCTCGCCCGCCTGCACGGGCCGCCCGAACGGCCAGCCCCTGCCGTCCGCGCCGCCGGTGAGCGGGTCGAGGTGCCGGTAGAGGGCGTCGTGGGCCTGCCGGCGCACCCGGTCGGTGTCGACGCCCCGGAAGGCGTGCACGGAGGCCACCACGGTGACGCCCTGGTAGTACGGCGGCCCCACCGCGAGCCGGGTGCCGATCAGCCGGCGTTCGTCGAGGTGGCGGGTGATGCGGTCCAACAGGGCGTCGCCGGGCACCAGTTGCTCGAAGCGCAGCCGGCCGCCGGGGTCCGGGACCGCCTGCGGCACCACCAGCACCCGTACCGCGTAGGCCCCGTGCTCACCCTCCTCGCCCTCCAGGCAGGTGATCCGCGCGGTCTCGGGGGCGGCCCGGCGGGCCAGCTCCTCGTAGTCGCGCAGCGTCACCGCCCGCTCCTGGGCGCGCAGGGTGATCGGGGCGCGGACCTTCGCCTCCTGCACGGTCTCGCCCTCCACACCGCCGCGCGCCGCCTCCCGGTTGACGACCTCGGAGACGTACGGGATGGAGGTCCGCAGGATCTGCACGGCGCCGCGCGCCACGTTGCCCGCGCGGCCCCCGCCGGTGCGGTAGCGGCGGGCGCGGACCGGGGAGCCCTTGGGGGCGACCATGCCGTACTGGCGCAGCGAGCCGTCGGGTTCGCGCACGGCCGGGCCGAAGGCGATCTCGCCGGTCGTCGCGTCGAGCGTGATGTGCCGGTCCTCCGGTCCCGAGGCCGAGAAGTGCGGGACGACCTCCCAGTCCGTCCAGCCGTCGTGCTCGGCGGTCTGCAGCAGCACCGGCGGGGTGTCGCCGACCACGGGAGCGTGTTCCAGCCGCAGCCGCTGCCCCGGCAGCCCGGTGGACTCGCCGAGCGCCTCGTCGTACACCGTCTCGGCGTGCACGGCCGTCGTGGTGCCGCCGATCGTGAACGCCTCGGCGGCCTGGATGGTGGGCGAGGTGGTGTAGAAGGGCTGGCCGGGCAGGGGTTCGGTGACCCGGCAGCGCAACCAGGCGGCCTGGTGGCCGGCGTTGCGGGACAGGACGTGTCCGCCGGGGACGTGCAGCACGATCTCGCCGGGGCGGTTGAGGCCGCCGGTGCCGTCCCGGTCCACCTCGCAGGGCTGCCAGCCGTCCGCGGTCCACGCCTCCCACACCAGCGGCGGCTGCCGCGGGTCGACGCCGACGCCGTCCACCCGGCTGTCCAGGTCCAGGGCGAGCGCGCAGTGCGGCACGGCGGCGCTCAGGCCGAGCAGCATGCAGTCGCCGGGCGAGGGCGACTCCGCGAAGCACAGCAGGTCCTTGTCGTCCTCGGCGAGGTCGTGCGTCCGGTCGACCACCGGCCGGCCCTGCTCCTGCACCAGCAGATGGCGCAGCTCACTGGACACGACGTTCAGGTCGCGCTCGGTGGCGAAGACGACCGCCTCCTCGCCCTCGGTGCGCAGGGTGGCGACCTCGGTGCCGACCGGCACCGCCACGGTCTCCTCCTGCGGCGACGACAGCCAGAACGTCACGTCGGTGCGGGCGGCGGACGGCGGGAACAGGGTGATCCCGACCAGGTCGAGGAACGCCAGATGGTTCTTCTCCGGCACCCGGTTGAGCCGGTACACGATCTGGTCGGCCATGTGCGCGACCGTCTCGACAAGGGTGACGCCGGGGTCGGAGACGTTGTGGTCGGTCCACTCCGGGGCGCGCTGCTGGATGTAGCGCTTGGCGTCGTCGACGAACTGCTGGAAGCGGCGGTCGTCGAGGTTCGGTGAGGGCAGGGCCATCAGCGGTCACTTTCGGGGGAGTTGCCCGCGCCGGAGCTGTCCGGCTCGTCGTGGGACGGAATGACGTAGAACGGGAAGACGAGGCTGCGCGGGTTGTTGGTGCCGCGGATCGAGTACCGGACGTCGATGAAGAGGACGCTCTGGTCGTCACCGGTGCTGACCTCGACGTCGTCGACCTCGATGCGGGGCTCCCAGCGGTCCAGGCTGACGTACACCTCGTGCTGGATGCGGCCCGCGGTCTGCTCGTTGACCGGCGCGAACACCAGGTCGTGGATCGCGCAGCCGAAGTCGGGGCGCATGGGGCGTTCGCCCGGCGCCGTCGACAGCACCAGCCGGATCGCCTCCTCGACCTCCCGCTCCCCGCTGACCAGGGCGATACCGCCGGTCGGCCCGATGCGCAGCGGGAACGACCAGCCGGACCCGACGAACTGCTCGGCCATCAGTGAGCCACCCGCCTTCCCGAACCTCTGACGTGTCTGACATGGCTGAAGCTTCCGGAGAACCCGTTCACGGCAGCGGATACGGCTTGGCGTTGACCAGCACGGCACCCTGGAGTGTGAGGGTGACGGCCCGGATGCCCACGTTGGCGATGGAGTTGACCTGTACGGCGCCGCCCGCGGTGAGCGTCGCGGCACCCACCGCCTTCAGGCTCAGGGCGCCCATCGCGTCGAGCATCACCCCACCGGTGAGGGACTTGACGTTGACCATGCCGCGGCCCTGGATGTTGACGAGTCCGCCGCTCTTGATGGTCACGTTGCGCCGGGCGCTGAGCGTGAGGTCCGTGCCCGCCTCCACCGACACGGACGTGCCGCCCTTGATCGTGACCTTGCCCGCGCTGTCCACCGTGATCTCGGTCTTGGTGCGGTCCAGGTTGATGGTCAGCTTGTCGTTGCCGGTGCGCAGCCGTACGCCCTGCTTGCGGGCGCCGGTCTGCTGGCTGAGCAGGTCCATGCGGTTGCCCTTGCGGTCGGACACCGTGTGCCGGGTGGCCTGTTTCTTCAGCCCGTCGTGCAGCGGCACGTCACTGACCACGGTCGGCTTGTCCCGGCCGTTGTAGAGCCCGCCGATGACGAACGGATGGTCCAGCGCGCCCCGGTCGAACGCCACGAGGACCTCGTCGCCGACGTCCATCGGGAAGATCCCGCCCCCGCCCTTGCCGCCCATCTGCACGGTCCGCGTCCAGTCGCTGACGTAGGCGTCGTCCAGCCACGGGAACTGGAGCTTCACCCGGCCCTGCCGCAGCGGATCCTGTACGTCTGTCACCAGCGCGTTGGCCACGCTGGGCAGCCGGGGCGAGGTCCCCGCGCCGCCGGAGGCGAGCCCGTACAGCGAACGCCACTGGCGTCCGCTGACGGTCACCCACGCCTCGTAGTGCTTGCCGTCACCGAAGACGTGCCGCACCGACGTGACCGTGTACTTGCCCTCGAAGGGCGGGCCGACGTCCGCGAGCGCCACCGGAACTCCCGGGCGCAGCTTGGGGTTTCCGCGGGCGATGACCTCCAGCTCGGCGAACGAGGACGTGACGTCGTCGGCGAGGGCGGCGGCTCCGAAGGCCACCTCCTTCTGCTTGTCGTACGGCGTGCCCGTCTCGACCAGCTTGGCCGCCTTGAACTTGCCGGCCGCCGCGCCGGGCGTGGTGCCGATGGTGATGCCCGGGTTGGAGTCGCCCGGGCTGGTCGCGGTGATCTTCTTCTTCGTCGTGACGTCCCAGCCCCGCGCCTCGACCTTCGCGACCTGGTCGGCGGCGGTGACGGCGGACCGCAGCCGCAGGATGTCGTGGCCGGCCTGGAGCACGAAGGGGCTCTTGTCTCCCTCGGTCTTCGGCGAGGGGGCCCCGGACGACGGTTTCGGCTCCACGAACTGGAACTTGCCGTCGGCGTCGACGGACATGACCATCTCGTTCTCGTCGGCGAGCCGCGCGAGGAAGTCCCAGTCGGTGACGTTGGACTGGCTGATGAAGTCGTACACCGTCTTCGTCGACTGGATCCGCCCGACCGGCACCCCGTCCTGGGCGGCCAGCTTGCGCGCGATGTCGGCCGCGCTCTGGTTGCGGTACGCGGCCACCCGGCGCTGGCGCAGCAGCCGGTGCCCGTAGTCGTAGCCGCGGATGACGGTGAAGGTGCCGGTGCCGTCGTAGTCGGCCTCCAGGCCGGTGACCTCGCCGGTCAGCAGGGGGTCCCCGGCGCCCTGGCCGTCGGCCATCGGGGTGAGGACGACCTTCGTGCCGAAGGTGACGTTCAGCTTGCCGAGGATCAGCCGGTAGGGGTCGCGGAAGGTGAGCCGGAACGCGGCGGGCACACCGGCGCCCTGGTCGACCCAGCTCTCGACCAGGCCGCGGGCGTATTCGGACGGCAGGTCGGCGCCGCCGATCTTCACCCCGATGACGTTGGAGAACGCGTACCGGGGCATCAGCCGCGCACCTCGTCGGCGGCGGGCAGCACCAGTTCCACGCCGTTGCGCAACTGCCCCGGGTCGTCGATGCCGTTGGCGTTCGCGATGGAGCGCCACGCGCTCGCGTCGCCGTACTCACGCCAGGCCAGCGACTGGAGCGAGTCCCCCGCCACCACCCGGTGCACGCGCTGCGCGGTCAGCGCTCCCGACGTCGGGTTCTGCCCCTTGGTCTTGCTGGGGATCTCGTGCAGCTGCAGCCGGCAGGTCGCGCGGATGGGGACACCGGTGGTGCCGAACAGCGAGTAGGCGGCCTCCACGGCACTGACGTACGCCGTGAAGCGGGCCGTCGAGAACGACCCCCACTGGAAGACCACCCAGGGCGGCGACGGCTGCTTGGCGGCGATGCTCTTGGTGGTCACCTCGCAGCAGTCGAGCAGCGACTCCACCTTCTTCAACACCGTGTTGCTGGTCGGCTTGTCGGAGGAGTCGAGGAAGATCTCCACGCTCATCTCGCGCGGCTCCGCACCCATGAACTCCGGGAGCGAACCGTCGCGTTCGATCTGCGCGGGGGTGGACTTCCACTGCGCGCGGCGGGTCAGCGACAGCTGGGAGGGGTTGAAGTCGAAGCTGAAGGTCTTGATGATCCCGCCCGGCGTGGTGCTGCCCCCGACGGGGGGCTCGTGGATCGCGAGGGTGGCGCGGACCAGACTCTTGCCCGCGCCCTTGCTGCCTGTCGCCATGTCTGTCGCCCCCTCAGTCCGTGAACCCGTGGTGGGCGATCTCGAGGACCTCCGTCGCGACGGCCGGGTTGGCCGGGTCCAGGCTCGGTCCCGTCCAGCTGACCGGCAGCACCTCGAGCAGCCCCCACCGCGCGACCTCCGACCCGTCCGCGCGGAGCGCCGAGATCTGCGCGGTCGGCCGCTTGATCCCGGTCTGCACAGACGAGATCCACTTGGCGACCTTGGTGGTGTCCGGGGTCAGCGGACGGGTCAGCCGGATCGTGGAGAAGGTGACACGGGTCGGCAGCTGCCACACGAAGCCGTTGTTGCCGCCCTCCTGGCGGTGCTCGACCTCCACCTGCGACGACAGCCCTTCACAGCCGTTGAAGTAGCCGAGGCTCTCGCCGTCGATGCTGAGGGTGAACCAGATGGTGGAGCCCGGGTCCTGGCGGGGCATCGCGGGTGGGCCTTTCTGTCGTTCGTGCCGGTCGTTCGTGCCGGTGGGGCGGTGTGAGCCGGGGGCCGGTCAGTGGCGGGGGTCGCGGAGCTTGCCGATCCGTTCACGGTCCATGCGCAGTTCGGTGCGGATCAGCCGGGTGATACGGCCGATGATCCGGTGCACCAGTTCGTCGAGCTGGAAGTCGGTGAGCTCACGCGGGTCGAACCCACCGGCCGGGACCGCCGTGTACTCCGGTGGCGGTGGCGTCGGCGCGTGCGCGGACGACGACGTGCGCGCCGGGGGCGAGTACGGGGGCGGCGCCTGCTGGGACGTGCTGCCGTGAGGCGTGTACGGCGGTGGCGGGTCGGCCCGGTGTCCGCGCGCGGGCGGGTGCGGCACCAGGGGCAGCGTGCTGTGCACGGTGGCCGCGGCGGCGGCCGCGAGGGCACCCGTGGCCGAGGACCTGACGGGGGGCCTGTGCGGAGCCTTTACCTGGTTCTTGCTCCGGTTCCACAGACGCTGCACGACGGGCGCCGGAGCGCCGGCCGAGCCGGGGACGGCGGGAGGCGCCGACACGGGAAGCGAGGGGCGGGTGAGCGGAGCCACGGGGAGGGGAGCGCTGCCGGTGCTGGTGGTGGACGCGCTGGTGGTGAAGGTGGGGGGCGCCGGGTGACGCAGGGGTACGGCCCTGGTGGGGGCCGTCAGGCGTTGAACGGCCGGAGTGACGAGGGGCGTTGAGGCGGGCTGGGGCTGGGGCTGGGGCAACGGCTGGGGTATGGCCGGGGTGGGCGGCGCGGGTGCGGGTGCGGGGGCGGCGGCGAGGGGGGCCGTCGGCTGTCCCGGTGCCCCGGCAGGCGGTGTCGCAGAACCGGACGGGGCCGCCTGGAGAGGGGCCGCGCCGGCGGGTGAGCTGCTCAGGGGGGCGCCCAGGGGAGAGCGACGGCGCCCGGGCACGGAGGGTGCCGTGGCGGAGGTCCGCTGGACGACCGGTGACGTGGTGGGCGGCGGCGCGGGGTGGGACACGTCCGCCGAACGCGGCTGCGGCGACGCCGAGTTGACCGGCAGCGGTGGGACCGGCCGGGCCGGCCGGGCCGGCGGGTTCGCGGGGGTGACCGGCTGCGAGGAGATCGGGGCGCCGAGGCCCAGACGCGGAGGGCGACCGGAGGCGCTGCGCTGCACGGGAGGGGTCACGCCGTAGGAGCGGGCGGCCGGCGCCGCGAGGGCCTGGGGGTCGCTCGGTGCGGTGGCCGGGGGCGTGATGTCCCCGGCGGGCCGTGCGGGTGCGGCGGCCGACGGGGTGGATCCGGCCGTCGGGCGCGGAGAGCCGGAGGGGGCCGCGCCGGTCACTGGCTGGTGCGCGGTCGCCGCGGAGCTCTCGGGACCGACAGCCGCGCGCTGTACGGCCGTCGTGGCCGGACGAGTTGCGGGAGAGCCGGCGCTCGGGGTGTGCCCGGGCCGCGCGGTGGGCGTGGGCGGGGTGCCCGCGGGGCTCGGCGAGACCGCAGCCCGCTGTACCGCACCGGCTGCGGGACGGGCACCGGCGGAGGGCACGGTGGTGGATCCGGGTGCCGTGCCGGCCTGGCCGGCGGGTGCCACCGGGGGGCTCTCGGGACGGCTGGGTGCGGGTGCGGGTGCCTGCGCGGGTGTGGAGGAGGGGGTACGGCCGCTGTCGTCCGACGCGGACACCGGGCGGCGCTGGACGGGGGGCGTTCCGGCACCGGAAGCGGTGGCCGCCTGGTGCGGGGTGACGGCAGGAGCGGGAGGAGGCGGGGTCGCCGCCGGGCCGCTCGCTCCACCGCCGGACGGCGAGGGCTGCGGCAGGCGGGAGCCGGAGGCGGCCCGGCGCTGGACGGTGGGCTGAGATTCGCCCGCGCCCGCGTCGGTGCCGGAGGTCGTCGCGCGTACGGCGGCGGGAGGTGTGGGGGCTGCCGGGCCGGTGGTGGAGTCCGGTCGGCGCTGGACCGGGGGCTGCCCGGCTTCCGAACCGGTGCCGGTCGTGCGCGGGACCGCGGGGGGCGCCGGGGGCGTGGAGGCTGCCGGAGCGGCGGGGGAGCCGGTAGCCGGCTGGCGCTGGACGGTGGGCCGGGACCCGCCGCCGGCACCGGCCGGACGCGGGGCCGCGGGGGCTACCGGCACGGACCCGGAGTCGGCCGCCGACCGGCGCTGGACGGGTGGCAGGGCCCCACCGGAGCCGGAGCCGGAGCCGGAGCCGGAGCCGGAGCCGGAGCCGGTCGTGCGGGGGGCCACAGGAGCCGTGGCGGCTGCCGAACCCGAGTCGGACACGGGCCGCCGCTGGACGGCGGGCGTCGATCCACCGGAGCCGGCGGCCGTCTCACGAGGAGCAGGAGCAGGAGCAGACGTAGACGCAGACGTCGAAGCGGGCGCAGCCGTCGAGCCTGCCGGGGGCGTCGACCGGGACACGGTCCCCGGGTCGGCCGAGGGAGTGGGCGGTTGGCCGGAGCCGGACACCGAGCCCGATCCGGACGTGGATCCGGACGTGGATCCGGACGTCGTCCGCCGCTGGACGGGGCGCTGCCCTCCGCCGACACCCGGGTCCGCCGCACGCGGAGCCGCGGGAGCCGGCGTCGGTCCGCTCGGCCGGTCGCCGGGGGCGGGAGGCCGGCCGCCGGTCGTGCCCGAGGGCGGCGGCGGACCGCCGGTCGCCGGACGTCCGTCGCCGGCCGGCCGGGTCACCGCCCGCTGTACCGGTGCGCCACCGGCGGCCGTACCGCCGGTGCCGGAAGAGCGCGGCGTGCTGTCGGGAGCGCCGCCGGCCACCGTGGCGGCGGACCGTTCCGCCGTACCCGCACCGGGCGGAGCCACGTCCCGCTGGACGGGGGTGTGACCTCCGGAAACGGGCGTGGCGGGGTGAACGTCCGCTCCACCCGCCTCCGTCGACCTCGTGGAGGACGGCCCGCCCGCCCCGGGCGTCGTACCGCCTGTCGGGGCGGGTGTCCGGCGCGGCACCGGCAGCGTCCGCCGCTGTACCGCGTGCGGCGCGGCCTGCGCCGTCGTCAGGGACCTCGGCCGGGACGCCTGCTGCGCCGGCACCGGAGTCACCCGGACACCGGGGGCAGGGCGTACGGCGGGCCGCACCGCCGGGGTGGCCGGCCCGGTCGTGGCGACCGGAGCCGGCGCGGACGCCGGACCGCCGCCGGACGACGACACGGAAGCCCCGGCAGCCGTCGAGGCCCCCGAACCCGCCGAAGCCCCCGAGGCGCCGGGAGACACCTGCACTGCCGGAGCGACCTGCGCCCCGTGTGACCGCTGAACCACCGGAGGAACCACGGAGGGAACCGGGGGAGGAGGAAGCACCGGGGAGACCGAGGAACCGGGACCGACACCGTCCGCGACCGCACGCTGGACCGAGGGAGCCTGTCCGCCCGGACCGCTCACCCCGGCCGGAGAAGCCGGCGCACCCGACGGCGTACTCGTCCGAGCAGCAGAAGCCGCCGCCGTCGCCGAGGCCGCCCGCGCGGCCGGGCCACGCGCCGCACCCGCACCCGGACGGGAACCCGCCCCGCCGGCTCCCCCGACCGGCACGGGCGTGGCCCGCGCCGGGTTCTTCGTGGGCGAGGGGTGTCCCGGGGACGCCGGTCCGCCGTGCGGGAGGACCCGCAGGGGTACCGCCGGAGCGCGTTGCACGGTCGGTTCGGCGCCGCCCAACGGCAGGGTGCCCGTGGGGCGTTCGAGGCCCGGCACGGGTCGGCCCGAGGGCGCGTGGGCCGGCTCGCCCAGCATCGCGCCGGACCGGCCGTCCAGCACCGCGTGGGACGCCGTGCCCATGAAGGACGGGTTCTGCCACGTCGGCAGCCGCCCGCTGAACCGGGCGTCCGCGACCGCGGCCCGCCCCTCGGTCATGGCCCGCTGGATCGGCGGCAGCCCCGACCAGGAGGCGGCCACCACCGGGCCACCGCCCGTGGACACGGGTGTGGGCGCGGGCGCGGCGGTGCCGGCCGGGGGCGGTGTGGCCGCCGTCGTGTTCGTACGCCCGCGCAGCCGGTCCAGGAACGCCATCGGTCAGCCCTCCGACCCGGCCCGCGTCACCAGGGACGCGATCTGCTGCGTGTAGCGGCGGCGGTCCTCGTGTTCGAGGTCCAGGATCTCCTCCAGGCTCCAGTGGAAGTGGTAGGCGACGTACGCGATCTCCTCGTGCAGCCGGTCGGTCGCGTACGTCACGATTCCCCCAGGCGGCTCCCGCCGAGTTCCACCTCGAAGGGCTCCGAGCAGTGGGGGCACTCCACCGCCGCCCGGGTGTGGCCCTCGGCGTTCACCTGGCGGTAGAAGTCCTGGAGGAACGCGAGGTCGGAGGCGAACATGTTCTCCACGATCCCGTCGTGCACCATCGGCAGTGTGCCGAGGCGGGTGATGACCCGGCCCAGCAGGACCACCGACAGGTAGGCGGGGTTCTCCTGGACACGGACGTCCCGCAGCGGGATCAGCTCGTCCCGGGCCGTCGCCAGGCGCATCACGCCGTCCCGGTGGACCGTGCCCGCGTCGTCGACGTAGCCGCGGGGCAGTTCGAAGGGGAACTCGGTCCGCAGCGGCTGCGCCGCCGGGACCGGCGCCGGGGCGGGCGCGGGCGCCGGTGCGGCGGTCCGCTCCGGCCCCTGCGCCGCCTCCGGCGCCGGGACGTCCACGATCGGGCCCGCGCCCGCCCTGGCAGCCGTACGGCGCATTACTCGATGACCAGTTCTTCGAAGACGATCGTCACGGTCTCGGTGAGCGCGGAGGCCTCGCCGGCCTTCAGGGTGCTGGCGGAGATCTTGCTGCACCAGGCGCGGCGCATGTTGTACCGCTTCACCGGGTTGTACTCGTAGTCCATCATGATGATCGACGCGTTCTTGCGGGCCGTGCCCATCCGGCCGGCGATGGAGTCGTTGATCCACGTCGTGAACGCCGAGGACATGGTCATCCCGCGCACCACGGTGACCTGTCCGTCCTTCTGCACGCCCGGCATGAGGGTGATCTCGGGCCGGCCCTGCGAGGAGTTCTGCGGGCTCTTGATGACGTCCTGTTCCATGTTGAGGCCGTCGACCGACGTGAGGTACTCGACCATCACCCCGTCGATCTGGAGACCGAAATTGTGTGAGGTAAGGGAGTCACCCTGGGTGAGAGTCATCTGTTCGCTGTCCTTCTAACCTTCTAAGGCTTTGTGACGATCGCGTGGGACTGAGGCGCAGGCCGGACCTACTCCTCCAGCTCCCCGCCGCCGCTGGAGAACTGGGCCAGCCGGAAGATCACGAACTCGGCCGGCTTGACCGGCGAGACACCGATCTCGCAGATGACGCGGCCCACGTCCACCGACTCCGGGGGGTTGGTCTCCTCGTCGCACTTGACGTAGTACGCCTCCTCCGGCCGCTGGCCGAAGAGGGCGCCGCTGCGCCACTCGTTGACGAGGAACGCCGACACGTTGCGCCGGATCCGGGCCCACAGCGCGTGGTCGTTGGGCTCGAACACCACCCACTGGGTTCCGAGGAGGATCGACTCCTCCAGGTAGTTGAAGTACCGGCGCACGTTCAGGTAGCGCCAGGCCGGGTCCGAGGACATGGTGCGGGCGCCCCAGACGCGGATGCCGCGGCCCGGGAAGGCGCGGATGCAGTTGACGCCGATGGGGTTGAGCAGGTCCTGCTCACCGCGGGTGATCTGGATCTCCAGGTCCACCGCACCGCGTACGACCTCGTTGGCCGGCGCCTTGTGCACACCGCGTTCGAAGTCGTTGCGGGCCCAGATGCCGGCGACGTGACCGCTCGGCGGGATCACCCGGGACTGTCCGGAGGCGGGGTCGAAGACCTTGATCCACGGGTAGTACAGGGCCGCGTACTTGGAGTCGTAGCCCGCGGTCTCCTGACGCCAGACGCGCACCTGACGGGCGTTGAGGCCGGGCGGCGGGTCGATCACCGCGACGCGGTCGCCCATCAGCTCGCAGTGCGCGATCAGACCGAGCTGGACCGCCTTGACGGCCTCCAGGTCGATCGCGCCGCGCTGGTAGGCGGCCATCAGGTCGGGGACGGCGACCATCGAGATCTCGTCCACCGCCTCCAGGCCGCCGAAGCCGGTGCGGTCGGCGGAGTCACCGAGGTACTCGGCGGGGCCGGGGTGGGCGTCGTCCTCGTCGGCCGGCGCGGCCGGGGCGGCCGCGGTGGCCGGGGACGCGAGCGCCACGGTCTGGTTGTCGGGCCGGACGAGCTGCGCGGCCGGCGCGGCCTCCTGCACGGTGATGAGCTTCGAGCGCTCCTTCACCTGCGTGACGACGTAGTTGCGGCCGCCCTTCTTGGCGCTGACGTCGAAGGTCTCGACGGGCTTGTCGGCGTCCTTCACGATCAGCCGGAACCGCTCGGCGGGGCCCTCGCCCTCGGGGTCGGCGACCTCGACGCTCAGCGAACCGCTCGCGATGGCCGTCACCGAGAAGGTGCCGAGCTGCTTGGGCTCACCCGGCGGCAGCGCGGCCGGAGCGGTGGAACCGTTCAGCGCGGCGGCCGGGGAGGAACCCTCGGACGCGCCGTCGGCGGAGCCGCCGACCCGCACGACGTAGGCCGCCGAACCGCCGTTGTTGAAGAAGCCGTAGACCGAGTGCGCGAGGTAGTAGCCGTCGGTGAAGGCACCGAAGGCCGCGACGTACTGAGTCCAGTTGGTCACCAGCGTCGGCTCGTTCAACGGACCGGTCGGCGCGAGTCCGACGAAGGCCGCGACCGATGTGCCCACTCCCTCGATGGGGCGCGAGCCGCTGGCCACCTCCTCGACGTATACGCCGGGCGACAGGTAGGACGGCATGCTCTGCTCTCCTCGGGGTACGAGACAGGAACGTCCTCCAGCCTCACGCGCGCGGGCGCCGGGCGAAACGTCCGCCGGTGCCGGACCGGGGGCAACTCCGCTGCCCGCAAGGGCAGTCCGTCGCGCCCTCCCGTCCCGCCGGCCGGCGGCCACGCCCCGAGGTCTGCCCCTTCGGACCTTCCGCCGCGCCGCCCGGTGCGTTATTCCGGGGAGGAAGACCACCCGTCGCCCGGACCGGGAAGGCCCATGCGCGCACACGAAGAGAACCGTTCGTCCGCCGACCGCAAGCCCGCCGAGCGGACCCCCGCGCACCGGAAGCCCGGCGCCGTCCCGTCCGGGCCGGCCGCGTCACTGCCGCCGCTGCTCGCGCTGCAGCGCGCCGCGGGCAACGCGGCGGTGACCCGCGCGATCGGGGAGGCGCGGCACGAGCACGGCGCGGACTGCGGCCACGAGCCGGCGGCCGTCCAGCGGGCGGAGGATCAGCCCTCCGTGCAGCGGCGTTCGTCGGTCTTCGACGCGGTCGACTCGCCCGCCTCGCGACTGGAGCCGCGCATCCAGCAGCGGGCGGAGCAGGCGTACGGCATGAGCTTCGCCCATGTGCGGGTGCACTCCGGGCCGGTGGCGCAGCGCTCCGCCCAGGAGTTCCAGGCCAAGGCCTACACCACGGGTTCGGACATCGTCGCGGGGGCGTCCCGCCTCGACGACGAGACGATGTTCCACGAGCTCGACCACGTCCGCCAGCAGAGCATGGGGCAGGTCTCGGGCACCGACAACGGGTCGGGGGCCAAGGTGTCCTCGCCCGGGGACAAGTTCGAGCGCAAGTCCGCCGAGAACGGCCGCAGGATGGCCCAGGGCGGCGCCCCCGACCTGAGCGGCCCCTGACGGCCCCGGTCCCCGTTCCCTTCCGGGGCGGCGGCGCACCCGGGAGGGCCGCGAGGGCAGCGAGCTGTGCACTCAAGGCTCCTGCCCCGTCGTGCCCGCCGCACTAGCGTCGACGCGTGAGCCTGTGGACTTCTCTGGAACCCGCCTCCGCGACTGTGGACCCGGGTGGCAGTACGCGTGTGCGGTTGAGGTTGCGCAACACCGGTGATGTGGTGGACGAGTACCGGTTCGAGGCGGTGGGGCCGGTCGCGCCGTGGACGTCGGTGGAGCCTGCGAGTCTGCGGTTGTTTCCGGGGACGACGGGGACGGTGGAGCTGACGTTCGCGCCGCCGAGGTCGCCGGACGCGTTGGCGGGGCCGAATCCGTATGCGGTGCGGATCACGCCGACGGAGCATCCGGAGGCGACGACGGTTCCGGAGGGCAATCTGACGGTGACGCCGTTCTCGGAGGTGCGGGCGGAGTTGGTGCCGCCGACGGTGAAGGGGCGGTTCCGGGGGCGGCCGAGGCTGGCGATCGACAATCTGGGCAACACGAAGCTGACGGCGTCGCTCAGTGGCAGTGACACGGGCGATCAGTTGTCGTATGAGATCCGTCCGGGCAGTGTGCAGGTGGAGCCGGGTCGTGCGGTGTTCGTGAAGGCGACGTTGAAGCCGCGGGACATCATCTGGTTCGGGGCGAAGGAGCAGCGGCCGTTCACGGTGTCGGTGCTGCGGTCGGGTGCGAAGCCGTTGCCGGTGGAGGGGACGTATGTGCAGCGGGGGTTCCTGCCGCGCTGGCTGGCGACGTTCTTCGGTCTCTTCTTCGCCCTCGCCCTGACGTTCACGATGCTGTGGATCGCCTACAAACCCAACGTCAGAAGCGGCGCCGACGAACAGACCGTCGAAGCCGGAGCCACCCTCGCGCCCAACCCCTCGGTGTCGCCGAGCCCGCCGGCCCTGCCCAGCGCCGAGGTCTCGGCGCCCGTCGTGACGCAGCAGACGCAGGAGCCCGCGTCCGGAGGGGGCGGCGGCGGAGGAGGCGGAGGTGGAGGCGGTGGCGGCGCCACGGCCACCGTGACCGCGAAGCCGAAGCCGAAGCCGGACACCGCCGCCACGGCCGTGCGCCGCCTCGCCAAGGACGACCCCGGCGGGCGCCACATCTGCTACCGCGCCTACGTCACCGGGGACGGCTGGCAGAAGCCGGTGTGCGACGGCACGATCGCCGGCACGACCGGCCAGGAGAAGCCGATCAAGGCCCTCAACGTCGCGGTGGCCGGCGCGGCGGGCTCGGCCGCCAACGCCTTCGTGTACAACCCCGAGTCGACCGACGGCAAGGGCAGGTGGATTCCGGACTGGACGCCGATCGTCCCGGACCGCGAGGACAACTACATCGGCAGCTCGAAGAAGGACGCTCCCTACATGACGGGCTTCGCCATCAACATCGGCAGCGGCCAGGTCTGTGAGAGCTCCCACGTCCACGACATCGGGTGGAGCAACCAGGAGTGTGCCGGCCCGCGCACCGACTTCGAGTTCGGCGGTGCCATGGAGAACGGCCACTGGCTCGAAGCTGTCAAGCTCACGGTATGACGGGTGACTGGTGACATGACGATCTGGACTTCTCTGGAACCCGCCTCCGCGACTGTGGACCCGGGTGGCAGTACGCGTGTGCGGTTGAGGTTGCGCAACACCGGTGATGTGGTGGACGAGTACCGGTTCGAGGCGGTGGGGCCGGTCGCGCCGTGGACGTCGGTGGAGCCTGCGAGTCTGCGGTTGTTTCCGGGGACGACGGGGACGGTGGAGCTGACGTTCGCGCCGCCGAGGTCGCCGGACGCGTTGGCGGGGCCGAATCCGTATGCGGTGCGGATCACGCCGACGGAGCATCCGGAGGCGACGACGGTTCCGGAGGGCAATCTGACGGTGACGCCGTTCTCGGAGGTGCGGGCGGAGTTGGTGCCGCCGACGGTGAAGGGGCGGTTCCGGGGGCGGCCGAGGCTGGCGATCGACAATCTGGGCAACACGAAGCTGACGGCGTCGCTCAGTGGCAGTGACACGGGCGATCAGTTGTCGTATGAGATCCGTCCGGGCAGTGTGCAGGTGGAGCCGGGTCGTGCGGTGTTCGTGAAGGCGACGTTGAAGCCGCGGGACATCATCTGGTTCGGGGCGAAGGAGCAGCGGCCGTTCACGGTGTCGGTGCTGCGGTCGGGTGCGAAGCCGTTGCCGGTGGAGGGGACGTATGTGCAGCGGGGGTTCCTGCCGCGCTGGCTGGCGACGTTCTTCGGTCTCTTCTTCGCCCTCGCCCTGACGTTCACGATGCTGTGGATCGCCTACAAACCCAACGTCAGATCCGGCGCCGACGAGCAGACCGTCGAAGCCGGAGCCACCCTCGCGCCCTCGCCGACGCCCACACCGGTCCTCACTCCCGCCGCCCCGCCCGAGCCGGCCGCGCCCGTGGCGCCGCAGACCAGCGCCGGCGCCGGCGAGGAGAAGCAGGACACCGGTTCGGGCGGCGGGGGCGGGGGCGGGGGCGGGGGCGGCGGCGCGCCGGCCGCGCCCAGGAAGAAGACCGTGAAGCCCGTGGTGCCCGCGACGAACGTCGTGCTGCGCAACACCACCACCAAGAAGTGCGCGGACATCCCGAACTACGACAAGGGCCAGATCAACGGACCCGTGCGCCAGTACGTCTGCGACGAGACCACGCACGACAACCAGCGCTGGAACCTCGAGGTGAAGTACCCGAAGGGCGGTCCCGGCAGCAAGCCCCTCTTCCAGATCCGCAACGTCAAGGACCAGCTCTGCATGGACCTGCCCTACTACGGGGCGCAGCCCGTGCGGACCCCGATCACCGAGTTCACCTGCGACGGCACCACCGGCGACAACCAGCTGTGGTGGATCCAGAAGCAGCCGAGCGGCGCGTACTGGATCCGCAACTTCGCCAGCGACAACAAGTGCCTGGACGTGGCCGGTTACAGCGCCGGCGGCAACGACGCCGACCTCACCCTGTTCGACTGCTCCCACACCGACGACCAGGAGTGGCAGGTCGTCCGCACCTCGGATCAGTGAACCGGCAGCGGGGCGACACGCTCGCCCCGCTACCAGGCGCCCTCGCCCGGCACCAGCCGCCCCGCCTTGCGGTACTCACGGCGGGCGCCCTCCAGCAGGTCGGCCCCGGTGACCACACCGCCACGGCCGGCCGCGAGGTACGCGGCGGTGACGACGGCGCTGCGGATGGAGCCGCCCGCCAGCTCGAAGTCGGCGGACACCGGACCGAGTTCGATGTTCTCCGCGCAGGGCACGTGGGTCAGGCTGTGCCGCCACAGCGCGACGCGCTGGCCGGCGTCGGGGAAGGGGAAGTCGACGATCAGGTCCAGGCGCCGGGTGAACGCCTCGTCGATGTTGGCCCGCAGGTTGGTGGTGAGCAGGGCGATGCCGTCGAAGGATTCGAGGCGCTGGAGCAGGTAGGCGCTCTCCATGTTGGCGTAGCGGTCGTGCGAGTCCTTCACCTCGGACCGCTTGCCGAACACGGCGTCGGCCTCGTCGAAGAGGAGGACGGCGTCGGTGCGGTCGGCCTCGGTGAAGATGCGTTCGAGGTTCTTCTCGGTCTCGCCGAGGTACTTGTCGACCACCGACGACAGCTGCACCACGTAGAGGTCGAGCCCGAGTTCGGCCGCCACCACCTCCGCCGAGAGCGTCTTGCCGGTGCCGGACTCGCCCGCGAACAGGCCGAGGACACCCCGGCCGCGGCCGCCGCCCGCGCTGAGCCGCCAGTCGCCGAGGACCCGGTCGCGGTGGCGGGCGCGCAGGGCGAGTTCGTGCAGCCGGCCCAGCGGCTGCTCGGGCAGCACGAGGTCCCGCCAGTCGACGTCGGGCCTGATCCGGCGGGCGTGCCGCTCAAGCCCCGAGGCGGACTGCTGGCGGGCGGCCAGCCGCAGGTGGGCCGGGGTGAGCGGAGTGCCGTCGAAGCGGGCCAGGCGCCGGGCGGCACGGGCCGCCCGGGTGATGTGGTCGCCCGCCAGGTGGTACGGCGCGACGGTGGCCGCGAGGTCGAAGCCGGGCTCCTCGCCGAGCGCCGCCGACCAGGCGCGGACCGCGCCCGCGCGCTGCGGGGGCGCCTCCAGGACCAGGGGATCGTGGTCGCACCACTGGGGGTCGTAGGGCCGCGACGCCGTGATGAGCACGGGGACGTCGGCCGCCGAGGCCAGCTCCCGCACCAGCGGGGCCGGCGCGTCGGGCAGGCCGGTGACGACGACCGCGCGGCCGGTCAGCCGGGCCTCCCGCAGCAGGTCGGGCACGCGGTCCTCGGGCCCCGAGTAGCGCAGCGCGGGGACTCCCGCGGCGTGCAGGGCGACCGCGGCCGAGGCGAGGCCGTCGCCCTCGTGGCGTTCGCGGAGATACGCGGTGAACGGGGCGCCGGCGGTGAGCCGGGCGGCGAGGCGCCGGGTGAAGCGGCTGAACTCGCCGTCCTGGGCCGCCTCTTCGTTCTCACCCGGATCCACGGGCACCGACAGCGGGTGGAGGTGGCCGGCGAGTGACGCGTCGGGGGTGTCGTCGCCGAGCAGGTGCGCCACGAGCCGGTCGGGCACCCGCAACGAGCGGCTGAGGAAGGGCCGTTCGGGCTCCTCCACGACGAGCAGCCCCAGCGTGCACAGCGGGGCCGCCGGGTGCAGCCGGGCACGGGCGGCGGGCAGGTGGACGGGCAGGCCGCACAGGTCCAGGGCCAGGGCGACGGTGGCGCGCCGCCGGCTGACGTCGTCGTTGAGGTAGCCGTAGAACTGCTCGAAGCCGCGGTCCAGGTCGGGGGCGAGGGCGATCAGCAGCAGGAAGGAGTCGAGGTCGGACAGGCCCAGACGTGCGGCGAGGCCGGTCAGCCGGTCGTGCGGCGGCCCGGCGGCGCCGGCCAGGTCGAGCCGGGCGGGTTGTGCCGGACGCAGCAGATGCCGTACGGCGTCCTCCGGCAGGTACAGGCCGCGCAGCGGGTCGGCGGCCGTGGGGTCGTCGGCGGCACGGTGGTCGACCAGCAGGGCGACGCGCTCGCGCAGTCCGGCCAGCCGGTCGAGGAGGGCGGCCGACAGGTCGGCCTCCGGCGCCGCCTCCTCGTGGGCCGTCGGCGCCGACGTCACGTCGTCCCGCCCCGCATCGCTTCCCTGGCCTCCCGGGCCGCCGCCTCCCGGGCCTCACGGGCCGCCGTGACCTGTCGTGGCCGGTGCGCGCGTTCCTCGAGTCCGGACGGCTCGCCGTCCACGGCACGCACCCGGATCGCGGCACCCTCGGTGACGGGCGGGCCGGCGTCGTACTCGGGATAGGCCGGGAAGGGGGCGGTGACCACGAGGTCGAGGGACGGCTTGAGTTCACCGCCGAGCGCGGACCAGATCTCCGCCAGGGAACGCGACTCCGTCTGGATGCCCGCCACCGACAACGGCATCGTCAGGCCCAACGCGCCGAGCGCGCCCGGAAGTTCCGAGGGGGCGATCAGCTCCCGCGGGATCAGCGTGGCCAGTACGGCCGACAGCAGCCGGTGTTCGTCCTGGGGCTGCTTCGTCCACGCCGTCACGAGGTAGGAGAGCCGGAACCAGCGCGGCGGCTGGCGGCGCTTGACGATCACGTCCCGGTCGTCGCGCACCGACACGTGTCCGCGCTGACGCCGCTTCACGTCCTCCCGGATGTCGTACAGGTAGGCGTTGATGGTGGGCGCGTTGCGGCGGGCGGCCCAGTCGCGGGTGGGGGCGTCGAGGGCGACGTCGATGCCCGAACCGGCCAGCGCACCACCGCTGAGCAGCCCTTTGAGGACCTCGTCCACTTCGTGGATCACTGTCGTGCTCCCGCCCTGCCGTGCCAGGGCAGACGCCCTGTGTGCCACCTGCGGCCCTACCCGATCCTGCCCTCCGACCGGCCCGTGCCCGCAGGCACGCCGGGGACGGCCGCGGGGCAGACCGGACTGCCCCCGGGGCCGGGTTCGGATGCCCGTTCGGTCAGATGTAGCCTTCGCGGAGGGCATGCGCCACGGCGTGGGCACGGTTGCGCAGATGCAGCCGGGTGGTCAGCCCGTGCATGACGTTCTTGACGGTCCGTTCGGAGTAGGACAGCTTGCTGGCGATCTCTCCGGTGTCGAGTCCCTCGGCGACCAGCCGCAGGACGTCGACCTCACGCGGTGTCAGTCCCGAGGCCGGTGCGCCGGACCGGCCCGCTGCACCGCGGTGCAGCGAGCCCACCTGGCTGATGAGCCGGCCCAGCAGATCCGCCGGCAGGTCGCCGTCCCCGCGGGCGGCCGCGAGCACCGCCGCCACCAGCCGCGTCGCCGTGGCCTCGTGGCGCCACACGATGGCGCCGACCCCGCACTCGATCACGTCGAGCAGTTCCGTCTCCCGCAGGGCGCCGACCACGAGCACCGCCCGCGCGCCCTCACTGCGCACCAGCCGGCGCAGCCGGGTCAGCGCGGCCTCGTCGAGCGTCTCCTCGACGAGCAGGGCCACCGTGCCGGGCCCCGACTCGCTCTCCTCGCGGAGGAGGACCTCCGGGTACCGGCGCAGCTGGCTGAGGGCTCCCTCCCGCGAGATCGGGTCCGAGGCGTGCACCGCCACGGGTACCCGGTCCGCGGCGTCGGCCGTGCCCGGGTGCGTGGTGCGCGATTGGCTGAGCAAGCGTTTCCCCTATGTCCACGTGTGCGCCACCTCCACAAGGCCGGTGGCAGGCGTGCACTCTTCACACTCGTGGGGCGGAGGGGACGGACGCAATCGTGGAGCACCACGAGCAGCACCACGAGATCGGCGGTACCGCGACCACGACGGCGACCTCCCGTCCGGTTCCACGGCGGCCGCACCGGACCGCCGTGGCACTTCTCACGTCACCGCACCCCGCCGGACGGCGTCTTCGCCCGCGGAAGGCGTTCCGACCGACCAAGGAGGCACGGATGTCCGTACCGCAGCGTGAACTGCCGCGCGAGCACCGGGAAGCCGTTGCTCTGCTGGCGGACCAGGCCGCGCGGGCCCGGGCCGGCGCGGGCGGCCTGGTGCTGCTGCGCGGGGCCACCGGCACCGGCCGGACCACCGTCCTGGAGGCCGCCGCCGAGGCCGCCGCCGGCCACGGCATGCGGGTGCTGCGCGCCCGCTGCTCGCCCGGCGACGCCACCGTGCCCTTCGCCGCCGTCCTCCAACTCCTCGCCCCCGTACCCGGATTCGAGCAGTTCGACGCGGCCGGCGGCGAACGGGAGCGGGCCGCGCTGCTGCGCCGGGTACTGCGCTCCTACGCCGACGAGTCCCCGGTGCTGCTCGCCGTGGACGACGTCCACCTCGCCGACGCCCCCTCGCACCGCTGGCTCGTGGAGACCGCCCGGCACGTGGACCGATTACCGCTGCCGGTCCTGCTGGCCGTCACCGAACGCAGCCAGTACGACATCGACCCGCCCGCCCCCGGCTTCACCCACACCCTCTCGCCGGCCCTCGTGCACACCCACACCCTGGCCCCGCTCACCACCGAGGCGGCCGCCGGGCTGGTCCGTGCCCGGTTCCCGTCCGCCGGCGGGTCGTGGACCGACAGCTGTGTACGGGCCGGCGCGGGCAGCCCCCTGCTGCTCGGCGCGCTCCTCGACGACCTCGGCGCCCCCGGCCGGCACCCCACCGTGCCGGAGACGTCCGCCGCGCTGTACCCCGGTACGTACCCGGAGGCCGTGCGGTGGTGGCTCGACAGCGCGGGCCCCGGCACGACCGAGACCGCGCGGGCGCTCGCGGCCCTCGACGAGGGATGGGACCGTGGGACGGCCGGCCGGCCGGACCAGGACCCCGGACACTCCGCCGACGGCCCCGCAGGCCTGCTCGCCGACCTCGCGGGCGCCGACCCCGCCCGGGTCGCGGGCTGGCTCACCGCCATGACCGGACTCGGCGTGCTGCGCCCCGACGCCGACGGCCGCCCCCGCTACGCCCACCCCCTGCTGCGGGACGCCGTCCTCGCCGGGGTGCCCGCCGAGCGGCGGCGGGCCGCGCACCGGGCCGCCGCCGAGGCGATGCTGCACCGCGGCGCGCCCACCGAGACGGTGGCCCGCCGGCTGCTGCTGTCCGGGCCGGCCGGCACCCCCTGGGCGCCGGCCGTGCTCCAGGACGCCGCCGCCCTCGCCCTGCGCGACGGCCGCGCCGACGACGCCGTCGGGTTCCTGCGCCGCGCGCTGGCGGAACCGCTGACCGACGAGCGCCGGCAACGGCTGCTGACCGAACTGGGCTCCCTGGAGTGCGCGGGGACGGAGTCCTCGGCCGGCATACCCCGGCTGTCCGAGGCGCTGCGGCTGGCGGGCGCGCCGCAGGACCGGGTGCGTACGGCGGTGGCCCTGGGTACCGCGCTCGCCGGACGCGGCAAGACCCGCGCCGCCGTGGAGGTGCTGCGCACGGTGGACGGGCAGCTCGCCGACCGCCCCGAACTCGCCGGCCGCTCCGACCTCGTGGGCACCCTGCAGAGCGCGTCCGCGCTGCTGTCCGACCAGGACCAGACGGTCCGCGCGGAGGTGTACCGGTGGCTGTGCGACACCGCCGAGCACTCCCCGCGGCTGGTCGGTCCGGCCGCCCGGGCGCTGCTCGTGCGGCACGCGGCGACCGCCGGACTCACCTCGGCCGACGACGCGATGCAGCAGGTGCGCACCCTCCTCGCCGCGCCCGCCCACCCCCTGACCGAGCCCTTCCTGCTGGGCACGGCCGCGGCCATCGCCCAGTGGGCCGACCAGCTCGACGAGGCGGACCGGCTCGTCGACCGCGGCCTCGCCGGCCAGCGTCCCGACCTGCTGCACCCGATGCACCAGGCACTGCTGAACGTACGGGCCGACATCGCGGCCGCCCGCGGTGAACACACCCGGCTGCCCGCCGAGCCGCTCCTCACCCCCGACGCCGGGCCCTCCAACGCGCACGCCCACACCCTGATCGCGCTCGTGGAGACCGGCCGCACGGCCGAGGCACGCCGGCTGGCGGACGGCTTCGACCTGCGGGCGGCCCCCGACTCCTGGGAACTCAACCGCTTCCTGTACGCGCGGGGCGTGCAGCGGGCCGCGGCGGGCGAGTGGGCGGCGGCCCTGCACGACTTCCTGGAGTGCGGCCGCCGGCAGAGCGCCCGCGAGGTGTTCAGCCCGGTCGTCACCCCGTGGCGGTCGGCCGCCGCCGAGTGCCGGCTCGCCCTCGGCAGCCCCCTGGAGGCGCTCGCGCTGGCCGGGGAGGAACTGCGGCTGGCCCGGGTGTGGGGCACTCCGCGCATCACGGGCCGCGCCCTGCGGGTCCTCGGCACCGTCACCGGCGGCCGCCGCGGCCTGGAGCTGGCCGAGGAGGCCGTACGACTGCTGCGGGACGCCCCCGCGGCGGCCGCGCCCGAGTACGTGGCCGCGCTGGTCGCCCAGGGCCGCCAGCTGACCGCCGCCGGGGAACGCGTCCGGGCCCGGCACTGCCTGCGGGAGGCGGCCGAACGCGCCGAACGCCTCGGCGCGCCGCGGCTGCGGACCCTCGCGGAGGACGCGCTGCGTGAGGGCGGCGCCCGCCGCGCCACCGGCGTCCGCACCGGTTCCGGTTCCCTCACCGGCAGCGAGCGGCGCATCGCCCTGCTGGCCGCCGACGGACGCACCAACACGGAGATCGCCGGACTGCTGCACCTCGCCCGCCGCACCGTGGAGACCCACCTCACCAGCACCTACAAGAAGCTGGGCATACGGCGGCGGAACGAGCTGAGCCGGGCGCTCAGGACCCCCTGAGCCCTGGGCCTACGGGGCGGGCGGCGGGACCGCCCGGCCCGGCCCCAGGTGGTGGTCGGGGTCCTGGAGCCGTCCGCCCTGAGCGGCCAGCATGCGGCGGACCGTCGGCTCCGGCATACGGATCACCACCGGCGTGGGCAGCGTGATCTCCCGTACCGCCGTACCGGTGCGCGCGGTGCGGACCCGGTTGGTCACCCGGGCCACCACCCGGACGTCCAGCGTGAACTGCACCAGGACCGAGGCGAGTTTCGGCTTGTGCAGCGGCATCGAGCCGGCCGAGTTCACCGTGGCGTCGGAGGTGCCGCCCGAGCCGTCGGAGTTGCCCATCAGCTGGTTGAGGCGGAACTCGTCCGCGTTGAGCAGACCCGCGCCCGCCAGGCCCCGCGCGGCCCGGCCCCGGTCGGTGGAGCTCACGCCGTCCGTCTGCGTGGGACGGGGCGCGTCGAGGTGGCTCTGGCCCACCGTCTCGAAGGTCATCTTGTCGCCGACACCCAGCACCCGCCCGTTCCTGAGCCGCGCGTGCACCGAGGCCCGCAGGTCCTGGCCCTCGGCGCCGCTCGCGTGCACCGGCGGCAGGTCCGCCCCGGCGGTGGTCAGCAGCGGCAGCGCGGCGATCAGCCACTCGGTGGAGACCGCCTCCTGCAGTGTGTAGGCCGCCGCCTGTCCCCGGTCCCGGAACCGGTCGCCGCCGCCCGCCTGCCGCACCGCGGAGTTCACCAACTCCCGTACCCGGGGCGCCCCCTGGAAGCCGTTCACCTGGGCCTCCATCGGCAGCCGCACCCCGTCCGCGCGCCAGGCACCGAGCCCGGCCGCCGGGTCCCCGTCCACCGCGCGCGGGCCCTGGCCGGCCCGCAGCGCGTCCGCCCGGGGGGCGGACACCCGGGCGAGGGCCGCCAGGTCCTTCTCCAGTGCCCGGTGGGTCAGCGTCAGACCGTCCATCCGCGCGAGGCCGACCCGGCTGCCGCCCCGGTACAGCTCAAGGCTCGCCCGGATCGGCACCCGCATCCTCGCCGACTTGGCGGAGGACGCCTCCGCGACCGTCTTCATGCCGAGCTGGCCGCGGCTCGCCCCGCCGGCACGCCGTGAGTCGCCCGACGCGAGGCCGAGGCCCGCCCCGCCGCCCAGGCTCTTCAGCTGTCCCGCCCCGGCCTCCGGTTTGCCGGAGCCGGCGAAGACGCCCTCCACGCCGGTCACCGCGCTCTCGTCCCGGGAGCCGGCCTGCTGCGCGACGGCGGAGGTGATGTACTCCATGTCCCGGCCGTCGTCCGCCGGGCCCGCCGGTGTGGCGTCCCGTACGCGGTCCACCTTGAAGACCGCCCAGTAGGGCGTTCTGCGGCCGTCGAACAGCTCGACGGTGACCCCGCCGTCCATCGCGCCGGACAGCAGCCCGGCCGCACCGTCGCGGTCCAGGACCCGCAGCAGGCGTTGCACGTTGTCGTTGCGGTCCTTGAGCTGCCGCCTGGGCAACAGGTCCTCGGCGAGGTCCGGCTTGTCGCCCTGGGCCAGGCGCGAGCGCAGCGACTCCAGCAGCGGTACGAAGTCCGGCAGGTCCTCGACCATGCCGAAGCCGAGGGGGAGCCCGCGGGGGAGGACGGGCCCGGACGGGGCGGGCGCGGGGGAGCCGGCGCCGACCGTGCCCGCGGGCCGCTGCCGGCCGTCCACCGGGCCGGTGGCCCGCTCGCCGTGGCGGGCGGCCCGTTCGCCGGCCGCCCGGGAACTCTCCGCCGCGCCGCCGTCACGCGGGGACGACGACGGCGCCTTCCGCTCCGCTTCCCGTCCGCGCTTGCGCTCCTCGTCCTGTTGCAGCTGCCGGCGGATCGACGCCGGCAGCTGGGCCTCCGTCAGCCACACCGCCGCCTCGGCCGGCAGGGTGCGCGCCTGCTTCGCCACGTACGGGCCGCCGCCGGTGACCCCGACCTCCGCGACCATGTTCACCAGCAGGTCGCACTGGACCAGGTAGAGCGGCGCCTTCCTCGGGGTGTGGGCGTTGCGCTCGACCGTGCCGGAGACGCCGGACGACTCGGCGCCGCCCTCACCCGTGGTCCGGAACGCCGACAGGCCCTGGCCGGTGCGCCACTGCGGGCCGTTCTCCGTGCCGGTGGCGCCGGCCTGCACCGTCGTGGTGACGCTCTGCCCCTGCTGGCCGGCGGCCTGGTGCCCGCCGAGCACGAAGGTCTCCGTGCCGGGTCCCGCGCCCTTGTGCAGGAACTTCGGGTTGGTCAGGGTCAGCCGGGTGCCGACCGCCCCGTTCAGCGCGGCCAGGCGGCGCGGATAGCGGAGGTTCTTCACCACCCAGCCCGACGACGCGGCCTGCCGCAGCGCGGCCGTGATCGCCTGCGGGGCGAGCCGCTCCTCCACCGCCAGCCGCGGGGCGAGCCCCTCCGTCGCCAGCGCGGGGTCCTCGCGTACGCCCTTGTTGCGGGCGGCGGCCCGCGACAGCAGGCTCAGCGCGAGGTCCCGGACGGCCTGTCCGTCGCCGACGGTCTCCACCAACTGCCAGTCGCGCAGCACCTCCCCGGTGGCGGGGCGCGGCACCAGCGCGGCCAGGTCGCCGATACCGGTCGCGGCGACGTCCCAGTCGGGGCGCGGGGCCTGCGCGCCGCGCCCGGCAGCCACCGTCCGCTGCCGCTGCCTCCCCTCGTCGTCCAGGGTGAACTCCGCCGGCGTGACCAGCCGGACGTCCTGCTCCTCCAGGTGCAGCCCCGCCAGCTTCCTCGGCTCCGGCACGTCCCGTCCCGGTGCGCCGGGGGTGAGGCCGCGCGCGAGCTTGCGCGGGCGCGAGGTCATGGTGAAGCCCACGTCCAGGCGCAGGGCGGCCCCGAAGGTGGCGGCCGTCTCGGAACCGTTGGTGAGCAGGTCGGTGCGGGTGGTGGGGCCGGCCTGGTTGCGGCGGGTGCCGGTGCTGTGCCGCTCGTAGCGGGCCGCGCCCGTCAGCACGCCGGGGACCAGCCGGACCTGGCCGAGGACCAGTCCGCCGATCGAGCGTGAACTGCCGCGCCCGCTCTGCGCGTTGCTGGTGACGCCGGAGTGGCTGCGGACCAGCCAGTCCTTGGTGTCGCCGAGGTAACCGGTCTCGCGAAGGGCGCCCTTGACGTGGATCTGCACGTCGTGGGCGTGCATCGTGGTCTTGCGGCGCAGCCGGACCCGGATGCCGGTGGACAGCAACTGGTCCTTGTTGACACGGAGGTTGGTCTCCGACAGGGCGGTCATCAGCTCGCGGTGGTTGTCCCGCTGGGCCTCGGCCTCCTCCCTGCTGGTGTGCGCGCCGGGCGGGGTGAGGCCGAAGGCCGGGAGGTAGCCGGCCAGCCGGGGATCGGTGGCGAACAGTTCCCGTACCGCCTTCACCATGGGGCCGGTGTCGAGCCGGCTGAGGGCGACGCTGGAGCCCATGGCGCCGAAGGGCAGGTGCCGTTCGACGTCCACCTCCCGGCCGTTCGCGTCGGTCACCTTCTCGCCTCTCTCGTCGGTCCGCTTGGGCTTCTCGACGAACTCGCCCGCCGTCGTGCCCGGCGGCAGCGGCAGCCCGAGTTCCCGCGCCTCGTCGGCCCGCAGGCTCATCCACACCTTCATCGAGTGCTCGGCGACGCGGGTGCCCGGATCGAGGATCATCCGTGCCGAGCGGGGGCCGGTGCCCTCCACGGTGAACTTCACGGTCGCCGTGTAGAGCACCTTCTCGCCGCGGACCTCGGCGCCCTGCCGGCTGGACACGGTCTGCTCGGCCACGGTGAACCGCGCCTTGCGGGCGCCCGCGACGGGCATGGCCGTACCGCGGACGACGGCCGCGTTGCCGGCCGCTCCGACGCCGATCGCCGGGCCCAGCCCGGCGGTGAGGGCCCGCCCCTTGCCCGCGGAGTCGGTGACCGTGCTCTGCGTCTGCTGGTGGGTGCGCAGCTGGGTCTTTCCGCTGCTCCAGGCGGGGGAGAGGCCGCTGATCGCGGCGCGCATCCGGTAACTGCCCGCGGTCTGGTTGTCCTTGGCGTGCAGGTCCTCGCCGGTGACGCCGTCGCGCAGCAGCCGGGGCATGTCCTCCAGGACGGTGGCCGTGGAGGTCGCCTGGTACAGCCGGGCCAGGCCGGGCGCGCCGGGTGCGGTGAGCGAGGGGTGCAGCACGGAGGCGACCGCGTCGAAGAGGCCGCCGCCGCCCCGGTGCGGTGCGGCGGTGTCGCTCACGCCGAGCGGGGCGAGGGAGTCGGCGAGCGAGACGGCTCGCGCGCTCTCCGCGGTGACGGCTCGCGGGGCGTGGGGCGCTGCGGTGCCGACGGGCACCAGGTGCTCGACGGGCACCCGCTGGGTGAGGGTGCCCACGTCCTGGAAGGACTGCGCGTTCGAGGTGCCGTGCTTCTTGATCCGCACCTCGTAGCGCACCGCGCGGGGTACCTCCACCGAGCCCTTGTCGCTGCGCAGCACCCGCGGTTCGGCCACGGTGCGCAGCCCGCGGGACTCCCGGGAGGACTGCCAGGGCTGGGCGTTGCCGGTGGCGGCGGCCCCCACCCACAGGCCGGGGACGACCGGTGCGAGTCCGAACGCCAGGCCGCCCAGCCCCTTGCTGGAGGAGCCGCCGGCCGTGGTGCTCACCCCGGCGGAGGTGTTGTGCTGGACGTCGACCTTGGTGTCCTTGCCCTCCGCGTCCTCCAGTTCGGCCTGCGGCACCCCGTCCCTGCCCGGTGAGGCGGTGGCCAGCTGCCCCGGAGGCTGGAAGACGGGCGGCTTGTCGCCGGGGGCGCGGGAGATCCGGACGGTGACGTCGTACGACTCCTTGCCCTGCCCGCCCTCGACGGAGAAGGCGCGGCCCGCTCCGAAGAAGCTCTCCGGCCGTCCGGCCAGGTCGGCGGCGAGGGCGGCGACCGTGCCCCCGCCGTGCCCCACGACGGAGGCCACCGCGTGCCGCACGAACTCGTGCCCGGTCAGCCCGTACGCCGTGGACAGCCCGCCCGTCTCCAGCTCCATCAGGTACGGCGGCAGCACGAACCCGGTCTCCGTGCGCTCCTCGACCGCCGGCAGCGGGGCGGGGACGCGCTGCCGGCCGCCGGCTCGCGCCGCCGGCCCGGACCGGCCGCGCCGCACGGCCTGCGAGGTGGCCGCGTTCCCCGCGGACTGCTGGATGGCGAGCAGGGCGTGGGACGGGGCGACGACGGGTGGCGGGCCGGTGGTGCGGGGCACCCGGGGTGCCGCCTGAGAAGCCTCGGTCCTGCCGTCCCCTGACTGCCGCTGTGTCCGCACGGCCTCAACGTAGCCACCGTCCGCGCAGGTCGGGGGGTGTCCGACCAGTGCTGGACTGTTCGCCTTCCGGGGCACACCGGGGGGTCAACTCCCGTACACCTGACGGCCTTCTGGCCCCACGCGCGGCGCGTGCCGACGGCCTCCACAGGTGCCCCACCGAAGTGACATGACCCATTCACGCACAGTCCACATGTGACGCGTCGCACCGACAACATCCGGCCATTGACTCTGTCCGCGCGGCTCACCTCGGCGGCGCGTGGAGTGAACCGTTTTCCGTATGGGGGGACGCACGTGCAGTCCGCGCAGGAGGGTTCCGGCCGACCGGAACCCGACAGACCAGTGCCCCGACGGCCGCACGCGGCCCGGGGTCTCGGTGACCGGATCTTCCGGTACCAGTTGACGGCCACCGGTGTGGTGGTGCTCGCGATCATGGCGGCGGTGGGGTTGTTCCTGCTGCTGCGGGCCGTGCAGGCGCTGCGCGTCGCGGGCCTCTCCTTCCTCACCACCGCCCAGTGGCAGCCCGACGTCCACCGGTTCGGCATCGCGGCGGTGCTCACCGGCACCCTGCTGATCGCCACCGTCGCGGTCACCGTCTCGGTGCCGCTGGCCGTCGGCACCGCGCTCTTCATCTCCGACGTGGCTCCGCGCGGGCTGCGCCGCACCCTGGTGTCCCTGGTCGACCTGATGGCGGCGGTCCCCTCGGTGGTCTACGGGCTGTGGGGACTGTTCTTCCTCCAGCAGCACGCCATCGGACTCTCCCGCTGGCTGTCCGACTGGTTCGGCTGGATCCCGCTCTTCGCCGTCGACGGCACCCGGCCCGGCGACCCGCTCGCCTCCGACAGCGTCTACACGGCCTCGACCTTCGTCGCCGGGATCGTCGTCGCGCTGATGGTGGCGCCGATCCAGTGCTCGGTGATGCGGGAGGTGTTCGCCCAGGCCCCGGCCGGCGAACGGGAGGGCGCCTACGCCCTCGGCGCGACCCGCTGGGGCGTGATCCGCTCGGTCGTCCTGCCGTACGGCAAGGGCGGCATCATCGGCGGCACGATGCTCGGCCTCGGCCGGGCACTCGGCGAGACCATCGCCGTGTACCTGATCATCTCGCCGGTCTTCGTCATCCAGCCGCACGTCCTGCAGACCGGCTCCAACTCGGTGTCCTCACTGATCGCCCTGCACTACGGCGACGCCTCCTCCTTCGGCATGTCGGCGCTGATGGCGGCGGGCCTGGCGCTCTTCGTGCTCACCCTGGCGGTCAACTTCACCGCCTCCTCCATCGCGGCCCGGTCCCGCTCCGGCGCCCAGAGCGAGGCATGAGATGACCGTCGTCGAAGAGCTCGCCACCGAGGCCGCCGAACCGGCCGCCGCCCCCGTCCCCGACGGGCCGCCCGACCGGCCGCGCCGCATCGGCGGCCCCACCCGCTCGGGCGTGCTGTCCCTGTGCGGGGCCGCCGCCTCCGGACTGTGCGTAGCCGTGCTGCTGTTCGGCCAGATCGCCCCCTTCTCCGGCCCGCTCGGCTTCACCGTCACCGCCTACCTGGCGTTCCTCACCGTCTACGCGGTGCTCACCGGCCTGGAGGACGACGGACAGGCCGTCCGCGACCGGGTGATGACGGTGGTGCTGTGGACGGCGGCCGCGCTGCTGTTCACGGGGCTCGCCCTCGTCGTCGGGTTCACCGCCTGGCGCGGCCGCGAGGCGCTGCCGCACGCCAACTTCTTCACCCAGGACATGCAGGCGGCCGGCCCGCTCGACCCGCTGACCCACGGCGGGATCGCGCACGCCATGCTCGGCACCCTCATCATGATCGCCATCGCGCTGGCCATCACCGTCCCGCTCGGCCTGTCCTGCGCGGTCTACCTCAACCAGATCCCCGGCCGCTTCTCCCGGTTCGTGCGGACCATCGTCGAGGCGATGACCGCGCTGCCCTCGATCGTGGCCGGACTGATGGTGTACGCCGTCTGGATCCTCGGCCTCGGCATGCAGAAGTCCGGCCTGGCGGCGGGCTTCGCGATCAGCGTGATGATGCTGCCGATCGTGATCCGCGCCGCCGACGTGGTGCTGCGGCTGGTGCCCGGCAACCTGACCGAGGCGGCCGAGGCGCTGGGCGCGCCGCGCTGGCGGACCGTGTGGCACGTGGTGCTGCCCACCGCCCGCTCCGGACTCGCCACCGCCGTCATCCTCGGCACCGCGCGGGGCATCGGCGAGACCTCACCCGTCCTGCTCACCGCGGGGTTCACGGCGGCGCTCAACGCCGACCCGACGAGCGGGCCGATGGTCTCGCTGCCCCTGGCGGTCTTCAACTTCGTCAAGTCGCCCGAGCCCGCGATGATCGCCCGCGGCTTCGGCGCGGCGGCCGTCCTGATGGCCCTGGTGCTGCTGCTCTTCACGATCGCCCGGGTGATCGGCGGCCGCGGCCCGGGCCACCAGAGCCGCCGGCAGGCCCGCCGCACCGCCCGCGCCTCCCGTCGTGACGCCACCCGTTTCGACGAACTGCACGCCCCCAAGCCGTCCTTGTTCGAGGCCGACGGCACCGGCCCGCTGTCCCCGGCCCCCGCGGACACCCCCGGCGAGACCACCGGAGAGACCGACTGATGCTCAGCCACCTCACCACCACGCTCCGCCGCCTGCGGGCCCTCGGCACGCTCGGCGCGCTGTTCGCGGTGCTCGCCGGACTGCTGGGCGGCCCGCTCGCCGCGCCGGCGGCCGCCGCGAGCTACACGCCGATCGCCGGCGCCGGCTCCACCTGGGCGGAGAACGCCGTCGACGAGTGGCGCCGCGCCGTCAACCAGTACGGCATGCGGATCAGCTACGCCGGCACCGGCTCCTCCGACGGCCGCCGCCAGTTCCTCAGCGGCACCGTCGACTTCGCCGTCTCCGACATCCCCTTCCAGACCCACCCGACCGACGGCTCGGCGGCCGAGCGGCCGGGCTCGGGGTCGTACGCCTACATGCCGATCGTGGCCGGCGGCACCGTCTTCATGTACCACCTGACGGTCAACGGCAAGCGGGTCACCAACCTGCGGCTCTCCGGCGACGTGGTCACCCGGATCTTCACCGGGGTGATCAAGACCTGGGACGACCCGGTGATCAGGGCCGACAACCCGGGTCTGCAACTGCCGCACCGCACCATCGTGCCGGTGGTCCGCTCCGACGGGTCGGGCTCCACCGCGCAGTTCACGATGTGGATGGCCGACCAGCACAAGGCGCTGTGGCAGGCCTACTGCGCCCGCGTGGGCCGCTCCGGCGCCTGCGGCCAGACCTCGTACTACCCGACCGTCTCCGGCATGATCGCCCAGTCCGGCGACCTCGGCGTGGCGGGCTACGTGGCCCAGAACTACGGCGAGGGCGCCATCGGGTACGTCAACTACTCCTACGCCCTCAACGCGCACTATCCGGTCGCCAAGGTCCTCAACCACGCCGGCTACTACACCGAGCCGACCCCGCAGAACGTGGCGGTGTCGCTGCTCAAGGCGAAGATCAACACGAACAGGAGCTCGCCGGACTACCTCACCCAGCAGCTCGCCGGCGTCTATAGCGACAGCGACCGGCGCAACTACCCGCTGTCCAGCTACTCGTACATGATCCTGCCGCTGAAGGTGCAGGGCACCTTCACCAAGGACAAGGGCCGCACACTCGGCGCGTTCTCCTACTACTTCATGTGCCAGGGCCAGCAGCAGGCGCCGTCGCTCGGCTACTCGCCGCTGCCGATCAACCTGGTGCGGGCCGGCTTCGAGCAGATCCGCCGGATACCGGGCGTCCAGGCGCAGAACATCAACATCCGCAACTGCAACAACCCGACCTTCACCACCGGCGGCCGCAACAAGCTCGCCGAGACCGCGCCCTACCCGGCGGCCTGCGACAAGAAGGGCGCCGCCCCCTGCACCTCGGGCAGCGGCGGAGCCAAGTCGGGCGGCGGCGGCGGGAGTTCGGGCTCGGGCGGCACCTCCGGCGGCTCGGGCGGTGCCACCGGCACCTCCGGCGGTACGGCGGGCGGCGGCGGCACCTCCGGCTCGACCGGCGCCACGGGCGGCGGCTCCGCCGGCGGCGCCGGCGCGGCTCCGTCGGTCGACCCCGACACCGGTCAGACCCTCGCCCCCGGCGGCGGCTCCGGCGGCGGTACGACCGCGGGCGGCACCGTCGCCCTCGCCGAACCGGTCGCGGTGGCCGGCCGGACCGGCTGGACCGGAACGCAGACGCTGATGCTGCTCGCCGGGTTCCTGGTGCTGGGACTGATCCTGCTGCCCTCGGTCGTCTCCCGGCTGATCACCGGGCGCTCCGGTGGCTCCGCCGCGGAAGGGGACAAGCGATGACCCGCCTGCGCCGTCTCGTGCTGCGCCTGCTCGCCGGGGCCACCGTGGGCGCCCTCGCCGGCCTCGCGGTCGCCCAGACCGCGCCCACCGCGACCGCGGCGAGCGGCAACGGCAGCGCCGTCACCGTCGCGGGGCACGGCGAGTTCAAGGACATGAGGTTCACGGTCGGCCAGACCACCCACCTCACCAGCCAGGCCGTCACGGTCAGTTGGACCGGCGGCACCGCGACCACGTTCGCGGGCACCCAGTTCAACACCGACTTCGTGCAGATCATGCAGTGCTGGGGCGACGACGACGGCAGCGTGCCCGGCAATCCCGGCCCGCCGCGCACCCAGTGCCAGTACGGCGCCTCCCCGACCACCGACCGCGGCAGCTGGCCAGGCAACGGCTACGACGACACCCGCCAGATCTTCTACAGCGCCGACCCCACCAACTACGGCCAGGACGACCGGTACGGGGCGGGCGGCGTCGCCGGTCAGGGCGAGGTGCCCTTCAAGTCCGTCGACGGCCGGGTGATCACCACCGGCACCCAGAACAACCCGTTCTTCAACCGCAACACCACCAACGAGGTCGACTTCGCCCGCACCGGCTCCGACGGCACCGGCAAGGAGTACGTCGAGATCCAGACCGCGAACGAGGCCCCGCACCTGGGCTGCGGCCTGCCGGTCACCCGCGACGGCGTGACCCGGCCGCGCTCCTGCTGGCTGGTGATCGTCCCGCAGGGCCACCTCGACCTGGACGGCAGGCCGTACGCGGACACCAGCCAGGTGAACGCGGGCTCCCCGGTCTCCGCCACCAACTGGAGGAACCGGGTGGCGATCCCGCTGGACTTCAACCCGGTCGGCACCAACTGCGCGCTCGGCGCCCACGAACGCCCCACCACCGGCAGCGAACTCGTCGCCGACGCCATGACCAGCTGGCAGGCGGCCCTGTGCCCGGGCGGCAAGGTCTACGGCTACACGGAACTCGGCGAACCCGACACCCGCTCCCGCCTCACCGCCGACGGCACGACCGGCCTCGCCTTCACCACCCGCGCGCTCGGCGCCGACCCCGGCACCACCGCGCCCTCCGGCCCCACGACATACGCGCCGCTCGCGCTGTCGGGAACCGTCATCGGCTTCACCGTCGAACGCAGACCCAGGGCCGGCGCGCCCGACGCGGTGCGCCGACTCGCCGGCACCAAGGTCGAGTCCGTCGACCTCACGCCCCGCCTGGCCGCCAAGCTCCTCACCGAGTCGTACCGCAACTCCCCCTGGGGAGCGGTCCTCACCGACAAGGCAGCCAAGGGCTACGGCTGGGCGAAGAACAACCCGGCGGGCCTGGCGAGCGACCCCGAGTTCGTCGCCCTCAACCCCGAGTTCGCGTACCTGTCGGTCGCCGAGACCCCGGCCACCGACACCGACCTGATCACCGCGCTCGGCCACTCCGACTCCGCCCGCGCCCTGTGGCAGTGGATCCTCTCCGACAGGGAGGCCCGCCAGTTCCTCTCCGGGGTCCCCGACGACTGGGGCATGCGCGTCAACCCGTACTACAGCACCAACGCGGACCTGAACCCGAACTCGGTCGCCTTCGACCCGGGCCACGCCGACGACTACCCCAAGAGCGACCCGTGGTGCACGATCCCGCCGGGCACCGACGCCGCCCTTCCCCAGTGCATGACGGACTTCCACCCCTACGTCGAGGACATGCACTCCGGCGCCCTGCACACCCGGCGCGCCGACACCCTGTGGAAGTCGACCTGGGACGCGCTCGCCAACCCGCCCGCGTTCAAGAGCCCCGGCCCGCAGACGGTCGGCTCCCGGTTCGTGATCACGGTGACGGACGCCGCCTCGGCCGCCCGCTACGGCCTGCAGACCGCCCGGCTGCGCAACACGGCGGGCCGCTTCGTCGCTCCCACCACGGCGGCCCTGACCGCCGCCGCGGCGAGCGCGTCCGGCGCGCACGCCCCCGAGATCAGCCCGGCCAGGGCCACCGCCAAGGGCGCCTACCCGCTCGCCCAGCTGGTCTACGCCGCCGTCCGCCCCGGCGAACTCAAGGCCGACGCCCGCAAGGACTACGCGGACCTGCTGCGCTACGCGGCCGGCCACGGCCAGCTCGGCGGCGCCGACCCGGGCCGCCTCCCGGCCGGCTACGCCCCGCTGTCGCGCACCCTGCGCGAGCGCGCCGTCCGGGCCGCCGACGCCCTCGCCGCCTACCGCGGCGGCCCCTCCGGCGGCGGCTCGACCGGCGGCTCCACGACCGGCGGCAGCGGCGGCACCGCGGGTGGCACCGGCACCACCACCGGCGGCTCCTCCGGCGGCGGCACGGCGGGCGGCACCACCTCCGGCGGCGCCACGGGCGGCGGCAGCGCGAGCCCGGCACCGAGCGGTAAACCGTCCTACGACGGGGGCGCGGCCGTCCGTGTCGCCGCCGACGGCACCACGCCCGGCGACCCGGCCAACTCCCTGCGCTACGCCGTCCCGATCGGTGCCGCCCTCGGCGCCGCCGCGGCGGCCGGCGCGCCCTTCGCGGGCGGCAGCCGGCTGCGACTGCCGCTGCGGGTGCCGCTCCCGGGCGGCCGCACGGTCACCGTCCTGCCCCGGCTCACGCTGCCCGAACGGCTGCGCGGACCGCGGCCGCCGCACCGGCGCTGACACCGCTGCGCCCGGCGGCGCTCCCCACAGACGGCCGCCCGCCCCGAAAGACAGTCGGGGCGGACGGCCCGTACCACCCTGCCAGATCTCTCCGGCTCCACTCCACGCACACCGACGCACAACAGGAGACACTCGATGCGCAGAACGCGCTCCGCCGCGACGCTGGTCGCCGCCGCCGTGGTGGCCGGCGGCCTGGTCCTCACCAGCCCGGCGTACGCCGACCCCACCCCCGCAGGGACCTTCCGCCAACTGGTCGGCGTGGGCTCCGACACCACCCAGGACGTGGTCAACGCCCTCGCCGGCGACACCGTCAACGGCAAGAGCTACGCGGCCACCGCGGTGAAGTCCGGCGACGCGGGCCTCGCCTCGTACGACGCGATCGAGCCCGGGACGGGCTCCACGAGTTCCATGATCCAGACCCGCACCGGCGGCCCGTCCTTCCTGCGGCCCAACGGCTCCGGAAACGGCCGTCTCGCCCTGAGCGAGTCGCTGACCGGCGACAAGTTCCCCAACAGTGCCGGCGTCGCCATCAAGGGGCAGGTCGACTTCGCCCGCTCCTCCAGCGGTCCGTCCACCTCCGGCACCGCCCTCACCTACATCCCCTTCGCCCGGGACGCCGTCGGTGTCGCGGTGCGCGGCGCGGCCCTGGACACCCTGACGGTGGACCAGCTGCACGACATCTACTCCGGCACGCTGACCTCGGTGGGCGGCCAGACCGTGCACCCGAAGATCCCGCAGAGCGGCTCCGGCACCCGCAAGTTCTTCCTCGCCGCGATCGGCCTGACCGACGCCACCCTCTCCCCGTCGATCCCCACCGTCCAGGAGAACCAGGGCAACGCCGCGCTGACCGAGGCCGGCGCGCTGGCCCCGTTCTCCGTCGGCAGCTGGATCGCCCAGGTCAACGGGGTCGCCCCCGACTACAGCACCACCGCGGCGGCGGCCGGCGGCCACCTGGCCGCCGTCCAGCTGCCCGGCGACTCCGGCGCCACCAGCCCCGTGACCACGGTGAACGGCAAGCTCACCCCGGTCGGCGGCTACTACGAGAACGCCACCTTCGGCCGTGACGTCTACAACGTCGTCCCCAGCCGGGCCATCGACCCCACCAGCGTCTTCTACGACAAGGCGCTGTTCGACGTGTTCGTCACCAGCGGCAGCCACACCGCGCAGCTGGCCTCCGACCCCGCCGAGAAGGTCATCGCCGACTTCGGCTTCCTGAACGAGGCGTACAACGGCTCGGTCAACCCGGCCAGGCACGCCAGGTTCGGCGGCCTGGAGGAGTCGGGCATCGACACCTCGACGCCCGCCGCGCCCGCGCTGAAGACCACGGTCGGCGACGCGAGCCTCAAGCTGACCTGGACCGCCCCGGCCGCCACCGGTCTGCCGCTCACCGACTACCGCGTCACGCTGACCGGTTCGGACGGCGCCGTCGTGGCCGTCAAGGACGTGCCGGCCGGCACCACCACGTACACCTTCAAGGACCTGGCCGTCGGCACCTACACCGCCACGGTCGCCGCCGCCAACCTCAACGGCACCGGCCCCGGCGCCACCTGGACCGGCGCGGTCAGGTACGCCAGCACCACCACCGCGACCACCGCGACCACGCCGTACGGCAAGGCCCCGAAGGTCGCCGTCACCGTCACCGGCACGCACGCGGTGACCGCCACCGGCAAGGTCACCGTCAAGGAGGGCGCCACCGTCCTCGGCACCGGCACCCTCAGCGCCGGCAAGGTCACGGTCAGCCTGTCCAGCCACCTCAAGGTCGGCAAGCACGCCCTGACCGTCTCCTACGCCGGCAGCGGCAAGCTCAACGCGTCCTCGACGGCGCTCACCCTGACGGTCGGCAAGGCGACGCCCGCCGTCGCGAGCAGCGCGCCCGCCTCGGTCAGCCACACCGCCCACGCCAAGGTCACCGTGAAGGTCACCGCGACCGGCACCACGCCCGGCGGCAAGGTGACCGTCTACGACGGCACCACGGCGCTCGCCACCGGCACCCTCAGCGGCGGCAAGGTGACCGTCACCCTGCCGAAGCTCGGCCGCGGCAAGCACACCCTGCACGCCCGCTACCTGGGCTCCTCGACGGTGAACGCCAAGTCCGGCGCGAACTTCAGCGTCCAGTCCACCTGATCCGTCCGATCCGTCCGGGCGGGGGGACCGCCGCAGCGGTGGTCCCCCCGCCCGCGCCCGGCACCACCCACCCACCCACGATCCGCGAAGGAGGCGGGCCGCCGTGACGGTCGCCGTACCGACCACACTCCTACCGTCCGTGCCCCGGACCCGGGCGACGAGCATCACCGCCGTCCGTCACCTCGCCCGCGGCGGCCTGCTCAGCCTGGCCGCCCTGCTGCTCGGCGTGTGCGCGCAGCTCCTGCTGGTCAGCGGAGTCCAGGAACGGGCCACCCAGCACTCCGCGTTCGACGAACTGCGCCGGCAACTCGCCCTGGGCACCGCGCCGGTGGCCCAGACCGACGCGCAGGGCCGGCTGCTCGCCCCCGGCACCCCGCTGGCCCTGCTGGACGTCCCCGCACTCGGCCTGACCCAGGTCGTGGTCGAGGGCACCGACTCCACCGCGCTGACCGACGGCCCCGGACACCGCCGGGACACCCCGATGCCCGGCCAGGCCGGCACCAGCGTGCTGATGGGCCGCGCCGCCGCGTACGGCGGCCCCTTCGGCCACCTCGCCGACCTCGCGCAGGGCGACCGGTTCACCGTCACCACCGGCCAGGGCAAGGCGACCTACCAGGTCAGCGACGTACGGCGGGCCGGTGACCCGGCACCCGCCGCCGTCGCCGCCGGCAAGGGCCGGCTGGTCCTCGTCACGGCCACCGGCCCCCGGTACATGCCGGCCGGAGTCCTGCGTGTCGACGCGGACCTGGTGTCCGCGCCCGCCCAGACCCCGGCCGCCGTCATCCGCTCGGGCACCCTGCCCGGCTCCGAGGAACCGCTCGCACGGCCCACCGGGATGCCGTGGCCGCTCGTCATGTGGCTCCAGGCGCTGCTGCTGGCCGCGGTCGCCGCGGTGTGGGCCTGGCACCGCTGGGGCCGCCACCAGACCTGGATCGTCTTCGCCCCGGTGGTCGCCGTCCTCGGCCTCCAGGTCGCCACCCGCGCCACCGTGCTCCTGCCCAACCTGCTCTGACCGCCCCCGAGACCAGCCGCGAACCGAGGTATCCGACGTGACCGACTCCCTGACCGACACGGTCGTCCTGCCCTCGCCCCCGGCCGGGCCGACCGCCGCCGCCCCCGCGCCCGCCACCCTCGAAGCGCGCGCGGTCTCCGCCTGGTTCGGCAGCCACCAGGTGCTGAGCCGGGTGTCGCTGACGATGCCCGCCGGCGAGGTCACCGCCCTCATCGGCCCCTCCGGCTGCGGCAAGTCGACGTTCCTGCGCACGCTGAACCGTATGCACGAGCTGATCCCGGCGGCGGCCTTCGGCGGCGAGGTGCTCTTCGAGGGCGAGGACATCTACGACCGGTCCTGGCGGCTGACCGACGCCCGCCGGCGGATCGGCATGGTCTTCCAGAAGCCGAACCCGTTCCCGGCGATGTCCCTCTACGACAACGTGGTGGCGGGCCTGCGTCTGACCGGCACGCGCGTGGGCCGCCGGGAGAGGGACGAGCTGGTCGAGGAGTCGCTGACCCGCGCGGGCCTGTGGAAGGAGGTCCGCGACCGGCTCCGCCAGCCCGGCGGTGCGCTCTCGGGCGGTCAGCAGCAGCGGCTGTGCATCGCCCGCGCGCTGGCGGTACGGCCGCGGGTGCTGCTGATGGACGAACCGTGCTCGGCGCTCGACCCGACCTCGACGCGCCGGGTGGAGGAGACGATCCACGAACTGGCGGGCGAGGTGACCGTCGTGATCGTCACGCACAACATGCAGCAGGCCGCACGCGTCTCCCAGCGGTGCGCGTTCTTCCTGGCCGAACAGGGCACCCCCGGCGGCATCGTCGAGTCCGGCGCCACGGACGACGTCTTCAACTCGCCGCGCGACGGGCGCACCGCCGACTACGTGGCGGGCCGTTTCGGCTGAGTCTTTTTGAACGTGTTCAATTTCAGGCGTACGCTGTCCTCATGAGCGACAGAGCCGCCCTGCTCAAGGGCATCCGCGCGTGGCTGGCCCTCTTCGTCGTCTGCCTGGTGCTCAGCGGCGCCACCGCCTTCCCGCTGGTGCACGAACTGCGCTGGACCGAGGACCTGCTCCGGGCGATGTCCGTCCCGGAGCACGTCCCGGCCCTGACCGACTGGATCGAGCACGTCCGGCGCGGACTCGACACGGCCGACGCCGACTACCCCTTCCTCCTCTACGGCACCGACTGGCTGGCCTTCGCCCACCTGGTGATCGCCGTCGCCTTCTACGGCCCCTACCGCGACCCGGTCCGCAACGTCTGGGTCGTCGAGGTCGGGATGATCGCCTGCGCCGGGATCATCCCGCTCGCGCTGATCTGCGGCCCGCTGCGGGACATCCCCTTCTGGTGGTCGGTGATCGACATGTCGTTCGGGGTGTTCGGGGTGATCCCCCTGTACGTCGTGCGGAAGCGGATCCGGGCCCTGGAGTCCCTGGAGAAGGCGACGCCGCCCACCACGAACACCGGCCCGGCGGTGGCTACTTGAGGGCGGCCCGCGCGATCCGCTCGGTGACCGGGTTCATCCCCTCGCCCTTCGCGTCGGTCGCGCCGACGGACAGCACCAGCGTGCGGGACAGGTCGCGGGTCGCGGCGAGCAGCGTGCCGTAGCCGTAACGGGCCCCCGACTTGAGCCAGTAGACCCGCCCGCCGAACTCGAAGCGCTGCAGGCCGGCGCTCATGGTGGCGCCGTCGATCCCCGCCGGGACGGTGAACATCTCCCGCAGCTGCGGCCGGGGGACCAGGTCGCCGCGGAACAGCCGGGTCACCAGACGCTCCAGGTCGGCGGTGGTGGAGATCATGTCGCCGGCCGCGAACCGGTCCGCCTGGTTCCAGTCGGTGACGTCCACGAACTCCGCCGCCCCGTCGGCCCGTTCGACCTTCTGGTAGCCGTGGTTGTGCGGGCCGCGGATACGCGGGTCGGTGCCGGGGAAGTACGTGTCCCGCATCCCCGCCGGCCGCAGCACCAGCCGGGTGGCCTCCGCGGCGTACGACCGCCCCGTCACCTTCTCCACGAGCAGGCCGAGCACCGTGTAGTTGATGTTCAGGTAGTGCTGCCGGGTGCCCGGGGCGAACTCCGGCCCCTTCGCCACCGCCGACGCCACGACCGTCCGCGGCGACAGGGTGTCGAAGCGGTGCGCGTACTGGTCCTCGAAGGAGTCCCCGAAGCCGTCGCCCGCCGGGATGCCGCTCGTGTGGTTCAGCAGCTGCCGCACGGTGACGGTGGCGAAACGCGGGCCGAGCAGCCCGGGAAGGTAGTGCGCCACCGGCGTGCCCAGGCCGACCCGGCCCTCCGCCGCGAGCCGGAGCACGAGGGCCGCCGTCACCACCTTCGTCGTCGACCCGGCGCGGAAGCGGGCGTCCGGGTCCGCCACGCGGCCGCTCTCCAGGTCGTGCACGCCCGCGCTGCCGCGCCAGTCGCCGTCGCCGCCCCCGACCCGCACGAGGGCGACGGTGGCGTCCGCGTCCGGGAGCCCGTCGAGCGCGGCCCGCAGGGCGGCGGCGTCCGGCCCGGCCGCCGTACCCTGCCCGGCCGCCGTACCGCGCGCGGCTGGTCCCGGCGCGGCGAACACCGGCGCGGCCAGCGGACCGGCCCCCAGGACCAGGGCGAGCGACGCGGCGAGGACGGTGCTACGGCGGCGAAACTGCATGGGGCTGCTCCAGGGGTGAGAGGCGTGGAAGGTGCGGTGACCGTGGTGCGGAGGACGGAAGGTGTCCGTGATCAGCTTCCGTCCTGTCGCGACCGGCGGGATCGTCACCCGGGAGGACCACCGCCCCTGGCGTATCCCCGAGCAAGTACCGCACCCCGTACGGGTGTTGTGCGGGAGCGCCCCTAAGGGGGGCGAAAAACCGTTATCGCGGCCGGCTCCGGTCCGTCTCCCCGCTGTGACCCCCGACATGGCGCGGATTCCCCGCCCGTCCCAGAGTGGGCCCGCACGACAGCCCTCCGCAGCACCGGCCCCCTGACCCGGCCACCACCGAAAGGACACCGTGGACACTCGGCACTGGCGTTCGACCATCGCCGCCGCCCAGGCGGGTGACCGGCGGGCGCTGGACGAGCTGGTCACGGGCTGGCTGCCGCTGGTCTACAACATCGTCGGCCGCGCCCTCAACGGCCACGCCGACGTCGACGACGTCGTCCAGGAGACGATGCTGCGCGCCGTCGACAACCTCGGCTCCCTGCGCGACCCCGACAGCTTCCGGTCCTGGCTGGTGGCGATCACCATGCGGCAGATCCGGGACCGGGCCCGCCGCAGGAAACCCGCCCCGCTCGACGAGTCGGCGCCGCACGAGACCGCCGACTTCGCCGAACTCACCGTGCTGAAGCTCCAGTTGCAGGGGCAGCGCCGCGAGGTCGCGGAAGCCGTGCGCTGGCTCGACGACGAGGACCGCCGGCTCCTGTCCCTGTGGTGGCTGGAGGTCGCGGGCGAGCTGACCCGGCGCGAGCTGGCGGCCGCGGCCGGCATCACCCGGCAGCACGCGGCCGTGCGCGTCCAGCGGATGAAGGAACGCCTGGAGACCTCCCGCGGTATCGTCCGGGCCCTCGACGGCGCCTGCCCGGACCTGAGCCGGCTGACCGGCCGCTGGACCGGGCGGCCCGACTCCGTGTGGCGCAAGCGGCTGGCCCGGCACGTACGGACCTGCGCCTCCTGCGGCGACGCCCGCGAACCCGTCGTACCGGCGGCCCGTCTCCTCGCCGGCATCGCGCTGGTCCCGGTCCCCGCGGGCTTCACGCTGTCGCTGGTCTTCGGCGGCAGGACGGCGGTGGCCGCCACCTCGGCCGGCTGGTCCGCCAAGGCACTGACCGTGCTCACCAAACCGGCCGTCGCCGTGGCGGCCGGCGCGACCCTCGTCGCGGGCGGCGCCTACGTCGTCACCCGCGCACCCAGCGACCCGCCCCCGCGCACGGTGGCCACCCCCGCCGTCTCCCGCCCGCCGTCCCCCCGGCGCTCCCCGTCCGCCTCCGCCTCCCCGTCCGGCACCGCGTCCGCTTCCGCCCGGCCCGCCCCGTCACCGTCGGCGACCCGGGCGAAGGACGGCTCGGCGACCCGGGCGAAGGACGGCCTGTACGGCACGGTCGTCGACGCGGTCGACAGCGCCCCCGACCCGGACGCCCGGCCCGCCGCCCTGCCGTACCGCCCCGCGTCGGGCGTCACCAGCACCGGCGGGGCCAGGGCCGTCCTGAACCACCGGGGGGACGGGGTCAACCTCACGGGGCAGGGCTACGTCCTGGTGCGCTGGCAGATCTCCCCGCAGTACCGGCCCGGTGCCCTCGTCATGCCGTCCTGGACCGGCCTGGAAGGCAGGCTCTTCCATGTCGCGTCGGGCGGCGGCCGCCGCATGGACGACCCCACCGGCGACGACACCACCGGCATGGGCGGACCCGGCACCGGCTACACCGTGCTGCCGGCCGGCACCCAGCAGATGTGGCAGAACGAGTACTTCTACCTCGACGGCAGTGTCACCCTCACCGTGAACGAACGGGGCGCCGACTACGGCCTGAGCGTCTTCCCCTCCAGCCGGCAGGCGGCCGACCAGGACATCGAAACCGGCCCCGCCCAGGGCACCACCCGCTACGGCCTCCTCCGCGACACCGGCACGAACACGACCCCGGTACCCCAATACACCACCCGCGAGACCCCGTTCGACCCGTCAACGGTGCCACAGCACTCCCAAGTCTGACCCGCGGCGCCGGTAGGGGCCGGGGAAAGGGTGCGGCGCAGCCGCGCCTTCAGGGGCGCGAGGAACGGCGCGACAAGCCACGACGCACCCGCGGCGGCGGTACGGCCAGGGGGAGGTTGCGGCGCGGCCGCGCCTTCAGGGGCGCGGGGAACGGCGCGAGAAACCACGACGTACCCGCGGCGGCGGTACGGCCGGGGGGAGGTTGCGGCGCGGCCGCGCCTTCAGGGGCGCGGGGAACGGCGCGACAAGCCACGACGTACCCGCGGCGGCGGTACGGCCGGGGGGAGGTTGCGGCGCGGCCGCGCCTTCAGGGGCGCGGGGAACGGCGCGAGAACCACGACGTACCCGCACCCGCACCCGCGGCCACCGCACCCCGCGGCCACCGCACCCGCACCCCGCGGCTCAGCGCTCGGGCCGAGCCCCGGTGCCCCCGCCGCGCAGCCCGTGCAGCACGTCGACACGGTTCGTCGTGATCGAGTCGACGCCCGCGTCGAGAAGCCGCCGCATCGACCGCCGGGTGTCAGGCGTCCACACGGACAGCAGATACCCGTCCCGGTGGACCCGGTCGGCCAGCTCCCGGTCCACCAGCCCGAACCGGTAGTTGAGCCACCGCGGCCGCACGGCCGCGAGCAACGCACCCCGCGGCGGCGCGAGCGACTTCCAGGTCAGCGCGATCTCGGCGCCCGGGTCGGCCGCACGCACGGCGAGCATGGCCGGCGCGTCCGCGCAGTAGTACACACGCTCCGCCGCCCCGCACTCCCGCACGACGTCCACGATCCGGCGTACCGCCGGCCCGCCGGGCGCCCCCGGCAGGTCGAGCATCAGCCGGCTCCCGTCTGCCGCGGCGAGCGCCTCGGCCAGCGTCGGCACTCCGCCACCGGTCAGCCCGCGCACCTCGGCCGCCGACAGGGAGTGCAGCGGCCGGTCCAGTTCCCACAGCCGCTTCAGTGTCTGGTCGTGCAGCAGCACCGGCACACCGTCGCGGGTGAGCCGTACGTCGACCTCGACGGCGTCCGCACCCAGGCGGAGCGCGGAGCGCAGCGAGTCGAGCGTGTTCTCCCGCGCGCGGTAGGGGTCGCCCCGGTGGGCCACGGCGGTCACGTTCTGCGGGGACGTCATGGCGACGGAGCTCTCCGGTGCGGGGGCGGGTGCGGACGCGGCTGCGAGGGCGGGGCTCAGGGGGCGAGCCATGCCGAGGTGTACGCGTCGATCTCGTCCTTGATCCGGGTCTTCCCGGCCTCGGTCAGGAAGGACGCCTCGACCCCGTCCTTCGCCAGGTCGGCCACGCCCCGCTCGTCGAGGTCGAGGAGCCGGGCGGCGACGGCGTACTCGTTGTTGAGGTCGGTGCCGAACATCGGCGGGTCGTCGGAGTTGACGGTCACCAGGACCCCGGCCGCCACGAACTCCTTGATCGGGTGCTCGTCGAGGGTGCGGACCGCGCGGGTGGCGATGTTGGAGGTCGGGCAGACCTCCAGCGCGATGCGGTGCTCGGCGAGGTGGGCGAGCAGCTTCGGGTCCCGGGCGGAGCTGGTGCCGTGTCCGACGCGCTCGGCCCGCAGGTCGGTCAGCGCGTCCCACACGGTCTCGGGGCCGGTCGTCTCGCCGGCGTGCGGCACCGACCGCAGTCCGGCGGCGATCGCCCGGTCGAAGTACGGCTTGAACTGCGGGCGCGGCACGCCGATCTCGGGTCCGCCGAGCCCGAAGGAGACCAGTCCCTCGGGGCGGACCCGGTCGTCGGTGGCGAGCCGCACGGTCTCCTCGGCCGCTTCGAGCCCGGCCTCGCCGGGAATGTCGAAGCACCAGCGCAGTACGGTCCCGAACTCGGCCTCGGCGGCCTTGCGCGCGTCCTCGATGGCGTCCATGAACGCCCGCTCGTCGATACCGCGCCGGGTCGAGGAGAACGGCGTGATGGTCAGCTCGGCGTAGCGCACCTGCTGACGGGCCAGGTCGCGGGCCACCTCGTAGGTGAGGAGCCGTACGTCCTCCGGGGTGCGGATCAGGTCGACGACGGACAGGTACACGTCGATGAAGTGGGCGAAGTCCGTGAACGTGAAGTAGTCGACCAGCGCCTCGGGGTCGGTGGGGACCCTGGAGTCGGGGTGGCGGGCGGCCAGTTCGGACACGATGCGGGGGGAGGCGGAGCCGACGTGATGGACGTGCAGTTCGGCCTTGGGCAGGGACGCGATGAACGCGTGCAGGTCGCGCGGTACGCCGGGGTCGACAAGGCGGTCGGTCAAGGGTCCTCCCCAAAAACGGCGTCCCCGGCCGGTGTGCGGCGGGACGCGGGTGATCGGCTGATCGGTGACTCGGGATCATCGTAGGCCGGAGGCCGGCACCGGGGTGGCGCCGCATAGCATGACGCCACGCACAACGGAGGGGGCCCACGATGTCCGACGACGCGCAGCCGCCGAACACGCCCGTGGGCACGGGGGACGAGCCTCCCGCCGGCAGGGTTCCGCTGGACAAGCCGGGCCGGCCGGGCGACGCGGCGGCCCCGGCACCGACCTCCTGGCCGGCGCCCGCGAGTGACGCCACCCCCGGCTCCGGTCCGCCCGCCGGCTCCGGCTCCGACACCCCGGCCGGACCGCCTCCCTCCGTGCACGACCAGCGGACCGTCACCGCGCTCCCGGGTCCGTACGGCACGCCTCCGGCCGACGCGCCTCCGGCTCACCTTCCTCCGGCCCACACCCCACCGGTCGACGTGTCACCGGCCCCGTGGGCGTCCCCCTTCACCGCGCCGGACCAGTCCGCCCCGGCCACCCCGTCCGCCCCGGCGAACGGCTCGGCGGCCCCGAACGGCTGGAACGGCCCGAACGGCCGGAGCGGCAACCCCTTCGCCCCGCCACAGCACGGCGACCAGCCGCCGTACGGCACCCAGCCGCAGTACGGCGCCCCGCCGAACCCCTCCGCATCGGCCCACGGCCCCGCCGGCCCGTTCCCACCTCCCGCCGCCCCCTACGCCCAGGGGGAGCCGGTGCCCCCGCCGCCGATCGCCCCCGACGGCCCCGGCCAGGTCCTCTACGGCTACCCGGCCCAGCCTTCCTACGACGGATACGGCGGGTACGGCGGCTATCCGGGCCAGAGCGGATACGGACCCCCGGGCGGAACCCACGCCCCGGGGTCGCAGGGCGCCGGGGCGTACTACGGCTGGCCCGGCCTGACCCCGCAGCCGAGCAACGGCCTGGGCACGGCCGGACTCGTGCTCGGCATCGTCTCGTCCGTCCTCTTCTGCCTGTGGCCGCTCGCCATCCCCCTGGGCATCCTCGCCGTGGTCTTCGGCCTGGTCGCCCGCGGGAGGGCCCGCCGGGGGGAGGCGACCAATCCGGGTCAGGCCCTGGCCGGGATCATCTGCGGCTCGGTGGGCATCGTCGTCGGCCTGGTGATCATCGCGGTCCTCATAGCGAGAGCGAGATAGCCACCCGACGGCCAGGACACCCGCGACCAGCGCTCCGCACGAGAGGCCAGGAAGGCACAGGAAGGCACAGCCCCGGCGAGGCCCCCCGTCACCCCCCGGCCGTCTCCCCCCGCAGTCTCTCCCTGGCCTCCATCAGCGCGAACCCCAGCAGGTTCGGCCCCCGCCACCGCTCCGGGTCGCTGGCCGCCTCGTCGCCCGCGGCCAGTCCGATGCCCCACAGGCGGTCCAGCGGGCTCGCCTCCACGAGGACTCTCTCCCCGGTGCCCAGCAGGAAGTCCCGCAGGGCGGGGTCCGCGGCGAACTTCCGTACGCTGCCCTCGACCACGAGGGCGAACCGCTCCCGCTCCCACACCGTCTCGTCGAAGCCGCGCACGAGCCGCCCGGCCTTCTTCGCCTCGGCGGGATGTCTCGCGGCGAGCACCCGCTCGGCCGCCTCCGCGTCCCCGAACAGCCGGGCCTTGCCGGCCATCATCCAGTGCTCGGCGGTGGCGTAGACCACCGAGTCGGCCACGAACGGTGACGGCCACCACTGGCTGAGACAGCTCGCGCCGACCTGCCCGTCCGCCCGCGGCCGGTGCCCCCAGAAGTGCAGGTACCTGACCCGTGCCCCCGCGCGGGCCTCGCTGACCAGCGTGTCCCAGGAGTCGATCTTCCCCATGCACGCGAGTGTGGCACGCACCACTGACACTCCGTCCTCCCTTTTCCTCCCCGACTCGACACCTGGTCGACAGATTCCGTCGCGTAACCAAAAGGCAACAACGGAATCACTTGTTGGAGTCCCCTTGCTCTGTCAGGATCGGCACTCAAATCAAGCTGGAGCTACGCCACCCGCCCTCAGATCCGGGCACCCGCGGAGGAGAGCGACATGTACAAACCGGGCAACGCCACCCCGAGCCGGTTCCCGGCCCGGGACCGCTTCGCGGACGGCGCGCAGTTCATCGCGGGCCGTCCGGCCAAGGGCACCTCCGGCCGTACGCACACGGTCGTCGACCCGGCCACCGGCGAGGACGTCCTCACATACGAGCTGGCCGGCGCCGCCGACGTGGACGCGGCGGTCGCCGCGGCGCGCGGGGCGTTCCCCGGCTGGGCCGCCACCACCCCCGGCGAGCGCTCCGACGCCCTGCACCGTTTCGCCGCCGTGCTCGCGGAGCGCGCCGAGGACTTCGCCCGCGCGGAGTCCCTGCAGTGCGGCAAGCCGCTGAAGCTGACCCGCGAGTTCGACGTGCCGGGGACCATCGACAACACCGCCTTCTTCGCCGGTGCCGCCCGTCATCTCCAGGGGCAGGCGGCCGGCGAGTACTCGGCTGACCACACCTCGTACGTCCGCCGCGAACCCATCGGTGTCGTCGGCTCCATCGCGCCCTGGAACTATCCCCTCCAGATGGCCGCCTGGAAGATCCTTCCGGCGATCGCCGCGGGCAACACCGTGGTGCTCAAGCCCGCCGAGCTGACCCCGCTGACCTCCCTGCTGTTCGCGCGGGCCGCCACCGACGCGGGCATTCCGGACGGCGTGGTCAACATCGTCACCGGCACCGGCCTGGAAGCCGGTGAGCGGCTGGTCGGGCACCCCCAGGTGGCCATGACCTCCTTCACCGGTTCCACCGCCGTCGGCAGGCGGGTCGCCGAGATCGCCACCGCCACCGTCAAGCGCCTGCACCTGGAGCTGGGCGGCAAGGCGCCCTTCGTGGTCTTCGACGACGCCGACCTGGAGGCCGCCGCCAACGGCGCCGTGGCGGGCGCGTTGATCAACACCGGCCAGGACTGCACGGCCGCCACCCGCGCGTACGTGCAGCGTCCCGTCTACGAGGAGTTCGTCGCCCGGACGGCGGCCCTCATGGACACCGTCCGGCTGGGCGACCCGTTCGCGGCCGGCACCGACCTCGGCCCGCTGATCTCGCACGTCCAGCGCGACCGGGTGGCGGGTTTCGTCGACCGGGCGCGGGCCTACGCGCGGGTGGTCACCGGCGGTGAGGTGCCCGAGGGGGATCTGAAGGAGGGGGCGTACTACCGCCCCACCCTCATCACCGGCGCCGCGCAGGACAGCGAGATCGTCCAGGCCGAGATCTTCGGTCCGGTGCTGGTCGTTCTGCCGTTCGACGACGATGATGAAGGTATCCGGCTGGCCAACGACACCCCCTACGGGCTCGCCGCCTCCGCCTGGAGCCGTGACGTCTACCGGGCCAACCGCGCCACCCGCGAGATCCAGGCGGGCTGCGTGTGGGTCAACGACCACATCCCGATCATCAGCGAGATGCCCCACGGCGGGTACAAGGCGTCCGGCTTCGGCAAGGACATGTCCACGTACTCGTTCGAGGAGTACACGCAGATCAAGCACGTGATGTTCGACAACACGGCGGTGGCCCGGAAGGACTGGCACCGCACCGTCTTCGGGGACCGATAGCAGAACAGGCCGCCCGACCCGCGGCCGCACACCCTCCCGAAAGGGCACCAAGCGCATGGAGCAGTACGAGCCAGACCGCCTGTCCCCGGCCCAGGTGTCCGCCATGCGGCGCAGCTTCCGCAACGGCAGGGCCTCCCTGACGCGCCGCTCGATGCTGCGCGCCTCCGCCGGCGGCGCGCTGGCGGTCGGCGGACTGGGGGCACTGAGCGCCTGCGGCATCCCCGCGGCGGGCCAGACGCAGGGCGGTGTCTCCGCGGACGACCACTCGGCCACCGAGAAGAGCGTGAACTTCTCCAACTGGACCGAGTACATGGACGTCGACGACAGCGGAAAGCACCACCCGACCCTGGACGCCTTCACCGAACGCACCGGCATCAAGGTCAAGTACACCGAGGACATCAACGACAACAACGAGTTCTTCGGCAAGATCAAGCCGCAGCTCGCCGCCGGCCAGGACACCGGCCGGGACATCATCGTCCTCACCGACTGGCTGGCCGCCCGTCTCATCCGTCTGGGCTGGGTGCAGAAGCTGGACTCCTCCAACCTCCCGCACGCCTACGCCAACCTGTCGGAGCAGTTCCGCGACCCGGACTGGGACCCCGGCCGTGCCTACTCCTACGTCTGGCAGGGCATCTCGACCGTCATCGCCTACAACAAGAAGGCGCTCGACGGCGTCGAGGTGAAGTCGATCTCCGACCTGCTCGACAACCCGAAGCTCAAGGGGCGGGTCGGCTTCCTGTCGGAGATGCGCGACAGCATGGGCATGACGCTGCTGGACATGGGCAAGGACCCGGCGAACTTCACCGCGGACGACTACGACGCGGCGATCGCCCGGCTGCAGAAGGCCGTCGACAGGGGGCAGATCCGCCGCTTCACCGGCAACGACTACACCTCGGACCTGACCAGCGGCGACTTCGCCGCGTGTGTCGCCTGGGCCGGTGACGTCGTGCAGCTGAAGGCGGACAGCCCGGACATCGACTTCCTGATCCCGGACAGCGGGTACATGACGTCGACCGACAACATGCTGATCCCCAGCAAGGCGCGTCACAAGACGAACGCCGAACGGCTCATCGACTACTACTACGAGCCGAAGCCGGCCGCACAGCTCGCCGCGTACATCAACTACGTGTGTCCCGTCGACGGCGTGAAGCCCGAGCTGGCGAAGATCGACAAGGGGGCGGCGAACAACCCGCTGATCATCCCCGACAAGGCCATGGCCGCCAAGTCCCGTGCCTTCCGCTCACTGAGCGCGAAGGAAGAGACGGCGTTCGAAGAGAAGTTCGCGAAGCTGACTGGGGCGTGACCACCGTGACGACGAACAGCACCGACCGCGGCGGCGACGTCCGCCTCTCGGGCATCAGCAAGACCTACGGCTCCTTCACCGCCGTACAGCCGCTGGACCTGACCGTTCCGCACGGCTCGTTCTTCGCCCTGCTCGGCGCCTCCGGCTGCGGCAAGACCACCACCCTGCGGATGATCGCGGGACTGGAGGAACCTTCCTCCGGCACCGTCTTCCTCGGCGACCAGGAGGTGACCGCCCTGCCGCCGTACAAGCGGCCGGTGAACACCGTCTTCCAGTCCTACGCCCTCTTCCCGCACCTGGACATCTTCGAGAACGTCGCCTTCGGGCTGCGCAGGCGCGGCATCAAGTCGGTGAAGAAGCAGGTCGGAGAGATGCTGGACCTGGTGCAGCTCGGCGAGCAGGCGCGCAAGAAGCCGCACCAGCTCTCCGGCGGCCAGCAGCAGCGTGTCGCCGTCGCCCGGGCCCTGATCAACAAGCCCAGGGTGCTCCTGCTGGACGAGCCCCTCGGCGCCCTCGACCTCAAGCTGCGCCGCCAGATGCAGCTGGAGCTCAAGCGCATCCAGACCGAGGTCGGCATCACCTTCGTGCACGTCACGCACGACCAGGAGGAGGCCATGACCATGGCCGACACGATCGCCGTGATGAACGCGGGCCGCGTCGAACAGCTCGGCTCGCCCGCCGACCTCTACGAGAACCCGCGGACGACGTTCGTCGCGAACTTCCTCGGCACCTCGAACCTGATCGAGGCGGAGGTCGACTCCCGGATCGGCGACGACATCGTGCTCAGGGCGGGCGGCGGCAAGCTCGTACTGCCCGAGGCGCGCTGTTCCGCCCCGACGACCACCGGCGGCAGGGTGCTGGTCGGGGTCCGCCCGGAGAAGATCTCCCTCGCGCACGCCGACGAGGCCGGTGAGATCGCCGAGGGCCGCAACCGGATCACCGGCAGGATCGCCGACTCCAGTTTCATCGGTGTCTCCACGCAGTACGTCATCGACAGCCCCGTCTGCCCCGAGTTCGAGGTCTACGCCCAGAACATCGACCGCGACCCCCGGCTCGTGCCCGGTGCCGAGGTCGTCCTGCACTGGAACCCCGGGCACACCTTCGGCCTGGACGCGGCCCAGGACATCGACGCCGGTATCGACCTCGCGGAGGAGGCGGCCTGATGTCGACGCTCACCGAAGCACCCCCGCCGCTGTCCCCGACGGCCCCGGAGACCGGGCCCCCGCGCAGACGCGGCCGTCTGGTCCCGTACTGGCTGCTGCTGCCCGGCCTGCTGTGGCTGATCGTCTTCTTCGCGCTGCCGATGGTCTACCAGGCCTCCACGTCCGTGCAGACGGGCTCCCTGGAGGAGGGCTACAAGGTCACCTGGCACCTCGCGACCTACTGGAACGCGCTGTCCGACTACTGGCCGCAGTTCCTGCGCTCGGTGCTCTACGCCGGTTCCGCCACGGTCCTGTGCCTGATCCTCGGCTACCCGCTCGCCTACCTGATCGCCTTCCGCGCGGGCCGCTGGCGCAACCTGATCATGATCCTGGTGATCGCGCCGTTCTTCACCAGCTTCCTGATCCGCACGCTCGCCTGGAAGACGATCCTCGCGGACGGCGGCCCGGTCGTCGGCGCCCTCAACGCGCTGCACCTCCTGGACGTCACCAGCTGGCTCGGCATCACCGCGGGGGACCGGGTGCTGGCCACCCCGCTCGCGGTGGTCTGCGGTCTGACGTACAACTTCCTGCCGTTCATGATCCTGCCGCTGTACAGCTCGCTGGAGCGCATCGACGGCCGGCTGCACGAGGCGGCCGGTGACCTGTACGCGCGGCCGGTCACGGTCTTCCGCAAGGTCACCTTCCCGCTCTCGATGCCGGGTGTGGTCTCCGGCACCCTGCTGACCTTCATCCCGGCGGCCGGCGACTACGTCAACGCGGACCTGCTCGGTTCCACCGACACCCGCATGGTCGGCAACGTCATCCAGACGCAGTTCCTGCGCATCCTCGACTACCCGACGGCCGCGGCACTGTCGTTCATCCTGATGGCGGCGATCCTCGTCATGGTCACCGTCTACATCCGCAAGTCCGGCACGGAGGATCTGGTTTAAATGGCCTTCGTCAACTGGCTCAGGCGCCACTTCGTCGTCATCGCGGGACTGCTGACGCTCGGCTATCTCCTGCTGCCGAACATCGTCGTCACGGTGTTCTCCTTCAACAAGCCGAAGGGGCGCTTCAACTACGAGTGGCAGCAGTTCTCCACGGACGCCTGGAAGGACCCCTGCGGGGTCGCCGGCATGTGCGGTTCGCTGTCGCTCAGCCTCCAGATCGCCGTCTGGGCGACCATCGGCGCGACCCTCCTCGGCACGATGATCGCCTTCGCGCTGGTCCGCTACCGCTTCCGCGCCCGCGGCGCCGTGAACTCGCTGATCTTCCTGCCGATGGCGATGCCCGAGGTCGTCATGGCCGCCTCGCTGCTCACCCTGTTCCTCAACCTGGGCGCCCAGCTGGGCTTCTGGACCATCCTCATCGCGCACATCATGTTCTGCCTCAGCTTCGTCGTCACGGCTGTGAAGGCGCGGGTCATGTCGATGGACCCGCGGCTGGAGCAGGCCGCGCAGGACCTGTACGCCGGCCCGCTCCAGACCTTCCTGCGGGTCACCCTGCCGATCGCGGCCCCCGGCATCGCGGCGGGCGCGCTGCTGGCCTTCGCGCTCTCCTTCGACGACTTCATCATCACCAACTTCAACGCGGGTTCGACCGTCACCTTCCCCATGTTCGTGTGGGGTTCGGCGCAGCGCGGCACGCCCGTCCAGATCAACGTCATCGGTACGGCCATGTTCCTCGTCGCCGTGCTGCTCGTGCTGACCTCGATGGTCGTCGGCAACCGCCGCAACCGGCAGAAGGCCTGACCCCGTATTTCCGTAGGGAGTTGACATCATGGCCCCAGGTGCCATGAACCGCTGGACCACATCGCTCTCCGACGCACGGCCGGTCCCGTACTGGCTGGAGGATCCCGGCAAACCCCACCCCGAGCCCGCCCTCACCGGCACCGCGACCTGCGACCTGCTCGTGGTCGGCGGCGGCTACAGCGGACTGTGGACCGCGCTGAACGCCAAGGAGCGCGACCCCGGGCGGGACGTGGTGCTGATCGAGGGCCGCGAGGCGGGCTGGGCCGCCTCGGGCCGCAACGGCGGCTTCTGCGCCGCCTCCCTCACCCACGGTCTGGCCAACGGCCTCACCCGCTGGCCCGACGAGATCCACAGGCTGGAGGAGCTGGGCGCCCGCAATCTCGACGAGATCGAGCGGGCGGTCGCCCGGCACTCGCTGGACTGCGACTTCGAGCGCACCGGCGAGATCGACGTCGCGACCGCGCCGCACCAGGCGGCCGAACTCCGCGACTGGTACGCCGAGACCGAGCGCCACGGCCTCGCCGACGGCATCGAGTTCCTCGACCGGGAGGCGGTCAGGGAACAGGTCGACTCGCCGACCTTCCTGGCCGGTCTGTACGACCGCCGGGGCGTGGCCATGCTCCACCCGGCCAAGCTCGCCTGGGGCCTCAAGCGCGCCTGTCTGCGCCTCGGCGTCCGCGTCCACGAGCACACCCCCGCGCTGAGCCTGAAGCCGTACGGCGCCGGGATGGCCGTGGACACGCCCTACGGGCGGATCCGGGCCCGTCGGGTCGCGCTCGGCACGAACATCTTCCCGAGCCTGGTCCGGCGCGTGCGGGCCTACACCGTGCCGGTGTACGACTACGCGCTGATGACCGAACCGCTCACCGCCGACCAGCTGGCGTCGGTCGGCTGGAAGAACCGGCAGGGTCTCGGGGACTCGGCGAACCAGTTCCACTACTTCCGGCTGTCCGCCGACAACCGGATCCTGTGGGGCGGCTACGACGCGATCTACCCCTACGGCGGCCGACTGCGGGCCGAGCACGACGACCGCCCGGAGACCTACGCCAAGCTCGCCGGGCACTTCTTCGGCTGCTTCCCGCAGCTGGAGGGCGTGCGCTTCACGCACGCGTGGGGCGGCGCGATCGACACCTGCTCGCGGTTCTCGGCGTTCTACGGCACCGCGCACCGGGGCAGGGTCGCCTACGCGGCGGGCTACACCGGTCTCGGGGTGGGCGCGACCCGGTTCGGCGCGGACGTGATGCTGGACCTGCTGGCGGGGGAGCGCACCGAGCGCACCGAGCTGGAGATGGTCCGCAGGAAACCGCTGCCCTTCCCGCCGGAGCCCTTCGCGTGGACCGGTATCGCCCTCACCAAGTGGTCGCTGGCCCGCGCCGACGCCCGCGGTGGGCGGCGCAACCTGTGGCTGCGGACCATGGACCGGCTGGGGCTCGGCTTCGACAGCTGACCGTGCGGTGTCCCGGTTCACTCCGACGGGGTGCCGGAACCCGCGTAATGCCGGCCGGAGACCGCCCTCTCCCTCGTGACGCGACCGGCGTCCACGAAGGAACGGGAGGTCTCCTCATGACTGGGGCGAAGACGGCGGTCGAGTGGCTGGCATCCGTCGCACCGGATCCCCGGGCCTGCCGGCGGGAATGGGAGCGCAACCCCCACGGCGTCGCGCTGCTGCCCGCCGGCCGGGCCTGGGACGTCCTGATCCTGCCGGGCGCGCTCGGCTGTCCGACGCTCGACGTCCTCACCCGCCTCCTCGACCGGCCGGGACCGGTCCTGGTCGACTTCGGCGACGCCCGGATGGGCTTCCTGGTGCCGCCCGGTACCGCGGCCCGCTGGCTCGGCACGGGCATCCGCGCGGCGGGCACCGGCACCTGGATCGTCGTGCCGTACCCGGGCCGCTCGACCGGCGGGGTGCGCTGGCTGGTCCCGCCGGACGGTTCCGGCACCCTCACCGATCCCGCGCTGCTGGAGCTGGCGATGCACGAAGCGGCGGTGGGACCGCCCGCTGCGGACGGCGGGTAGCGGCCCGAGGGATTGACGACAGGATTGGTCTGGACCAAATGGGCGCGCTCCGCCCTCCAATTCCCCCATGGCCGGAGGTCCTTGTGGATCGCACCAGATCCGCCCTCGCTGCGCTCACGGCCACGTTCCTGGCCGTCCCCGGCATCACCGCGCTCTCGTCGGCCGCCCGCGCGGCCGACGCGGACCTCGCCCGCAACGGCGGCTTCGAGGCGGGCCTCGACGGCTGGGCCCGCACGGCGGGCACCACGGTCGGCTCACCCGTGCGCAGCGGCGGTTCGGCCCTGCGGGCGACCACCCACGGCACCTGGCCCGCCCTGCGCGGCCTGATGACCTGGTCGGTCAACCGGGACCGGTTCCCGGACCGGGAGTTCCGGAAGACCTTCGACGGCTGCTTCGGCCGAGGAAGCGGAACAGCAGGCCGAGCAGCACCGCGCACAGGCACCAGCTGGCCACGACGTCCAGGGGCCAGTGGTAACCGTGCCGGACCAGTCCGAAACCGACGCCCGCGTTGAGCGCCGTACAGCCGGCGAGCAGCGCGCAGCGGCCGGCCCTGGCGCGCGTCAGCGGGAGCAGGAGCAGGGTCGCGCAGCCGTAGGCGACGGCGGCCGTCGCCGTGTGGCCGGAGGGGTAGTAGCCGGTGCCGGGAGGCACGACCGGGGTGCCCGGACGGGCGGTCAGCTCCTTCAGCGGAACGACCAGAGCCGGGACCAGCGCCATCACGACACCGGCCGAGACGGCCGGCACCCACCAGCGGTCCACACCGGTGCGCCGCGCCCGCAGCGCCGCGTACACCATGACCGCCACGAGGACGGGCACCGCGATCTGGACGCTGCCCAGGTCGGCGAGGAGTCGCGAGGCGCCGTCCGGATGGACCAGGACACGGCTGAGGCGCCGGTCCACCCGCAGTAGCGGGCCGTCGGCGACGACCTGCCAGGTGATCAGCGCGAACAGGAGGGCCGGAAGGCCGAGAAGGAGGAGGGGGAGGAAATGGGCCGGCCGCCCCGGAACAGGGGGGGTGGTTCCGGGGCGGCCGATCGGATCGGATGGTCGGCCGCCCCGGGGGGTTTGGGGCGGGCGACTGTCCGATCGGTGAGGAGACCCGGAGCCAGAGACCCCGGTGGTGTGCGCGAAGGCACGACCAGGTCGAAGCTGGGGAGGCCCCGGCCCGGTGTCACCCACAGTCCCCTGTGGGCGGGGTGTATCTCTCATCTGGAAGAAACCTACGACAGGCCGTGGGCGCTGGACAGGCGGAACCCGTTCCCGCCATGCACCTCGCACACGTTCTTCACACCCTCCGACGCCCGGACCCGCCGGCCCGGTGACCGCCGCGGGGCGCGGCGGCGGGGTGGGCGGGCCGCTGAGCTGTGTCTCTGTGGCCCGCCCGGGTCCCCGCTGTGCGCCCGCCGGGCTCAGACGGTCGTGAAGGCCTGCTCGATGATGTCGAGGCCCTCGGTGAGCAGGTTCTCGCCGATGACCAGCGGGGGCAGGAAACGCAGCACGTTGCCGTAGGTGCCACAGGTCAGGACCAGCAGGCCCTCCTGGTGGCACGCCTTGGCGAGCGCCGAGGTGGCCTCCGGGTTCGGCTCCTTGGTGGCGCGGTCCTTGACCAGCTCGATCGCGATCATCGCGCCCCGGCCGCGGACGTCCCCGATGATGTCGAACTTCTCCGCCATCGCCCCGAGGCGGGACTTCATGATCGCCTCGATGTTCTTCGCCCGGGCGTTGAGGTCGAGCTCCTTCATGGTCTCGATCGAGCCGAGCGCACCGGCGCAGGCCACCGGGTTGCCGCCGTAGGTGCCCCCCAGGCCGCCCGCGTGCGCGGCGTCCATGATCTCGGCGCGGCCGGTGACGGCGGCCAGCGGCAGACCGCCCGCGATGCCCTTCGCCGTGGTGATCAGGTCGGGGACGATGCCCTCGTCCTCGCAGGCGAACCACTGGCCGGTGCGGCAGAAGCCGGACTGGATCTCGTCCGCGACGAAGACGATGCCGTTGTCCGCGGCGAACTCGCTGATGGCCGGCAGGAAGCCCTTGGCGGGCTCGATGAAGCCGCCCTCGCCGAGCACCGGCTCGATGATGATCGCGGCCACGTTGTCCGCGCCGACCTGCTTGCTGATCTGGTCGATGGCCTGCGCGGCGGCCTCGGGGCCGGCGTTCTCCGCGCCGGTGGGCCAGCGGTAGCCGTAGGCGACCGGCACCCGGTAGACCTCGGGCGCGAACGGGCCGAAGCCGTGCTTGTAGGGCATGTTCTTCGCGGTGAGCGCCATCGTCAGGTTGGTGCGCCCGTGGTACCCGTGGTCGAACACCACGACCGCCTGCCGCCTGGTGTACGCCCGCGCGATCTTCACGGCGTTCTCGACGGCCTCGGCGCCCGAGTTGAACAGGGCGGACTTCTTGGCGTGGTCGCCCGGGGTCAGCTCGGCGAGCGCCTCGGCGACCTCGACGTACCCCTCGTACGGCGTGACCATGAAACAGGTGTGGGTGAAGTCGGCCAGCTGCGCCGCGGCCCGGCGGACGACCGCCTCGGCGGAGGCGCCCACCGAGGTCACCGCGATGCCGGAGCCGAAGTCGATCAGGCGGTTGCCGTCGACGTCCTCGATGATGCCGCCGCCCGCGCGCGCGGTGAACACGGGCAGCACGGAGCCCACACCGGCCGCGACCGCGGCGGTGCGGCGGGCCTGCAGCTCCCGCGACTTCGGGCCGGGGATGGCGGTGACGACGCGGCGCTCCTGCGGAAGTGCGGTCATGAGGGGCTCCTGGTGATCTTGCTGTGACGTGAACTGCGGTGACGGCCCGGCGGGGGCGCGGACGGCGCGGCCCGCCCGGTCCGCCCGGACGCCCGGCGGGCCGGGGGTTCTCTCTTCCCGCAGGTTAGGACGGGGCCCCGGGGGTGGGCATGCTCCATGTGGGCGCTGTCGGCGCGCCCGGTTGTCCGTGGTGGACATACAGGCACTGTCGCGCATCACGGACCACCCGGCCACGTAAGCGGTGAACTCCCCTTGCGGGGGAGTTAGATTGACTCGCTGATGGCAGACGGAACGGCTGGTCAGGGGGCAACGGCGATGGACAGCGACGGGACGCAGGACGCCCGGGGTACGCATGCGAACCCGGTGCCGCGTCCGGCGGGGCCACCGGAGGTGCCGGCGGCGCCACCGCGGCCGGCGAGCGCCCCGGGCGTGCCGCCCCGGCCGGACGGGTCGGCGTTCCTGACCTGGCTGCGGACACCCCGGCCGGAGGCGGCGCCGGGCGTGTGGCGGTTCGGGTACACGCCCCGCCCCGAGGAGGAACCCGAACGCATCCCGGGACGCCAGCTGCTCAGCGGGGCCGTGATCGCCTTCCTCGTGGGCTGGCTGATCTGGTCGCTGCTGTGGAACGGCTACCTCGGCGGCTGGTGGGTGGTGCCCCTGGAGCTCTTCACCCCCGACTCCTGGCGCAGCAGCGGCGACCGCGTCGGCAACGCCGTCCTCTGGTACGGCTACTACACGCTGATCGCCCTCGCGATCATGCTCGTGGTGGGCCGCCTCGGCCGCTGGGGCGAGGTCTGGCGGCGCTACGGCCCGCCCGCCTGGAGCCCGGCCACCCGCACCCCCGAGCACCGGCCCGCCCCCGAGCAGGACCCCGCCGAGTGGCCCCAGCTGCGCGCGGCGGGCGCGTCCGACGCCGCCGACCGGCTCGCCGCGGAGGCCCGGGCCGGACTGATGCGGGACGTCGACCACGCCCGGATCACCCGGGCCTGGCGGAGCGTGCTCAGCGGCCGGCACAGCCTCGCCGCCTTCACCGGCGCCGTGCTCACCGAGGGCTCCGCCGCCTGTCCGCACCCCTCCGGCGACCGTGACCTGCCTGCCCGGCTCGCCCGGCACGACCTGGTCACCGGGCAGGTCCGGCTCGGCACCACCGCCGACGACGCCCGCAACCCGTACGCCTTCCGCGGCACCGGCCTCGGCCTCGCGCCCGAACTGCTCGGCACCTCCCTGCTCGCCGTGGGACCGGCCGGCTCCGGCAAGACCGGCGCCGTGGTGTGGCCGCTCGCCGAGTCGCTGTGCCTGCACGCGCTGACGGGACGCGCCGCGGTCGTCGTGGTCGGCGCGGCCGGCGCGGGGCTCGGCCCGGCCGACGCCTACGACGTCGTCGTACGGATCGGGAATCCGGAGTCCGTCCACGACCTCGACCTGTACGGCGGCGCCACCGACCCCGACGAGGCCGCGGCCGTGCTGGCCGAGGCGCTCGTCGGAGACCTCGCCGAACCGCACCAGGGCGGCGACACCCGCCGGTCCACGACCGTCCTCGCCCAGCTCCTCGGCCCCTTCCGGGCGGTCCACGCGCGCTTCCCCTCGGTGCCCGAGCTGCGCCAGCTCCTCGACGGCGCCCCCGGCGCGCTCGGCGCCCTCCGGCAGGCACTGGAGGGCTCGGGGCAGGATTCCCTGCTGCGTGAACTGGACGCCCGGGAACGCCAGCTGAGTCACCCCGGAGACGTGGGAAGCGTGCTCGCGGACCGGGTCGCGCTGCTCGACCGGCCGGCCTTCGCCGGCTTCTTCGACACCTCCGGACAGTCCCGGCCCTTCTCGCTGAAGGCGCTCGACCATCCGGTCCGGGTGCGGATCGACCTGCCCCAGCGAGGGCACGCCGACGCCTCCCGGATGCTGGCACGGCTGGTGCTCGCGCAGTTCACGGCGAGCGTCGCGATGCGCGAGGACCGGTCGCTGTTCGCCTGCCTGGTCTTCGACGACGCCACCGGGGTCGTGACACCCGAGGCCGTACGGGGCATCCAGCGGCTGCGGTCCGGCAACGCCGGGGTCGTCCTGACCCTGCGCACCCTGGACGACGTACCGCGTCCGCTGCGCGGCCCGCTGCTCGGCTCCATCGGATGCCGGATGGCACTGGCCGGGCTCACCCCCTGGGACGGCCAGGACTTCGCCGAGGTGTGGGGCAAGGAGTGGACCGAGGCCCGGGACGTCACCGACCGGCAGATCATCGCCGAGACCCCGGCCGGCAAGGCGGTGCACATGCTGCGCCGGGTGATCACCGGGAAGGCGCCCACCGCGCGGGCGGTGACGGTGCGGCAGGTCGAGCGGGAGCGGTGGTCCGCCTCCGAGCTGGCCCACGCCGTGCCGCCCGGCCACGCGGTGCTCTCGCTCACGGACGTGACGGGGGAGCACGCGCCGCCGCTGCTGGTGGACCTGCGCGGCTGAGCCGGCCGTGGGGCGTTCAGCGGACACACGGACCGTACGGTGAGGCAGAATCGACACAGGCCGTTCATACACAGCGGCCAAAAGATCACCGGGATCACACCGACCTGAAGGCCCCATGCCCCCCACGCTCGCCTCGCTCGTCCACCACTCCGCGCTGAAGCTGACCGTGCGGGCCGGCGAGGACCGCCTGGACGTGCCCGTCCGCTGGGCGCACGTCAGCGAGCTGGCCGACCCCGTGCCCTACATGGAGGGCGGGGAACTGCTGCTGATCACCGCGCTGAAACTGGACGCGGAGAACGCGGACACCATGCGGCGCTATGTGAAGCGCCTGGCCGGGGCCGGGGTGGTCGGACTGGGCTTCGCCGTCGGCGTCAACTACGACGAGATCCCGAAGGCGCTCGTCCAGGCGGCCGAGCAGGAGGGGCTGCCGCTGCTGGAGGTGCCGCGCCGCACCCCCTTCCTCGCGATCAGCAAGGCGGTGTCCGCGGCGATCGCGGCCGATCAGTACCGGGCGGTCACCGCCGGATTCGCCGCCCAGCGCGAACTGACCAGGCAGGCGCTCACGGGCGGCCCCGAGGGGCTGCTCACCGCGCTCGCCTCGCAGGTCGACGGCTGGGCCGCGCTCTACGACGCGTCCGGCGCCGTCGTCGCGACGGCACCGGAGTGGGCGGGCCGCCGGGCCGCCCGGCTCACCGCCGACGTGGAGCGGCTGCGGGAGCGGCCCGCGCCCGCCTCCTCGGTGGTGGGCGGGTCCGGGAACGCCACGAACCCCACGAACGCCGACGGCACCGCGAACCCGGAGAACGAGGACCGGGTCGAACTGCACTCCCTCGGGACCGGCCGGCGGCCCCGCGCCGCGCTCGCGGTCGGCACCGCCGCCGCCCTCGGCACCGCCGAGCGCTACGCCGTCCACTCCGCCATCGCGCTGCTCACCCTGACGACCGAACGCTCGCGCTCCCTGCACGCGGCCGAGCAGCGGATCGGCGCCGCGGTCCTGCGCATGCTGCTGGCCGGCGAGCCGGACCACGCACGCGCCGTGGCCGGGGACCTGTACGGCGGCCTGCTGGACGCGCCGTTCCGGATGATCGTCGCCGAGTACGCCTCGGCGTCCGCCGCCCGCGTGCACGCCGACACCCGCGGCCGCGGACCGGCCACCGCGGCGGGAGCCGAGGCCGACCCGCTGGACGCCCTCGCCGAGGTCGTGGAGTCCGCGGCGGCCCGGGCCGGGGAGGCGCTCCTCCTGGTGCCCGAGGCGGACGGCCGCCGACTGGTCGCCCTCGTCGCGGACGGGGGCGCCGCCGTGGCCGCGTGCGGCGAGCACGGCCGGCTGCTGGAGGCCGCCCGGACCGCCGCGGCGGGAGGCGAGCAGGCGTTCGGGGGCGAGGAGGGCGAACTCGTCGTGGGCCTGTCCGCGCCGGCCGGCCCGATCGCGGCGGCCGCCGCCTACAAGCAGGCCGACCAGGCGCTGTCGGTGGCGCGGCGGAGGGGACGGGTGTGCGTCGAGCACGAACAGCTCGCGGCGGGCTCCGTGCTCCCCCTGCTCGCGGACGACGCCGTGAAGGCGTTCGCCGACGGCCTGCTGCGCGCCCTGCACGAGCACGACGCGACAGGACGCGGCGACCTGGTGGCCTCCCTCCGCGCCTGGCTGTCGCGGCACGGCCAGTGGGACGCGGCGGCCGCGGACCTCGGCGTCCACCGCCACACCCTGCGCTACCGGATGCGCCGAGTGGAGGAAATCCTCGGCCGCTCCCTGGACGACCCGGACGTCCGCATGGAGCTGTGGCTGGCCCTGAAGGCGACGACGTCCGAATAGACCAGCCCGTCCGGCGTTCGAGGACGAGGGCCTTCGGGCCGAGGCGGGAGTCTGGGGCGGCAGCCCCAGGGGCGGGAAGGGCGGCGGGGGTGCCCCCCCACTCCACAGCCCCGCACCCACCCGGCCCCCCACCCCACCCCGCCATTCCGGCACACCCCCCACCCCGACTACTACGCCCCGGACATACGCCCCACCCCCACCCCCCACCTACCGTGGATCCGACAGCACACGACCACCCCCATCGCGGAAGGGCCGGAACCCCATGACTTCCACCCACGCCTTCTGGCTCGCCGGCCGCCAGGCCACGGGCGAGGACACCTTCGACGTCACCTCCCCGTGGGACGGCCGTCTCGTCGCGAAGGTCGCCGTGCCGACCGACGCCCAGACCGAGGAGGCCGTGGCCGCCGCGTACGCGGTCCGCGAGGAGTTCGCCGCCACCCCGGCCCACGTCCGTGCCGCCGCCCTCGACCACGTCAGCAGGCGTCTGGCCGAGCGCACCGAGGAGATCGCGCAGCTCATCTCCGCCGAGAACGGCAAGCCGGTCAAGTGGGCCCGCGGCGAGGTCGGCCGGGCGGTCTCGGTGTTCCGGTTCGCCGCCGAGGAGGCCCGCCGGTTCAACGGCGGCGAGGCCCAGCGCCTGGACACCGACCTCGGCGGACAGGGCCGGCTCGCCCTCACCCGCCGCTTCCCCAAGGGCGTCGTCCTCGGTATCGCGCCGTTCAACTTCCCGCTCAACCTGTGCGCCCACAAGATCGCCCCGGCCATCGCGGCCGGCGCGCCGATCATCCTGAAGCCGGCGCCCGCCACCCCGCTGTCGGGGCTGGTCATCGGTGAGCTGCTCGCCGAGACGGACCTCCCGGCCGGTGCGTGGAGCATCCTCCCGGTGCCCAACGACCGGATGCCCGCGCTGGTCCAGGACGAGCGGCTGCCGGTCATCTCGTTCACCGGGTCCGAGAAGGTCGGCTACGCGATCATGGACTCGGTGCCGCGCAAGCACTGCACCCTGGAGCTGGGCGGCAACGGCGCGGCCGTCGTGCTGGCCGACTGGGCGAGCGACGAGGACCTCGACCGGGCCGCGACCCGCATCGCCACCTTCTCCAACTACCAGGGCGGCCAGTCCTGCATCTCCGTGCAGCGGGTGATCGCGGACGCGGCGGTGTACGACCGTCTGCTGCCGCGCGTCGTGGCCGCCGTGGAGGCCCAGGTCACCGGCGACCCGTCCGACGACAAGACGGACGTCGGCCCGCTGGTCAGCGAGGACGCGGCGGTGCGGGTCGAGGCGTGGGTGCGGGAGGCGGTCGACGCGGGCGCCGAACTCCTCACCGGCGGCGTGCGGGACGGCGCCTCCTACGCACCGACCGTCCTCACCGGCGTACCGGCCGAGGTCACGCTCTCCTGCGAGGAGGTCTTCGGGCCGGTCCTCACCGTGCAGAGGGCGGAGGGCGAGACGGCTGCCTTCGCCGCCGTCAACGACTCCAAGTACGGCCTCCAGGCGGGCGTGTTCACGCACGACCTGCAGACCGCCTTCCGTGCCCACCGGGCCCTGGAGGTCGGCGGTGTCGTCATCGGCGACGTGCCCTCCTACCGCGCCGACCAGATGCCGTACGGCGGTGTGAAGCAGTCCGGTGTGGGCCGCGAGGGCGTGCGGTTCGCGATGGAGGACTACACCTACGAGCGGGTGCTCGTGCTCACGGGCCTCGCCCTGTAGCCACGGTTTCCGACCGGGGCCCGGCACCGATGCCGTTCGGTGCCGGGCCCCTTCCGTGCGCCGGACGTCCCCGGACCCTCAGCCGGAGAAGCCGACGTGCGCGGCCCCTCGGCCGGAGAAGCCGACGTCCCCGGTCCCTCGGCCGGAGAAGCCGACGTGCGCGGCCCCTCAGCCGGAGAAGCCGACGTGCGCGAGCCGCAGCGGGCCGCGCAGCCTGATCCGCACGTCGCGCACCCCGCCGGCGGTGAGCGGGGCGGTGAGCGCGCGGTAGTCGTACGGCCCGGAGGCGGGTCCGTCCGGCGTCAGCGCGGCCGGCGCCGGGCCGCCGTCCACCGCGACCTCGACGCTGCCCTCGCCGGCCACGGTGACCGTCACCTCGGTGACACCGTCCCCGAAGTCGCAGGCGCGGTAGAGCAGTTCACCGGCGTTGCCGTCCGCGGTGGTGATCGCGTCCCCGGTCGTCCGCGTCCGGTCGACGATCCGGGTGCCGCTCTGCTCGTCGAAGCCGGCCGCGTCCAGGCCGTTTTCGCGCACGGGCCGCGGCGCGCCGGGCTCACCGTCGAGGCCGACGGTCGCCCGCAGCCGGACGTCCTGGCTCGAGGCGCCGGCCAGCACCTCGTAGCGGCCCGGCTCCAGCCGCCACCGGCCCGCCGCGACGTCCCAGAACTCCAGCGCCGTCAACGGGACGTCGAAGGACAGCTCGGCCCGCTCGCCCGGCCGGAGGGTGACCCGGCGGTGTCCGGCCAGCTCGCGGCGCGGGCGCGGCACCGACGGGTCGACGGCGCGGGTGTAGAGCTGGGCGACCTCGTCGGCGGAGACCTCGCCGGTGTTGGTGACCGTGAAGGAGACCCGCAGCGCGCCTTCCGCGGCCCGGACCGTCAGTCCGTCGTAGGAGAAGGAGGCGTACGACAGCCCGTGCCCGAACGGGAACAGCGGGGTGCCCTCGAAGTACAGGTAGGTCTGCCGGCCGCCGATCACGTCGTAGTCCAGGAGGTCGGGCAGATCGCCGTCGCCGACGTACCAGGTCTGCGGGAGGCGGCCGGCCGGGGAGACGTCGCCGGCCAGGACCCGGGCCAGCGCGGTGCCGGCCGCCTGTCCGCCGTGCGCGGTCCACAGCACCGCCGGCAGGTCGGCGGGGTCGACGGCGTACGGGTAGGCGGAGGTCAGCGCCAGCACCGTGGCCGGGTTCGCGGTCCGGGCGGCGCGCAGCAGGCGTTCCTGCTGGGCGGGCAGGCGCAGGGTCCTGCGGTCCTCGGTCTCGCGGCCGTCGATGTGCGGGTCGTTGCCCGCGACCACCAGCACCGCGTCGGCCTCCGCGGCGACCCGGCGCACCGCGTCCTCGCCGCGTTCGGTGACCACGAGCTCGAAGACCTCCGGACTCCCGCCGTCCTCCCCGGCAACCTTCACGCCGTCCGCGGCGACGCACACGTGACGACCCGTACCGAGGTGCCGCAGGAGGTGACCGTCCCCGTGGGGTTCCAGGCGGAACGTCTCCTGGACGACCCAGCCTCCGGGCTGGTCGGCGGAGGCGCGTACCCGGCCGTCCCCGGCGACCGAGAGATAGCGGCCGTCGGGGGCGCGGAAGGTCAGGACGCCCCCGCCCCAGTCGACGAGCGCCAGCTCGGTGCCCTCGGCGCCGGCGGTGAGCGGCGGCAGGTCGGTGCGGCCCGCCAGCAGCGCCGGGTCCAGGGCGCCCTCCGCGCCGCGCCTCTCGTCCTCCGCGCCGGCGGGCGGCACCCGCAGGAAGGTGCCGGCCGAGGTGCGCAGCAGCACCCGGTCCACGCCCTCCGCGAACTCGACGCGCTGGGCGCCGAACCGCTCGTACACGCCCTCCAGCGGGGTGGAGCGGTGGATGAGCGTGCCGCTGTACCAGTCGAGCTTGCACTCGTCGGCGAGCAGGCCCACCACCGCGAGGCGGGTGTCCGGGGCCAGCGGGAGCAGCCCGTCGTTCTTCAGCAGGACCACCGCCTGTTCCGCGGCCTCCTGGGCGAGGGCGCGGTGCTCCGGGGTGTCGAAGGCGGCGTCCGCGGGGTGCGGGTCGTGCCGCGGGTCGAACTCGCCGAGACGCAACCGCACCGACAGCTGGCGGCGGACCGCCGTGTCGATGTCGGCCTCCGTCAGCAGGCCCCGGTCGAGGGCCCGCCGGACCCGGCCGACGATCCGGGAGCTGTCCGTCCCGTGGTCGGTGAAGCTGTCGACGCCGGCCAGCAGGGCGGCCGCCGTCGCCTCCTCGTGGGTGTCGAAGTAGTGCTCGGAGTCGACCAGGTTGGAGGGCGCCCCGGCGTCCGAGCAGACCAGCAGCTCCTCCTCCGTCCAGGTGCGCAACTGCTCGCGCAGATACGGGGAGACGTGGTTGGGGCGGCCGTTGACCAGGTTGTACGCCGGCATCACACCGGCCACCGCGCCCGCCTCGACGGTCTCCCGGAAGGCCCGCAGGTCGTACTCGTGCAGGACCCGCGCACGCACCGACGACGAGGTGACGTCCCGGCCCGTCTCGTTGTTGTGCGCGAGCCAGTGCTTGAGGACGGGGGCCGTGCGCCAGTACGCCGGATGGTCGCCGCGCAGGCCCCGGGTGTACGCGGTGGCGATGGCCGAGGTCAGCTTCGGGTCCTCCGAGTAGCCCTCCTCGTTGCGCCCCCACAGGGGGTGGCGGAGCAGGTTGACCGTCGGGGCCCAGACGTTGAGCCCCACCCGGTCGTCGTGGGCGCGCATCGCCCGCACCTCCCGGGACACCGCCTCGCCGACCCGCCGGACCAGGCCGGTGTTCCAGGTGGCGCCGAGACCGACCGCCTGCGGGAACACCGTCGCCGGGCCCATCCACGCGACACCGTGCAGCGCCTCCTGGCCGGTGCGGAACGCGGCGATGCCGAGCCGTTCGACGGCGGGCACGAACTGGTGCAGGAAACCGGTCTTCTCGTCGAGGGTGAGGCGCGACAGCAGGTCGTCGACGCGCTTCGCGAACGGCAGGTCCGGGTCGCGGAAGGGCGGGAGGGGCGGCGTGGGTGCGGTCACGTGGGGTTCCCTTTGCTGTGGAGCGACGCGGCGCTTTCGAAGCGCTTCGATGCTCAGTCGAAGCGGGGCCGGGTGTCAAGACGCCCCAGGGCAACACGTCCAACTCTCCGGCGACATTTCAAGCGGCATATGAGCCCGTTGGAATCACCGCACCTCCGTGCGCGGCCGCGAGGAATCTTGGAAGTGACCCTTGTGCACCCCCAGGCGTTCACTTAACCTCGCAGCAACATCGAAGCGCTTCGACGCGAGGGCCGCCACCGGGACGTGCGCATCCATCGACACGGCCCGCCGTTCCTCGGCGTTCCCCGGCCTCCCCGGAACGCGCCGGAGATCCGCTTCGGCTCAGCCAGTTCCACTGAAGACACCGCAGCCGACGGCCCACCGCCGGGTGTCCTGGTGCGCCACGAAGGGTTGACGCAATGACGCCGAACGCCGCTTCCTCCTCCGCTCCCAGCCGGAGAAGCTTCCTCGCCTCGACGGCGGTCGCCGCCGCGGCGGTCGCGGGCGGGATGCCGCTGCTCGCCGCCTGCGGCGGTTCGGAGAGCGGCTCGCGGGAGGGCACCACGTCGGGCAAGGACGCGAAGAAGATCCTCCCGGCCTATGTGGCGAGCAACGTGGTGACGCCGGACATCCCGTCCAAGAACGGTTCGTCGATGGGCTTCACCGCAAAACTCGACATCGCCACGCTCAAGACGTCGGTGTCGAAGAAGCTCGGCAAGGGCGGCAAGGTGACCGTGATGTCGCCGTTCTGGGGCTCACCGCCGAAGGGGAACAACCCCTACTACACGTCGATGAACGACCTGATCGGCGTCGACGTCCAGTGGCGGAACCAGGACGGCAACACCTACGACCAGAAGCTCGGCGCGGTCCTCGCCTCCAGTGACGTCCCGGACGTGGTCGTCGTCCCCGGCTGGAACATGATGGGCAAGATACCCAGCGCCATCGCCGGCAAGATGGCCGACCTCGGCCCGTACCTGTCCGGCGACAAGGTCAAGGACTACCCCAACCTCGCGGCGATCCCCACCGACGCCTGGCAGCGCTCCATCTTCGGCGGCAAGCTGATGGGTCTGCCGATGCCCGCCTCGTCCATCCAGAACATCGTGCCCCTGTACCGCAGGGACATCTTCGACAAGGAGGGCTACGAGGTCCCGCGGTCCGCCGAGGAGTTCATGGCCCTGTGCAAGGACATCACCAACGCCCGGGCCAAGGTGTGGGCCTGCGGTGACATGAAGTGGACCGCGATGAACACCTTCGGCGTCCTCGGGGGCGGGGAGAAGCCGCTCTGGTGGAACCTGGTCGACGGCAAGCTGATCAACCGCATCGAGACCCCGGAGTACCTGGAAGCCCTGGAGTGGACGCGCAAGCTGTTCGCCGCCGGGGTCGTCCACCCCGACTTCAAGCTGGGCAAGAGCCAGTCCGTCGACCCGGCCCCCAAGTTCGCCGCCGGCGAGTTCCTGATCTGGAACAACAACCTCGTCAACTGGTATGGCCAGCAGGCGTCCCAGGCCACCCAGAACCCCGGCTTCAAGGTCTGGGGCATGGACATCTGGAACCACGACGGCGGTGCCCCGACGCTGTACGCACAGAACCCGGCCGGCATCTTCGCCTTCGTCAGCAAGAAGGCCTCCGAGTCCGTCATCCGCGACGTGCTGGCCGTCGCCAACGTCACCGCGGCGCCGTACGGCACCAAGGAGTGGATGATGACCAACTACGGCGTCCAGGGCACGCACTACACGCTCAAGGACGGCGTCCCGGTCAAGAACGACAAGGGCAACAACGAGGTCCTCAACGCCTACGTCATGGTGGCGAGCCCCGCCCCGACCATCGCCCACCCCGACCTCCCTGACGTCACCAGGGAAAGCGTCGAGTGGGAACAGCGGATGGGTGCCTTCACCAGGAAGTCGTCCTTCTGGGGCCTGCAGATCACCGAACCCTCCCGCTACACCAACCTCGCCAACGACTTCGAGCAACTCGAGGACGACATCATCCGCGGCCACAAGAAGATGAGCGACATGCAGCAGGCCGTCTCCGACTGGAAGAGCAAGGGTGGCGACAGGCTGCGCGACTGGTACAAGAAGCTTCTCGACGAGAACGGCACGGCGGCGAGCTGACCGGGCTTCGAGGCGAGGAGAACAGCCGTGTCCCACAGCACGGTGCCTCGGAGCGCTGCCGAGGCCGGCACACCGGTGAAGACCCCGGCGGCGTCCGTCGACGTCGCCGGCGCGCGGAAGGAACAGGGCACGGGCAAGCTGAGCCCGCGGCTCAGGTTCAGACGCGACCGCGTCCTGATCCTCATGACGCTGCCGGCCGTCCTGCTGGTCCTGGTCTTCAACTACCTGCCGATCCTCGGCAACGTCGTCGCCTTCCAGGACTACGACCCCTACGTCAGCGACAACGGCATCGTCTCCATGCTGCACAGCCCCTTCGTGGGCCTGGAGAACTTCCAGCGGATCTTCGAGGACTCGGCCTTCTGGAACGCGGTCCAGAACACACTGGTGCTGTTCGTCATCCAGCTCGTGCTGTTCTTCCCGATCCCGGTCCTGCTCGCGCTGCTCATCAACAGCGTGGTCCGGCCCCGGGTCAGGGCGGTCGCGCAGGCGGTTCTCTACCTGCCGCACTTCTTCTCATGGGTGCTGGTCATCGCCGTCTTCCAGCAGATGTTCGGCGGCGCGGGGATGCTCTCCCAGCTGCTGCGGCAGAACGGGTACGACGGCCTCGACATCATGACCAACCCGGACACCTTCGCCTTCCTGATCACCGCGCAGAGCGTGTGGAAGGACGCCGGGTGGGGGATCATCGTCTTCCTCGCCGCGCTGGCCTCGGTGCCCACGGACATGTACGAGGCCGCCGCCATGGACGGCGCCGGACGCTGGCGGCGCATGTGGCACGTCACGCTTCCCGCCCTGCGCCCGGTGATCGCCCTCCTCCTCGTACTGCGCGTCGGGGACGCACTGACCGTCGGGTTCGAACAGATCCTGCTGCAACGCGACGGTGTCGGAACGGGCGCGGGGGAGGTCCTCGACACCTTCGTGTGGTGGAACGGCGTGCGCAACCAGGACTTCGGCTACGCGGCCGCCGCCGGTCTCATCAAGGGCGTGGTCAGCATCGGACTGGTCCTCGCCGCGAACAAGGTGGCCCATCTCATGGGCGAGCAGGGGGTGTACAAGAAGTGACGTCCGTGATGTGGGAGCCGCGCCAGGACTCCGAGCCGGTACAGCGGAAGGCGCCCCGCTGGTGGGCCGCGCCTCCGCGCCCGGCGTGGGAGGAAGAGCCCTCGAAGGCCGGCCTCGCGGGCAAGGGCATCGCCCTGTCGTTCGCCTGCCTGGCGGTCGTCTTCCCGCTGTGGATCGTCATCGTCACCAGCCTGTCCTCGCGGAAGACCATCGACGAGGCGGGCGGCCTGGTGATGGTGCCCAAGGGCATCACCTTCATCGCCTACAGGGAGCTGCTCAGCGGCGGTCAGGTCACCCGGGCCACGGTCGTCAGCCTCCTCGTCACCCTGTTCGGCACGCTGTTCTCGATGGCGGTGTCCGTCCTGTGCGCCTACGGCCTCTCCCGAAGCGGATCCCTCGCCCACCGCTGGATCCTGATGGTGCTGCTGGCGACCATGTTCTTCAGTGCCGGCCTCATCCCCACCTACCTGCTGGTGCAGTCCCTCGGGCTGACGGACAGCTATCTCGCGCTGATCCTGCCGAGCGCGCTGAGCGTCTTCAACATCCTGGTGCTGCGCGGCTTCTTCATGAGCATCTCGCAGGAACTCATCGACGCCGCGCGCATCGACGGCGCCGGGGACTTCCGGGTTCTCTGGCAGATCGTCATGCCGCTGTCCCGGGCGGTCCTCGCGGTGATCACGTTGTTCTACGCCGTCGGGTACTGGAGCGCCTGGTTCAACGCGTCGCTCTACCTGAACGACCAGGACATGATGCCGTTGCAGAACGTCATGATCCAGCTGGTGCAGCGGCAGGAGGCGCCGGTGGGGCTCAGCCAGGCCATCAGGACCGGGCAGTTGTCGGGGCTGGCGATACAGATGGCGGTCATGGTGATGGCCCTTCTTCCGGTCGCCGTGCTGTCCCCCTTCGTCCAGAAGCACTTCAAGAAGGGCATGCTGACGGGCGCGGTCAAGGGCTGACGCCCTGGCGGCGGACGGCCGGGCCGCCACGGGGCGCCGGCCGCCCGTCCCGTCGTGACCGGTCGCGTGGTCCCCCCGCCCCTGACACGTCCCCTCAACCCCCTCTCGCAGAACGAGGTATGTGGCATGCACGCATCCCGCCTGAGCCGACGCGCCGTTCTCGCCGGGACCGCGGCCACCGCCGCACTCGCCGCGGTGTCCGTGCCGAAGAGCCCGGCCCACGCGGCCGGGAACACCGCCTACCGCTGGCGTACCGCCGTCATCGGCGGCACCGGATTCGTCACCGGCGTCCTGTTCCACCCGGCGGTGCGCGGGCTCGCCTACGCCCGCACCGACATCGGCGGCGCCTACCGCTGGGACGACCGGGCCGCCCGCTGGACCCCGCTGACCGACCACCTCGGCTGGGACGACTGGAACCTGCTCGGCGTCGAGGCGCTCGCCGTCGACCCGGCCCACCCCGACCGCCTGTACCTGGCGCTCGGCACCTACGCCCAGTCCTGGGCCGGCAACGGGGCCGTCCTGCGGTCCGCGGACCGCGGCGCCACCTGGGCCCGCACCGACCTGCCCGTCAGGCTCGGCGCCAACGAGGACGGCCGGGGTACGGGGGAGCGGCTCCTGGTGGACCCGCGGGACAGCGACACCCTGTGGCTGGGCACCCGGCACGACGGGCTCCTCACGTCGGCGGACCGCGGCGCCACCTGGACGGCCGCGACCGGCTTCCCGGCCACACCGTCCGCCACCGGCCAGGGCGTCACCCTCCTGGTCGCCGCCGGCCGCACCCTCTACGCCGGCTGGGGCGACTCCGACGGCACCTCGGCCACCCTGTACCGCACCGCCGACGGCACCACCTGGGAGGCCGTCCCCGGCGGGCCCTCCGGCCCGTCCGCCCGGGTCCCGGTCCGGGCCGCGTACGACCGCCACACCCGCGAGCTCTACCTGACCTACGCGAACGCGCCCGGCCCCAACGGCCAGTCCGACGGCAGCGTGCACAAGCTGCGCACCACGGACGGGACATGGACCGACGTCACCCCGGTGCGGCCGGGCGGGACGAACCCCGGCGACGGGGGCACCGACGGCTTCGGGTACGGCGGCGCCGCCGTCGACGCCCGCCGCCCCGGCACCGTCGTGGTGTCCACCAACAACCGCTGGGCGGCCGGCGACACCCTCTTCCGCACCACCGACGGCGGCCGCACCTGGACCTCCCTCAAGGACACCGCCGTGCTCGACGTGTCCGAGACGCCGTACCTCGCCTGGGGTGCGGACAGGCCGAAGTTCGGCTGGTGGATCCAGACGGTCGCCGTCGACCCGTACGACGCGAAGCACGTCGTGTACGGCACCGGCGCCACCCTCTACGGCACCCGGGACCTCAGGCACTGGGCGCCCGAGATCCGCGGCCTGGAGGAAACGGCCGTACGCCAGTTGATCTCACCGCCCGCCGGGAGGGCGCACCTGATCAGCGGGCTCGGGGACATCGGCGTGATGTACCACGAGCGGCTCACCGCGTCCCCCTCGCGCGGCATGGCCACGAACCCCGTGTCCGGGTCGGCGACGGGACTCGCGCAGGCCGCGCTCCGGCCGGCGTACGTCGTGCGCGCGGGCTGGGGCGACCACGGGAACGGGGCGTTCTCCCTCGACGGCGGGCGGACCTGGGCGCCCTTCGAGGCCCAGCCCGCCATCGCCGCGGACGCGCCGGGCCCGATCGCCGTGAACGCCGACGGCAGCGTGCTGCTGTGGTCGTTCGTGCACTGGGACGGCACCCGGTACGCCGCCCACCGCTCCACGGACAACGGCCGCACCTGGTCCGAGGTCCCCTCCTTCCCGAAGGGCGCGACACCGGTGGCCGACCCCGCCGACCCGGCGCTCTTCCACGTCTACGACACCGACACCGGAACACTGCTCGCCAGCACCGACGGCGGCCTGACCTTCACCGCGCGGGCGACCGGACTGCCGTCCGGAGACAGCCAGTTCAAGCTCGCCGCGGCACCGGGCAGATCCGGCGACCTGTGGCTGAGCGCCAAGGAGAACGGCCTGTACCGCTCCACCGACGCGGGCGCGAGCTTCACGAAGACCGACAGCTGCCGGGCCTCGTACACCCTCGGCTTCGGCCGGGCGGCCCACGGGGCGCGCTACCCGGCGATCTACCAGGTCGGTGCGACGGGCACGAGCCCCGCCGTCCTCCGTTCCGACGACATCGCCAAGAGCTGGGTGCGGATCAACGACGACGCCCACCAGTGGGGCTGGACCGGCGAGGCGATCACCGGTGACCCGCGCCTGTACGGCCGGGTCTACCTCGCCACCAACGGACGCGGCATCCAGTACGGGGAGCCGGTCTGATGCCCCACCTCGGCGACGCCACCCGCGGCCGCGTCCTCTTCGGCGGCGACTACAACCCCGAGCAGTGGCCGGAGGAGACCTGGCACGAGGACGTCCGCCTGATGCGGGACGCCGGCGTCAACTCCGTCACCCTCGGCGTCTTCTCCTGGGCCAGGATCGAACCCCGGCCGGGCGAACGGGACTTCGGCTGGCTGGACCGGCTGATGGACCTGACGCACGCCAACGGCATCGGCGTCGTGCTGGCCACGCCCACCGCCTCGCCCCCGCCCTGGCTGGGCCGGCTGCACCCCGACACGCTGCCCCGCGACGAGGACGGCCGCACCGAGTGGTGGGGCGGCCGCCAGCACTTCTCGCACTCCAGCGCCGTCTACCGCCACCACGCCGCCGCCCTCACCGAGGACCTCGCCGCCCGCTACGCCGGCCACCCCGCGCTCACCATGTGGCACATCAACAACGAGTACTGCACCTACGACTGGGGCGACGAGGCCGCCGCCCGCTTCCGCGACTGGCTGCGGCACAGGTACGGCACCCTGGACGCCCTCAACACCGCCTGGGGCACCGCCTTCTGGAGCCAGGGCTACGGCGACTGGGCGGAGATCCTCCCGCCCCGCCACGCCCACTACATGAAGAACCCCGCCCAGGTGCTGGACTTCAGGCGCTTCACGTCCGACATGCTCCTGGAGTGCTACACCGCCGAACGCGACATCGTCCGCCGGCACACCCCGCACACCCCGGTCACCAGCAACTTCATGCCGCTGTGGATGGGCCAGGACGCGTGGCGCTGGGCGGGGGAGGAGGACGTCGTCTCCGTCGACCTCTACCCCGACCCGCGCGACCCGTTCGGCGCCCAGCACGGCGCGCTGGTCCAGGACATGACCCGCTCGCAGGCCCGCGGCCCCTGGATGCTGATGGAGCAGGCGGCGGGGCCGGTCAACTGGCGGGGCGTCAACCACCCCAAACCGCGGGGCCTCAACCGCCTCTGGTCCCTCCAGGCCGTGGCCCGCGGCGCGGACGCCGTCTGCTACTTCCAGTGGCGCCAGTCCCGGCAGGGCGCGGAGAAGTTCCACTCCGGGATGCTCAGCCACGCCGGTGAGCGGGGCCGCACCTTCCAGGAGGTCAAGCGGCTCGGCGCCGAACTCGCCCTGATCGGCGGCGCGGTGGCCGGTACGCACACGCCGGCCGAGATCGCCGTCCTGCACGACTGGCACTCCTGGTGGGCCGGAGCGCAGGAGGGCCGCCCCTCCACCGGGGTCGACTACCCCGACGTCCTGCGCTCCTGGCACCGCGCGCTCTGGGAGGCCCACCTCGCCACCGACTTCGCCCACCCCGAGCACGACCTGTCCGCCTACCGGCTCGTGGTGGTCCCTCAGCTCTACGCCCTCACCGACGCGGCCGTCGACAACCTCCTCGGACACGTGCGCGGTGGCGGCACCCTCGTCGCAGGCTTCCTGACCGGGATCGCCGACGAGGACGACCGGATCCGCCCCGGCGGCATGGACGCCCGGCTGCGCGAGCTGTTCGGCATCCGCACCCTGCACGAGTGGTGGCCGCTGGAGTCGGGCGAGAGCGTCGAGTGCGGCGGCTTCCGCGGGACCCTGTGGTCGGAGGAGCTGGAGCCGGCCGGGGACGCCACGGCGGAGGCCGTCTACAAGGGCGGGGAGCTGGACGGACTGCCCGCCGTCCTGCGCACCGGCCGCGCCTGGTACCTCTCGACCCTCCCCGAACCCGCCGCCCTGCGTGACCTGCTGGCCCGCGTCGCCGCCGGCACGGGGGTCCGGCCGGTGCTCGACGGACTGCCGGACCGGGTCGAGGCGGTGCGCCGCGGCGACCTGCTCTTCGTCCTCAACCACGGCCGGGAACCGGTGACCGTGGAGGTCCCCGGCGCCCACCGCGACCTGCTGACCGGGTCGGCCGTCGAGGACACGCTCACCCTGGGCCGCTACGGGGTGGCGGTGCTCGCACCATGACCGCGGCACCCGTGCACGGAACCTGGGAGCCGGCGCCGGCCGCCCGCTGGGAGGACGGCTTCCTCAGCGGCAACGGCCGGCACGGCGCCCTCGTCTTCGGCGCCGCGGACGACGAGCGGACCGTCGTCACCCACCACACCCTGGTCCGTCCCAACGGCGGCGAACACGCCCGGCCGCCCGAACTGGCCGCCCGGCTCACCACACTTCAGGACCGGTTGCTCGCCGGGGACCCGCACGCCGCCGAGGACTTCACCGACGGCCGGGACCTCCAGTGGGTCCAGCCCTTCCACCCGGCCTTCCACGTCCGGCTGCGCGGCCCCCGGACGGAGCAGGCGCCCGGCTACCGCCGCTGGGTCGACTTCGCCACCGGCGTCGCCGGCGCGGAGTGCGAGGGGTGGAGCAGCCGGGTGTTCGTCTCCCGCGCCGACGACGTGATCGTCCAGCGCGTCACGGCCCCCGACCTGCGCATCGCCCTGGACCACCGTCTCCCCGGCGCGCCCGCGGGCCTGGCCGTCGCCGACGGGGCGGTCCGCACCGCCGACGGCGCCGTGCTCACCCTGCGGGCCCGCTACCCCGGCAGTGACACCGCCTACACCGGGGTGACGGTGGTCGTCGCCTCGGGCGGCCGTACGCACCTCAATCCCCCCGGCGGGGTGCGGGTCGCCGGTGCCGCGTCGGTGCTGCTGCTGACCCGGGTGCTGCGGCACACCGGCGAACCGGACACCACCCCCCACGCCCGCGCCCTGCGCGCACTGATCCCGGACGACGAGGACCCGTACAGCCACCTCCTGGACCGCCACACCGCCCTGCACCGGACCGCCTACGAGCGCGTGAGACTCGACCTGGGCGGGGACCCGGCCGACCGCGCCCTCCCGGGTTCCGCACTGCTCCGGCACACCGCGAGCCCCGCCCTCCTCGAACGACTGTTCGCCGCCGGCCGCTACCACCTGCTCTCCGCGTCCGGCCTCCTCCCGCCCCGCCTCACCGGCCTGTGGACCGGCGACTGGAACACCGCCTGGTCCGGCGCCTTCACCACCAACGCCAACCTCAACCTCCAGACCGCCTCCGCCGCTGCCGCCGCCCTGCCCGAGGTCAGCGCGGCCCACGCCGCCCTGGTCCGGCGCCAGCTGCCCGACTGGCGGGAGAACGCCCGTGCCGTCTTCGGTACCCGGGGCGTCGTCGCCCCCACCCACACCGACGGCGAGTGCGGGTACACCTACCACTTCGCCCGCGAATACCCCCACCAGCTGTGGACCGCCGGCGCCGACTGGCTGCTCAAACCGCTCGCCGACCACGACGAGACACGCGGCGTCCGCGACCCGCACACCGCCGCCGCGCTCGCCGAGGCCGCCCTGTTCTACGAGGACTTCCTCACCCGGACCGACGAGCACGGGCAGCTCGTCGTGGTGCCCTCCTACTCGCCCGAGAACCGGCCCGCGAACGCGAGCTGGGGCACCCTCAACGCCGCCATGGACCTGTCCGCGGCCCGGCACGCCCTGCGCACCGCCGCCGCCTACCACCCCGGCACCCCCGACGCCGACCGCTGGCAGACCCTCGCCGACCGCCTTCCGCCCCACCGGACCAACGCCGACGGAGCCCTCGCCGAATGGGCGTGGCCCGGCCTCGACGACACCTACGACCACCGGCACCTCAGCCACCTCTACGGCGTCTGGCCGCTCGACGAGATCAACCCGTACGACACCCCGGACCTGGCCGCCGCCGCCCACCGGGCCCTGGAGCTGCGCGGTGCCGAGAACGACTCGGCCCACGGCCACCTGCACCACGCCCTGGTCGCGGCCCGGCTGCGGGACGCGGAACGGGTCGCCCGCGCACTCGGCCAGGTCCTCGGGGGCGACTTCTTCCACGCCTCGCTGATGAGCGCGCACTACCCGAAACGGGACGTCTACAACGCGGACGCCGCCCACGCCCTGCCCGCCGTGCTCGTCGAGATGCTCGTGCAGTCGACGCCGGACCGGCTGGTCCTGCTGCCCGCGCTCCCGGCCTCCTTCCCCACCGGCGAACTCCGGGGCGTCCGGACCCGGTTCGCGGCCGAGCTCGACCTGACCTGGAACCCGCACCACCTCACCGCGGTGATCCGCCCCACGCGCACCCACCGCGTCGAACTCCGGACCTCCGCCGGCGGACAGCCGCTCGACCTCGTCGCCGGACAGGACCACGTCCTCACCGCGGGGACGTGGTAGCAGCCGCATCTCCCCCCACCCATGGAAGGGACACCATGGCAACACGCACCCTCGGCAGGATCACCAGGGTCCTGCTCGCCCCCGCCCTCGCGCTCGGCGCCACCGTCGGCATGGCCTCCGCCCCCGCCCAGGCCGCCGTCTGGAGCTCCTGCGACCAGTGGGGCAGTACCAGCCTGAACGGCTACACGCTCTACAACGACATCTGGGGCTCCGGCGCGGGCAGCCAGTGCGTCTGGGCGAACTCCGGCACCAACTGGGGCGTCTGGGCGAACCACCCCAACACCGGCGGCATCAAGTCCTACCCGAACGCCAAGAAGGTGGTCAACAAGTCGATCACCTCGCTCGGTTCGCTCTCCAGCAGCTACAACGTCACCGTCCCGTCCGCCGGCGCGTACAACACGTCCTACGACATCTGGGACACCGACCACGACTACGAGATCATGCTCTGGGTCAACAAGACCGGGGCGGTGGGCCCCCTCGGCACCTCGCAGGGCAACGTGACGCTCGGCGGCCACACCTGGACCGTGTACAAGGGCGACAACGGCGCCAACGCGGTCTTCTCGTTCGTCCGCACCTCCAACTCCAGCTCCGGCACGGTCGCCATCCTCCCCATCCTCAAGTGGATCAAGGACACCAAGGGCTGGTTCGGCAACGAGACCATCGGGGACGTGCAGTTCGGCTACGAGATCACCTCGTCCTCGGGCGGCCTGGACTTCACCACCAACAGCCTGACGGTCAGCAGCAGCTGAGCGGGCCCACCGGGCGGGGGGGGGGGGGGGGCCCCCCCCCCCCCCCCCCCCCCCCCCCCCTCTCCTCCCCCCCCCCCCCCCCCCCCCCCCCCCCCCCCAACGAAAAAAGAAAGGAGGCACCAAGAATAGTTCACCCC
>NZ_JBWKDW010000029.1:0-7528 GCF_056435735.1 Streptomyces sp. NPDC043878
CCCCCCCCCCCCCCCCCCCCCCCCCCCCCCCCCCCCCCCCCCCCCCCCCCCCCCCCCCCCCCCCCCCCCCCCCCCCCCCCCCCCCCCCCCCCACTAAGGTCGCCGCATGAGCCTCAGTCCGCACAGTTTCGCCGTCCACATCCCCGACGCCGAGCTCGAACCCGAGCCGCTTGCCGCCGGGCAGATCGTCTCCGGGACGCCCGAGGTGACCGGGAAGGTCGTGTGGGAGTCGGCCGACGGCCGCCAGGTCAGGGGCATCTGGCAGATCACCCCGGGCGTGGTCACCGACACCGAGGCGGACGAGCTCTTCGTCGTGATCAGCGGTTCCGCCACCATCGAGATCGCGGACGGGCCGACGCTGACCGTCGGGCCCGGCGACATGGCGGTGCTGCGCGAGGGCGACCGTACGACCTGGACGGTGCACGAGACACTGCGCAAGGCGTACGCCGTCAACCTGTAGGCCGTATGCGACAACCTGTAGGCCGTCTGCGGCAACTGAAGCCCGTATGCGGCGACCCGTAGGCCGTCTGCGGCTCTTGGCGTCTCCTGCCCGAGCGGTCTAGGCGCGCCCGCCCCCGGGGGCGCGATCAGGTTCCGGATCGGGTCCGGCCGCTCACGGTGGCGCGGTGGTGCCCCTGATCTCCAGGGCAGGGGCCGTCAGATGGACCTCGCCCGCTCCCCCGGGGTTGTCGAAGCGGGCCAGGAGGCGGCGGGCGGCGCGGCGGCCGACCTCGTGGCCGGCGTTGTCCACGGTGGTGAGCCACAGGTGGCGCAGCCGGGAGATGCTCGTGTTGTCGTAGCCGGTCACCGACAGGTCGTGGGGGACCCGCAGGCCGAACTCCTCGGCGGCCGACAGCGCGCCGACCGCCGCGATGTCGTTGACGGCGAGGACGGCGGTGGGCCGGCGCGGCCGGCCCAGCAGCCGGACGGTGCCGCGGTGTCCGCCCTCCTCCGTCATGTCGGCGGGCTCGACCATCGCCTCGCCGGCGAGGCCGTGCGCGCGCATGGTCGCCTCGAAGCTGCGCCGGCGCAGCTCACCGACGGCTCCGTAGCCCGCGAGGTGCGCGATGCGGCGGTGGCCGAGGCCGATGAGGTGCTCGGTGGCCAGCCTGGCACCCTGCTCGTCGTCGCCCGCGACGACGTCGACGCCGGGCGGCACCGGTTCGCGGGCGCCGGCGACGACGACGGGGATCCGCTCGGCGACCGCCCCGAGGGCGGCCGGGTCGGGCAGCGTACCGACCACGACCAGGCCGTCGACCCGCAGGTCCAGGAAGGGACCGGCCGGGTCCTGACCGGTACGGCGGTTCAGGCGGGCGTCGGCGAGCAGCATGTGCAGGCCGTGGTCGTGCAGCAGGGGGTTCAGACCGTCCAGGAGGTCCACGTACCAGGGGTTGCGCAGGTCGTGGAGCAGGACGCCGACGGTGCGGGTGCGCTGTTCGCTCAGGCTGCGCGCGGCCGTGTTGGGGCGGTAGCCCAGTTCGCGTACGGCGCGCAGCACGGCCTCGCGCTTCTCCGGCCGCACCTGACCGGAGCCGCGCAGCACCAGCGACACCAGTGACTTGGAGACGCCGGCGTGGTCGGCCACGTCGCGGATGGTCGGCGCTCTCATGTCATGGACCGTTCCATGGGCCCGTCCGCTTGTCAAAGGGCGGGCAGTCGGGGCCGGAGCTCCGCTGTGCCCCCGTTCGGGGGGTTGACAGCGGCCGTGGGCGCGCTCAGGGTGGGCCGGACAGAACATGGACCGGTCCAAAAGGTGGACCGGTCCACAACGCGGGGACCGGCCAGCACGGTTCGAGGAAGTCCGAAGAGGGGCTGTCATGGTGGATGCGCCGGCGGACGGGTTCGGAGTCGCGGTCGTCGGGTTCGGGTGGATGGGCCGGGTGCACACCCAGGCGTACCTCCGCGTCCCGCACCACTATCCGGAGCTGCCCCTGCGCCCGAGGCTGGTGGCGGTCGCCGAGGAGGTGCCCGGCCGGGCCGAACAGGCCGCCGCGCAGTTCGGGTTCGCCTCGGCCACCCGTGACTGGCGCGAGGTGGTCGCCGATCCGCGGGTCGAGGCTGTGAGCATCACCGCCCCCAACTTCCTGCACCGGGAGATCGGGGTGGCGATGGCCGAGGCCGGCAAGCACATCTGGATCGAGAAACCGGTGGGCCTGACGGCGGCCGACGCGCGGGCGGTCGCCGACGCCGTCGCCCGGGCCGGTGTCCAGGGCGCGGTGGGCTTCAACTACCGCAACGCGCCCGCCGTCGAGGCGGCCCGCGAGCTGATCGCGTCCGGGGAGATCGGCACGGTCACCCATGTCCGCGTCCGTCTGTTCAGCGACTACGCGGCGCATCCGCAGGGCGCCCTGACCTGGCGCTACGAGCGGGAGCGCGGCGGCAGCGGAGTGCTGGGCGACCTCGCCTCGCACGGCGCGGACCTGGCCAGGCACCTGCTCGGCGACATCGCGTCACTGACCGCCGACACCGCGGTCTTCGTGCCGCGCCGGGCCCGTCCGACAGGCGCGACCGCCGGCCACTCCCGGGCCGAGGGCGGTGAACTCGGCCCGGTCGAGAACGAGGACTACGTCAGCTGTCTGCTGCGTTTCGCCTCCGGTGCCCGCGGAGTCCTGGAGGCGTGCCGCGTCTCGGTGGGCGAGCAGAACAACTACGGCTTCGAGGTGCACGGCACCAGGGGCGCGGTGTTCTGGGACTTCCGGAGGATGAACGAGCTCGGCGTCAGCCGCGGCACGGCCTACCAGGACCAGCCCGTCAGTACGGTGTATGTCGGCCCGGGCGACGGGGAGTTCGGCGCCTTCCAGCCGGGCGCCGCCAACGCCATGGGCTACGACGACCTCAAGGTCGTGGAGGCCCACCGGTTCCTGCGCTCCGTCGCCGAGGGAAGGCCGTACGGGGCGACCCTGCCGGACGCCGTGCGCAGCGCCGCCGTACTGGACGCGATGGCGCGTTCCGCCGCCGGCGGCGCCTGGGTCGACCTGGAGGCGGCACCGTGACGGGACGGCGCGACCGGGCCACAGCGTGAGGGGTCCGGCCGGCGCGGTCGCCTGCCGGCGCCCGGGCGGCGCGGGACGGGCCGCGCCGCGCGCAAGGTCAGCCGGACGGCGCCCGCGGCGGCAGGTTGTACGGCGTGACCACCTGGATCGCCGACGGCAGGGTGGGCCCCGCCGGCGGCAGCGCGCCGTGCGCCCGCATCACGATGTGACAGGCCTCCCGCATGTCGCGGCGCAGGTCGTGGTGGAGGACGACGGACAGCCGCTGCTCGCGCAGCAGCCGGGTGTTGTCGTGGTCGAGGTCGTGGGCGATGAACACCGCGCACTCCCGGCCCAGGTCCGCGAAGGCCCGCAGGGTGGCGATGTTGCCGCCGCCGATGGAGTACACGGCCCTGATCCGCGGGTCGCGTTCCAGGGCGGCGCGGACGAGGTCGTACTGGGTGGCGTCCAGGCCCTGCCCCTCGGTGATCTCGACCAGGGCCCGGTCCGGGTGCCCGGCGCGCATGGCGCTGCGGAAACCCATCTCGCGTTCCTCCTCGTTGCGGAAGAAGCCGCTGCTGAGGCTGGTGAGCACGTTGCCGGGGCGCTCGCCCAGCCACTGGCCCATCAGATAGGCGGCCGTCGCGCCCGCCGCCCGGTTGTCGATGCCGACGTAGGCGAGCCGCGCCGTGGAGGGCAGGTCCGTCACCAGGGTCACCACGGGGATGCCGGCGTCCGCGATCCGGCCGACCGCCGCGGCGACCTCGGGGACGTCGGGTGCCTTGAGGATGACACCCTGCGAGCCGCGCCGGGCGATCCGGTCCAGGATCCGGGTCAGCTCCGCCACCGGGCCGGTCTCCCGGAAGTGGAAGCGCGAGCGCACGACGGCGGGGTGCAGGCCCGGCAGTTCGGCCTCCAGGGCGGCCCGTACGGCGGTGGAGAACCGCTCCGGGGTCTGCATGACGATGTCGACCATGAAGGTACGGCCGACCAGCCGGACCTGGGTGCGCTGGCGGTCCAGGTCGGCGATGGCCTGCCGGACCTCCTGCGCGGTGCTCCCCCGCACCCCACCGCGGCCGTTGAGGACCCGGTCCACGGTGGCTTCGCTCAGGCCCGCCTGACGTGCGATCTCCCGGATCGGGAAAGGGTGGCCCATGCGGAGGCTCCTTGAGGGGTTTTTGACGGTTGCCTGCCGGTTGTTCGACGGCTTTGTACTGACAAGAATGACAGAGCCGTATCGCTCAGCGCCGAAGGGACGACGATGTCCTTCCTCTCCGTACGACGACGTGCGTGGCTGTCCGAGCAGGACTGTGACCTCGACGTCCTCCGCGCCCTCGTGGAGCGGACCACCGACCTCGCCGACTTCCCGCACGCCTCGTCCGTGACCCGGAACGTGCTCGTCTACGACAGTGAGCGGCTGCGCGGGCTCCCGGACCGCCGGGACGTGCGGGCCGAACTCGTGCGCGCCCTCGACGAGGGGCCCGGCATCGTGGTCCTGCGGGGCGTGTTCACCGAACCGGCGGTCGTCGACCGGCTCACCGCCGTCTTCGACGCCCTGATCGCCGGGCAGCGCGCCTCGGGCGCGAGCGCCGGTGACCACTTCGCCGCGCCGGGCGCCAACGACCGGGTCTGGAACGCGCTGGAGAAGGCCGCCCGGCACGACCCCGAGGCGTTCGCCGACTACTACGCCAACGACATGCTGGCGCTGGTCCCGGCCGCCTGGCTCGGCCCCGGCTACCAGGTCACCTCGCAGGTCAACGTGGTCAACCCGGGCGGAGCCGCGCAGAGCGCGCACCGCGACTACCACCTGGGGTTCCTCTCGAACGAGGCGGCGGCCGCGTATCCCGCGCACGTACACCGCCTCTCCCCGGTGCTCACCCTCCAGGGGGCGGTCGCGCACTGCGACATGCCCGTGGAGTCGGGCCCGACGATGTACCTGCCGTACTCGCAGTCCTACGAACCGGGTTACCTCGCGTGGCGACTGCCCGAGTTCCAGGCGTACTTCGAGGAACGGTACGTCCAACTCCCGTTGGCCAAGGGCGACGCCGTCTTCTTCAACCCCGCGCTGTTCCACGCCGCCGGCACCAACCGCTCCCCCGACATCCGGCGCACGGCCAACCTGCTCCAGGTGTCCTCCGCGTTCGGGCGGGCCATGGAGACGGTGGACCGCGAGGCGGTCGTCAACGCCGTGTTCCCCGTGCTGCTGCGGCGCGCCGCCGAGGGGGCCGGCGAGGAGTGGCTGGACCGCGTGATCGCCGCGAGCGCCGAGAGCTACCCCTTCCCCACCAACCTCGACCGCGATCCGCCGGTCGAGGGTCTCGCACCGCCCTCCCAGGCGGACACGGTGCGGCGGGCGCTGCGCGAGACGTGGGCGCCCGCGGCGCTGCGCGACGAACTCAAGGCCGCCGCCGTGCGGCGCCAGAGCTGAAAGGGCCGTCCACTCATGGGACTTCTCGACGACAGGATCGTCCTCGTCAACGGCGGCAGCCAGGGGGTCGGCGCCGCCATCGCGCGGGCCGCGGCCCGCGAGGGCGCCGCGGTCGCCGTGACCGGGCGGCGCCCGGAGCCGGGCGAAGCCCTGGTGGCCGAGCTGACGGCTCTCGGCACCAAGGCGATGTTCGTACGCGCCGACCTCGCCGACGCCGAGCAGGCGAAGGCGTCGGTGGCCTCGGTGGTCGCCGCGTACGGCCGCGTCGACTGCCTGGTCAACTCCGCGGGGCTCACCTCGCGGGGGACGCTGCTCGACACCACGCCGGAACTGTTCGACCAGCACATCGCGATCAACCTCCGCGCGCCGTTCTTCGCGATGCAGGCGGCGGTCGCGGACATGGTGGCGCGTGAGGCTCCCGGCACGGTCGTCAACATCATCACCTCGTCGGCGCACGGCGGTCAGGCGTTCCTGGCGCCGTACGTGGCGGCCAAGGCCGGGCTGATCGGCCTGACCCGCAACGCAGCGCACGCCCACCGCTGGGACCGCGTCCGGATCAACGGCCTGAACATCGGCTGGACGGCCACCGAGGGCGAGGACGCGACACAGCGGGCCTTCCACGGCGCCGGGGACGACTGGCGCGAGGAGGCGGCCGCCCGCCTCCCCATGGGCAGACTCGGCCAGCCCGACGAGATCGCTGACTTCGTGGTCCTCCTCCTCTCCGACCGCTCAGGCGTGGTCACCGGTTCGGTGATCGACTGGGACCAGAACGTACTGGGCGGCCTGGACTGACCCCGCAACGCAGCCCGGCGCCCACCGTCAGCCCGTCCGGCATCCGAGGACAGGCACCACCAACAACCCGCCCGGCGTTCGAGGACGAGCCCGAAGAGCGACCGGGGCCCGGGACGGAGCGCCCCGGCAACGGACAGCACACCCCCAGCACCTCGCACCTCGCACCTCGCACCTCGCACCTCGCACCTCGCACCCACTCACGAAAGCAGCGGAGCTCATGCGCATCGGAATCCTCGGCCTCGGCCGCATCGGCGCCTTCCACGCCGAGACCCTCTCCGGCCTCGACGCGGTCGACTCCCTCGTCCTCGCCGACCCGTTCGCGGACGCCGCCAAGGTCGCCGCCGAGCGGTTCGGCGGCGAGGTCGCGGACTCGCCCGAGGCGGTGCTCGCCGCCGGGGTGGACGGTGTCGTGGTGGCCGCCGCGACGGACGCCCACCCCGGTCTGATCCTCGCCGCCGTCGAGGCGGGCATCCCCGTGTTCTGCGAGAAGCCCGTCGCCCGCACGATGCCGGAGGGCGTCGCGGTGCTCAAGGCGGTGCGCGGCAGTGACGTGCCCATCCAGATCGGCTACAACCGCCGCTTCGACGCCGGGTTCGTGGCCGCCCGGGAAGCGGTGCGCGCCGGTGAACTGGGCAAGCTGCACACCGTACGGTCGACCACGCTGGACCCGGCGCCGCCGCCGGCCGCGTACGTCGCCGGCTCCGGCGGCATCTTCCGGGACTGCTCGGTGCACGACTTCGACATCATCCGCTGGGTGACCGGCCGCGAGGTGACCGAGGTGTACGCCGTGGGCGGCAACCGGGGTGCCGAGTACATCAGGGAGGCCGGTGACGCCGACACCACGGGCGCGCTCCTCACCCTGGACGACGGCACGATCGCCGTCATCTCCAACAGCCGCCACAACGCGCGGGGTTACGACGTCCGGATGGAGCTGCACGGCTTCACGGACTCCATCGCGGTGGGGCTGGAGGACAAGCTGCCGCTGCGGTCGGTGGAACCCGGGGTGACCTTCCCGGCGGGCACTCCGCACGACTTCTTCATGGACCGCTTCACGGCGGCCTACCGGGCCGAACTCACCGCGTTCACCGAGGTGGTGGCCGGGAGCCGGCCCTCGCCGTGCACGGTGGCGGACGCGCTGGAGGCGGGGTGGATCGCGGAGGCGTGCACGCTGTCGCTGCACGAGCACCGGCCGGTGACGATCGCGGAGGTCCGCTCCGTCTGACGGAGTTCTCCCGCGCGGGCGCGCGAACTGCGAGCACGGGCACGGGGGGGGGGGGGGGGGGGGGGGGGGGGGGGGGGGGGGGGGGGGGGTTTGTGTGGGTGTTGTGGTGTGGGTGGT
>NZ_JBWKDW010000029.1:7538-36595 GCF_056435735.1 Streptomyces sp. NPDC043878
GAACGTCCCTCGAAAGAACGCTCCGGTCACCCCACCCCTCCTCGGGGCACCCAGAAGCTGGCACAACCCCCCCCCCCCCCCCACCCCCCCCCCCCCCCCCCCCCCCCCCCCCCCCCCCCCGTGCCCGTACGAGTACCGTCACTTGGCGGCCGGTTGGGCCGGCAGGTTGAACACGTGGTCCGGAGAGATGATCTTCGTGATCGCGTCGCCGAAGAGCGTGCTGGGCTCGCTGTTCCTGTAGTTGATGTCGGTGTTCAGCATCACGACCAGGGTCGTCCGCGCCGACGGCAGATAGATGGTGAGCGACTCGTAGCCGGGCAGGGAGCCGTTGTGGCCGATCCAGCCCTGCACGTCGAAGATGCCGAGGCCGTACCCGGCGCCCGGGATCGGGGTCGGCGGTGTGGTGAGCCGTTGCTTCTGCGTGGTGGCGCTGATCAGCCGGTCCCCGTCGGGCAGTTGGCCGGTGGCGACCGTGCGCGCCCAGACCCGGAGGTCCTGGAGCTGCGAGATCATGGCGCCGGCCGCCCAGGCCCAGGACGGGTTCCAGCCGACGGTGTTCTCGACCTTTCCGGACGCCGTCTGGTCGGTGTAGCCCTGCGCGTGCGGGTCGGGGAACCCGGCGCCGGGCGGGAAGAGCGTGTGGTCCAGCCCGGCCGGCTCCAGGATCGTGTCGTGGATGTACTCGGCGAGCGGCTGCCCGGACATCTTCTCCACGACCAGCCCGAGCAGGATCAGGTTGGTGTTGCAGTAGAAGAACTCCTTGCCCGGCGGGAACAGCACGGGGTGCTTGAAGGAGTAGTCGAGCAGTTCCTGCGGGGTGAACTGCCGCTGCGGGTCGGAGGTCAGCGCCTTGAAGAAACCCTCGTCCTGCGAGTAGTTGAACAGGCCGCTGCGCATGCCGGCCAGCTGACGCAGGGTGATCCGGTCACCGTTGGGGACGCCGTCGACGTACTTGCCGATGGTGTCGTCCAGGCCGATCTTGCCCTGGTCGACGAGTTCCAGCAGCGCCGTGACGGTGAACGTCTTGGTCTCGCTGCCGATCCGCAGGTACAGGCCGGACGACATCGGCTCGCCGGTGCTCTTGTCGGCGACGCCGAAGGACTTCACGTACTCGCCCTTGTCGGGCGTCCAGATGCCCACGTTCACGCCGGGCACGTTCGCCTGGTCCATGACCCGTCGTACGGCGTCGTCGACCTGCCGTCGTACGTCGGGGGTGAGGGCGCGGACGTCGTCCCCGGACGGGGACGGTGAGGGTTGTCCGGCGGTGACGGCGGAGGTCGGCAGCGCCACGGCGGCCCCGCTCGCGGCCGGCACCACCAGCGTCGCCACCGCGGCGGCGACGACAACTCCTCTGCGCAGTCGGATGCACGGGTGTGTCATGGGTACTCCCCACGCGGAGACATGCGCCGCGGACCACAGCCGTCATGAGGCGAAGGCCGGGAGCGGCCGTATCCCCACCAGCATAAAAGCGGCCACGCGCCACCGCCTCCCGGCGCCGGACCACCGGACTCCGTGAGCACCACCCACGGGCCCCGGCGCCCGCGACCCGGCCTCGCACGGACACCTGCACGAACACCCGCACCCGCACGACAGCGACCGACCCGGCTCCGCCACCGTCACAACGACCGCCACCACGACCACGACCACCGCGACGACCGCGCCGGGTCACTCAGCCGCTCGCTACCCCTCCTGCCCCAACACCCCTCCCCCGCATGCCGGTTGTCACGGCGTCTTCTTCCCGGGTGTCTTCTTCCCGGGTGTCGGCGCCACGGCTGCGGTGAGGTCCCCCTCCTCCGGGAGCTCCTCCACGTCGACCCCCCGCACCTGCGACAACTCGTGCTTGAGCGCGGCGAGTTCGGTGCCGCCGGCCATGTGGTTGGTGAGTTCCTCGAGGCTGACGCTGCTGCGGTCGGCGCTGAGTTCCATCGTGCCCAGGCGCAGCACGCTGAAGTGGTCGCCGACCATGTAGGCGTGGTGCGGGTTGTGGGTGATGAAGATGACCCCGAGGCCGCGGTCACGGGCGGCGGCGATGTACTTCAGCACGACCCCGGACTGCTTGACGCCGAGCGCGGCGGTGGGCTCGTCCAGGATGAGGACGCGGGCGCCGAAGTAGACGGCGCGGGCGATCGCCACGCACTGGCGCTGGCCGCCGGAGAGGGTGCCGATGGGCTGTTCCAGGTCGTCCAGGACGATGCCCATGTTGCGGAGTTCCTCGTCCGCGGTCTGCTTCATCCTGTCGATGTCGAGGCGGCGCACGGGCCAGGGGCCCTTGGTCATCTCGGAGCCGAGGAAGAAGTTGCGCCACACCGGCATCAGCGGGACGGTCGCCAGGTCCTGGTAGACGGTGGCGATGCCCCGGTCGAGGGCCTCACGCGGGGTGGAGAAGCGCACCGGGGCGCCGTCCACCAGGAAGTCGCCCTCGGTGTGCTGGTGCAGCCCCGAGATGATCTTGATGAGGGTGGACTTGCCCGCGCCGTTGTCGCCCAGCACGCAGGTGACGCGGCCGGGGTGGACGGTCAGGTCGACGCCGTGCAGGGCGCGGATGTTGCCGTAGGACTTGCCCGCGTTGCGCAGTTCGACGAGAGCGCCGTCGGCCGCCGCCGGGTCGGTGTCCTCGATGATGGCCCCGTGCGTGCCGGTTCCGTTGGTGGTTGTCATGGGGTCACGTCACCTCCGGGTCGCCGTGCGCTGGACCCACAGATTGATGAGGACGGCGCCGAGGAGCATGGCACCGAGGAAGGCCTTGAACCAGTCGGGGTTCCAGCCGGCGTAGACGATGCCCTGCTGCACCATGCCGAACATGAAGGCGCCGAAGACCGGGCCGATCGCCGAGCCGTAGCCGCCGGTGAGCAGACAGCCGCCGATGACGGCCGCGGAGATGTAGATCAGCTCCTGGCCGACGCCCTCACCGGACTGGACGGTGTTGAAGGTGAACAGCTGGTGCATGCCGACGAACCAGGCGCCGAAGCCGACCAGCATGAACAGCGAGATCTTGGTGAAGGTGACCGGGACGCCGACCGCGCGGGCCGACTCCTTGTTGCCGCCGACCGCGAAGATCCAGTTGCCGTACCTGGTGCGCAGCAGGATCCAGGTGGCGACGGCCGCGAAGACCAGCCAGTAGACGATGGTGATCTTCACCTGGACGCCGCCGACGTCGAAGGAGGAGGCGAACACCTTTTTCGCCTGGTCGAAGCCGTCCATCGTACTGATGTCGTCGGTGGCCACGTTGGTGGTGACCAGCTTCGTCACCGCGAGGTTGACGCCCTGCAGGATCAGGAACGTGCCCAGGGTGATCAGGAAGCTGGGCAGCCCGGTCCTGACCACCATCCAGCCGTTCAGGAAGCCGATCCCGAGGGACACGACCAGCGCGACGACCACACCGACCCACACGTTCATGGTCAGCTGGTAGCTGAGCATGCTCGCGGTGAGCGCCGAGGTGATGACGGCGACACCGGCCGACAGGTCGAACTCGCCGCCGATCATCAGGAGCGCGACCGGCAGGGCCATGATCCCGATGGTCGACGACTGGTACAGGATGTTGGCCATGGAGCTGCCGTCGCGCACCGGGGGTGCCGCGACGAGGAAGAACACGTACACGGCGACCGCGCCGAGGAACACCCCGACCTCGGGTCGCGCGAGCAGCCGGAACACCAGGGGGCGCCGCGCGGTGCGCCCGTCGGTCTTCCTGGGGCCGGGGGCCGGCGGTGTGGTCACCGCCGGCTCAGCCTGCTGGGTCATTCAGATCACCGGGTGCCCTTCGCGGCGAACTGCGCGACCTTGTCGACGTTGGTCTTGTCGACGAAGGCGGGCCCGGTCAGCACCGGCTGCTCGCCACCGCCCATGTAGTTGCCGTTGTTCTTGTAGAGCCACAGGGAGTCGATGGCCAGGTAGCCCTGGAGGTAGGGCTGCTGGTCGACCGCGAACTGGATGGTGCCCTTGCTGATGGCGCCGGTCAGCTCCTTGTTCAGGTCGAAGGTGGCGATCTTGGCCTTGCTGCCGGCGTCGCTCACCGACTGCACCGCGGTCAGCGCGAACGGGGCGCCGAGCGCGACGACGTAGTCGATGGCGCTGTCCTGCTTGAGCTTGGCGGTGATCGTCGACTTCACGGACGGCATGTCGGTGCCGTTGACGTACAGCGTCTGGGTGGAGCCCGTGAACGTCTTCTTCACGCCGTCGCAGCGCTGGGTGAGGCCGATGTTGCCCTGCTCCTGGACGACACAGACGACCTTCTTCGCGCCGGCCCCGTTGAGCCGCTTGCCGAGCGCCTCGCCGGCCACGGTCTCGTCCTGGCCGAAGAACGACATGAGGCCGAGCTTCTGCCACTCGCTCACACCGGAGTTGAGGCCGACGACGGGGATGTTCGCGGCCTTCGCCTTGCCGACGACGTCCTTCATGGCGTCCGGCTTGGCGAGGGTGATGGCGATGCCGTCGACCTTCTGGTCGATCGCGTTCTGCACCAGGGTGGCCTGGGCGCCCGCGTTGGGGTCGGCGGAGTAGACGAGCTTGACGTTGTCCTTCGCCGCGGCCGCCTCCGCGCCCTTGCGGACGATGTCCCAGAAGGTGTCGCCGGGTGACTGGTGGGTGACCAGGGCGACCGTCATCTGCGGAGTGTCGGCCTTTCCGGCCGAGGCACCGGCCGCGCTTTCCTCGGCCTTCTTGCCTCCGGAGCTGCTGGAGCAGCCCGCGAGGGTCAGCGCCGCCGCCGCGGCCACGGCCACGACGGGGGCGAATCTGCGGGAGCGGGAGTGCGAAGAGCGGTCCATCTTTCCTGCACCTCACTGTGCTACGGGGGAAAGGCGAAGCGGATCACGAGGATCCGAGGCCTGGATAAGCGAGAAGTCCGGGTCGTACGGCGCAAAAGCGGCTGCTGTGCTGGGACGGGATTCCACCCCTTGACGCGCCCGCTGTCAATGCTTTGTTAAGACATCATTTCACGATCAGGTCCGAATGTAAGTACAAAGTATTGACAGCGTCGCCCTCCCGGACCTACACCTGGGGGCGGCAGGCCCCTTGGGACCCGCAGCCCCGGCAGAGTTCGAGGAGCGTCGCACATGGCCGAGTCAGCCCAGTCCTTCGATCTGATCACGATCGACCGTATCGGAGTCGATCTCTACCCCCTGCGGTGGGGCATACCCCTGGCCCGGACGGCGGCCTTCCGGGAATCCTCCGGCCGTTCCGCCGCACGGGTGGCCGTGGCCGCAGCCCGCCTCGGCCGCACCAGTGTCGTGGTGCACGCCGACGCCCCCGACTACTTCGCCATCCGCGCGGCCCGGATCCTCTGGATCACCGGTACGGGCCTCAGCGAGGAGCCGAGCCGCTCCGCCACCCTCGCCGCCCTCAAGGCGCGCGGCCGGGCGGGCATGACCGTCTTCGACCTCGACTGGCGGCCCGCCCAGTGGCCCAACTCGGCCTGGAAGGACCCGGAGGAGGCCCGCCCCTGCTACGCCGAGGTGCTGCGCCACGCCACCGTCGCGGTCGGCGACCTCGACGCCTGCGAGATGGCCACCGGCTCGCGCGAACCGCGCGCCTGCGCCGAGGCGCTGCTGGCGGCCGGCGTGGAGCTGGCGCTGGTCCGCCAGGGCTCCCGGGGCGTACTCGCGGTGCACCGCGACGGCACCACCGCCGAGGTCCCGCCGGGACCCGCAGGAACGGCCGGCGGCCCCGACGCGGAGGCGGACACGGACACGGACGACGCGTTCGGCGGCTCGCTGTGCCACGGGCTGCTGTCCGGCTGGGAGCTGGACCGGACCCTGCGCCACGCCACCGCGGCCGGCCGGCCCCCCGCCGCCGGGGAAGGCCCCCGCTGATCCCCACCCGCCCCGCCCTGTTCCCCGTCCCTTCTCCGTGAGGTCCCCGATGAGCGAGTCCACGACCCGGCGCCTGACCGTCGCCCAGGCGCTGGTGCGTTTCCTGTCCGTCCAGTACACGGAACGCGACGGGGTGCGCCGCCGGCTGATCGCCGGCACCTGGGGCATCTTCGGCCACGGCAACGTGGCGGGGATCGGGCAGGCGCTCCTGGAGGCGGGCGAGGAGGCGATGCCGTACCACCAGGGCCGCAACGAGCAGGCCATGGTGCACGCGGCCGTCGGGTACGCGCGTCAGCTCGACCGCCTGTCCGCGCAGGCCGTGACGACGTCCATCGGGCCGGGCGCCACGAACCTGGTGACCGGCGCGGCCCTCGCGACGATCAACCGCCTGCCGGTCCTCCTGCTGCCCGGCGACTACTTCGCCACCCGCCCCGCCGACCCGCTGCTCCAGCAGCTGGAGCACCCCGTCGAGGCCGACGTGTCCGTCAACGACACCCTGCGCCCGGTGTCGCGGTACTTCGACCGGGTGACCCGCCCCGAGGCGCTGATCCCCGCCGCGCTGAACGCGATGCGGGTGCTCGCCGACCCGGCGGAGACCGGCGCGGTCACCCTCGCGCTGCCGCAGGACGTGCAGGCGCAGGCGTACGACTGGCCGGAGGGTTTCTTCGCCGACCGCGTATGGCGGGTACGGCGTCCCGTGCCCGACCCCGCCGAGCTGGCCGAGGCCGTCCGCGCGATCCGGTCCGCCGCCCGCCCCCTGATCGTCGCGGGCGGCGGGGTGCACCACAGCGAGGCCGAGGAGGCGCTCAGGGCGCTGGCGGACGCCACCGGCATCCCGGTCGCCTCGACCCAGGCCGGCAAGGGGTCCCTGCGCCACGACCACCCGGCCGACCTCGGCGGCATCGGCCACACCGGCACGGCGGTCTGCGACGGCATCGCCCGCACCGCGGACCTGGTGATCGGCGTCGGCACCCGCTACAGCGACTTCACGACCGCGTCCGGCACGCTCTTCCAGCACCCGGACGTCCGGTTCGTCAACCTCAACATCACCGCGTTCGACTCCCACAAGCTGGCGGCCCGTACGGTCGTCGGGGACGCCAGGGCGGCTCTGGAGGCCCTCGCCGCGGCCCTGGACGGGCACCGGGTGGACGGCGCGTACGAGGCCGAGTACCGGGCCGGGAAAGAGGCGTGGGAACGGGTCGTCGACTCGGCCTACCGCGCCGGCGACGACAGCGCCGTACCCACCCAGACACAGCTGCTCGGCGCGCTGGACGCCGTCGTCGGCGACGAGGACGTGGTGATCAACGCGGCCGGCTCGCTCCCCGGCGACCTGCACAAGCTGTGGCGGACGCGGAGCCGGCGCCAGTACCACCTGGAGTACGGCTACTCGTGCATGGGCTACGAGATCCCGGCCGCGGTCGGCGTCCAGCAGGCCGCGCCGGGCGTCCCGGTGTGGGCCCTGGTCGGTGACGGCACGTACCTGATGATGCCCACCGAGATCGTCACCGCCGTCCAGGAGGGGCTGCCCGTCAACCTGGTCCTGGTCCAGAACCACGGGTACGCCTCCATCGGCGGTCTGTCGGAGTCGGTGGGCGGCGAGCGCTTCGGCACCGCCTACCGCTACCGGGCCGCCGACGGCACCTTCGGCGGGGCCCCGCTACCGGTCGACCTCGCCGCCAACGCGGCCAGCCTCGGCATGGACGTGCTGCGCGCCAAGACCGTCCGCGAGCTGCGCGAGGCACTGGCCACGGCCCGCGCCTGCGACCGGCCGACCTGCGTGTACGTCGAGACCGACCCGGCGGCCACCGCTCCCGGGGCCGAGGCGTGGTGGGACGTGCCCGTGGCCGAGGTGTCCACACGCGAGGCCGCGACGGACGCCCGCGAGCGGTACGAGCGGGACGCCGCCGCCCGCCGGCGCCACCTGTGACCCCCGTGCCGGCCCCTTCCGACTCCTCCCAGGGAGGTACGTCCATGGTCAGGACCCACGGCCACCCGCGTGCCGTGACCGCCTCCGCACTCGACTCCGTGGACTTCGCCCTGGACCGGGGCAGTCCGGTGCCGCTGTACTACCAGCTCGCGCGGCAGCTGGAGGCGGCGATCGAACACGGTGCCCTCGCCCCGGGGAACCTCCTGGGCAACGAGATCGACCTGTCCGTACGCCTCGGCCTGTCCCGGCCCACGGTCCGCCAGGCCATCCAGACCCTCGTGGAGAAGGGACTGCTGGTGCGCCGCCGCGGGGTCGGCACGCAGGTCGTGCACAGCCAGGTGAGACGCCCGCTCGAACTCAGCAGCCTGTACGACGACCTGGAGGCCGCCGGGCAGGGGCCGACCACGCAGGTCGTCCGCAACGAGAGCGTGCCCGCCTCCGCCGACGTGGCGGCCGCCCTCGGCGTCGCGGAGGGCACCGAGGTGACGCTCCTGGAACGGCTGCGCCGCACGCACGGCCAGCCCGTGGCCCTCCTGTGCAACCACCTGCCCACGGCCCTGGTCGAACTCGACACCGCCCGGCTGGAGTCGACCGGTCTCTACCGCGTGCTGCGCGCCGCCGGCATCACCCTGCACAGCGCCCGCCAGACCATCGGCGCCCGCTGCGCCACCGCGCGGGAGGCGGCGCGCCTGGACGAGCGGGAGGGGGCCGCGCTGCTGACCATGCAGCGCACGGCGTACGACGACACCGGGCGGCCCGTCGAGTACGGCACGCACGTCTACCGCGCGTCCCGGTACACGTTCGACTTCCAACTGCTCGTCAGACCCTGACGGCACCGTCGGAGGGGCCGGCGAACGGCCCCTCCAGCGCCGCCCACTGGAGCAGCATGATGGTCTTCGCGTCGGCGATCTCCCCGGTGCGGATCATCTCCAGCGCCCGGTGGAAGGGCAGTTCGAGGATCTCGATGTCCTCGCCCTCCTCGTCCAGGCCGCCCCCCTCGTGGGTGCGGGTCGCGGAGCCGTACGCGGCGGCGTAGAAGCTGACGCGCTCGGTGACCGAGCCCGGGCTCATGTAGACGTCGAAGACGTGCCGGACCTCGCCGATGGTGTGCCCGGTCTCCTCGACCACCTCACGCCGTACGGCGACCTCCGGGTGCTCGTCCTCGTCGTCGAGGAGTCCGCCCGGCGTCTCGATCAGCATGCCGTCGGGATGTCCGTTGACGTACACCGGGAACCGGAACTGGCGGGTGAGCAGCACGGTCCGGCGTTCCGCGTCGTACAGCAGCATGGTGGCGCCGTTGCCGCGGTCGTGCGTCTCGCGCTCCTGGGTGCTCCAGGTGCCGTCGGCGTTCCGGACGTCGAACGTCGTGGTGCGCTCGACGTACCAGTGGCTGGACAGGAGGGTCACGTCCCGGACCCTGACGCGCGGGTTGCCGGTCAGGTCCCGGCCGGTCCGGTCGAGCCCGGTGCGGCCCCGGCGGTCGGGGGTGTCGACGCCGGCGGTCATCGGTCACCGGCGGTGCGGGAGAGGCAGATCGAGGTGGTCATGCTCGCTTCTACCATCCGCACGGCAGCGCGGTCGCGCGGATTCCCCCTCCGCGCCGGTCCGGCGGGACGCCGGACGGCACCCCGCCGGACCGGGTTCAGCGCAGGCCGGCGCGGGCGACGGGGCTGTCGTCGAGGCATCCGCCCGACTGGTGCCGCCACAGCTTCGCGTAGGCGCCGTCCGCGGCGAGCAGTTCCTGGTGGGTGCCCTGCTCGACGATCCGGCCGCGGTCCAGGACCACGAGCCGGTCCATGCCGGCGACCGGGGCCGGAGACCGCGGTGTCCCGCGACGGCGTTCGCACGGATTCAGCGTTCTTCCCGGCCACCGGCCGGTCGCGGACCCCGCGATGCCCGCGGGCGGGGTGCCGGGCGGGCAGACAGTGGAGGCCGCTTCCTCGACCACGAGGAAACGGCCTCTCATCTGCGACTTCACACGTCGGGACGACAGGATTTGAACCTGCGACCCCTTGACCCCCAGTCAAGTGCGCTACCAAGCTGCGCCACGTCCCGGTGCGCTGCCCGCGGCTGAACCGCGTGCACGCGCGGACAGTACTTTACCCCACACGGGGGCCCCTCCGGAGCGGACCGGGGCGGGGGGACAATCGGCGTATGGGCAGCACATCGTCAGGACGGCCGGTGGACGCGCGGGACCGGGACAGCGAGGGGCGGGCACGCAACGCCCGGCCGCGGGACGGACTCGGGCGGCCCCTGCCCTACGGCGCGGCGGGGGTGGCCCGGCAGCCCGAGGGCGTGGTCCGGGCACCGGAGGCGAGCGTCGCCGAGGCGCAGGAACTGCTGGACGCAGGCCGGCCCTTCCACGCGCACGAGGTGTTCGAGGACGCCTGGAAGTCGGGGCCGCCGGAGGAACGCGAGCTGTGGCGCGGGCTCGCCCAGCTCGCCGTCGGCCTCACGCACTCCGCGCGGGGCAACGACACGGGCGGCGCCCGGCTGCTGCGGCGCGGGGCCGCAGCGGTGGAGGGCTGGGCGTCGGCCACCGGACGCGGGCGGCCGTACGGCATGGACCTGACCGGCCTGGCCGGCTGGGCGCGCGAGCTGGCACAGACCGTGGAACGGGGCGACGGCCCGGTGGACGCGCGGGAGCGGGCACCGCGACTGCGGGGGGCCGGGACGCCGTAGCGGCCGCACCGCGCCGCCCCTCACCGCACCGCCAGTGACCCCCGCCGCTCACCGCAGTACCGCTCACCGGCAGTCATGCGGTGTGTCCGCTGTCAGTGGCGTGCGGCAGACTCGGGGCGTGCGAAAGATTCATGTCATCGGTATCGGCGCGGGCGACCCCGACCAGCTGACCCTCCAGGCAGTGCGGGCGCTGCGCGGCACGGACGTGTTCTTCCTCCTCGACAAGGGCGAGGTGAAGAACGACCTCGTGCGGCTCCGCCGCGACCTGCTGGACACGCATGTGCCGGAGGGGACGTACCGCGTGGTCGAGGCCCGGGACCCGGACCGGGACCGGTCCGCGGGCGGCGCCGCCTACTCCCCCGCCGTCGGGGACTGGCGCAGCGCCCGCGCCGACATCTACGAGCGGCTGATCACCGAGGAGCTGGGCGAGTCCGAGACCGGCGCGTTCCTGGTGTGGGGCGACCCCGCGCTGTACGACAGCACGCTGGGCATCCTCGACGAGATCCGCGAGCGCGGCGCGGTCGACTTCACTCATGACGTCGTGCCGGGCGTCAGCAGCGTCTCCGCGCTCGTGGCCCGGCACCGGACCGGCCTGAACCGGGTCGCGCGGCCCGTGCAGATCACCACCGGGCGCCGGCTGGCCGAGGGCTTCCCGGACGGCGTGGACGACGTGGTCGTGATGCTGGACGCCCACCAGACCTTCCGTCAGTACGCCGACCAGGACATCGACATCTACTGGGGCGCCTACATAGGCACCCCGGACGAGATCCTCGCCTCCGGCCCGATCGCCGAGGCCGCGCCACGCATCGAACGGCTGCGCGCAGAGGCCCGCGAACGCAAGGGCTGGATCATGGACACGTACCTGCTGCGCCGGCATCCGCGGGAGTGAGACCCGGAAGGCGCGGGGCACACGCTCGCCCGGCACCGTCTTTCCGCGCCCCGTCGAAAAGGGCGCGCCGGGCGGGGGCTGCCGACGCCATATTCACGGCATGTTCCCCGCGCCCGCCCGCTTCCACGATCCCGGTGCCCTGGCGCCCGCCTTCGCCGACTTTGGCGCTGGTGCGCTGCCCGGGCTGCGCGCGGATCGCGCACAGCACCCGCCGCCCGCCGGTGACCGCCGCCGACGGGTCGCGCGCCCGGCGGCGGCTGGTCTGCCGGTCCTGCGGGCTGTGCCGTACGGACCCGACCGTGTGCGGGGGCGCGGCGCACACGCCGGGCCGGCGTACCGCGCCGGTGCTGTGGCTGCGGGCCCGGACCCGGCACGGCGAGCTCTGGGCGTACGACCTCGAACACCTGGACCTGCTGCGGCGGTTGGTGGCCGCGTCGCTGCGGGAGCGGGACCCCCGGTACGCGCACGGGCGGAAGTTGACCTGCGTCGACCGCCTGCCCGCGTGGATCAAGAACGCGAGGAACCGCCGGGAGGTGCTGCGGGTGATCGACCGGATGCGGGTCTCGGTGATCACTCCGGACTGAGGTCCCCCGCCGCCCGGGGGAAGGGGGCGGAGCCGGCGCCCAGCCGGTCGAGGACGCCCGCCACGTCGGGGACCGCCACCACGCCCTCCGGCAGCGGCGGCCGCCGTACCACCACGACGGGCAGGGCGAGTTCGCGCGCGGCCGTCAGCTTGGCCGCCGTCGCCGCTCCCCCGCTGTCCTTCGTCACCAGGACGTCCACGCGGTGTTCGCGCAGCAGCGCCGACTCGCCGGCCACGGTGAACGGACCGCGGGCGAGCAACACCCGGGTGTGCGGGGGCAGAGGCGGCTCGGGCGCCTCCACCGACCGTACGACGAAGTGAAGGTCCGTCAGCCCGGCGAAGGCCGCCAGGCCCAGGCGTCCCGTGGTGAGGAACACCCGGCTGCCGAGCCGTGGCAGCAGGTCAGCCGCCGCGGGCAGGGACGTGACCGGGTGCCAGCGGTCCTCGGGGCCGGGCCGCCAGCCCGGTCGGCGCAGCACCAGGGCCGTGACCCCGGTCGCCGCCGCGGCCCGCGCCGCGTTCGCCGTGATCGTCTCCGCGAAGGGGTGGGTGGCGTCGACGAGCGCGTCCACCCGGTGCTCGCGCAGCCAGTGCGCGAGGCCGTCCGGACCGCCGAACCCGCCGACACGGACCTCGCCGGCGAGCGCTCCCGGCCGTGCCACGCGACCCGCGAGGGAGGTGGTGACACGGGTGCCGGGGCGGGCGGCGAGTGCGGCGGCCAGCTCGCGGGCCTCGGTCGTGCCGCCGAGGACCAGGACGTGGGGGGACATGCGGACGAGCCTACGAGGGGCCTGCCCCGGGTGTGCGGGGCGGGTCAGCGCAGGAGGAGTTGCAGGCCGCCCACGACCGTCGCCGCGATCACCAGTCGCTCGAACAGCCGCTGGTTGATCCGGGGCACCGCCCACTTCCCGAGGAACGCTCCGGGCACCACGAACACGACGAGCGCCGCGTCCAGCAGCAGCGAGCGGCCGTCGATCAGGCCGAGGCCGATGCTGAAGGGCACCTTGGAGACGTTGACGATCAGGAAGAAGAAGGCGGAGGTCCCGAGGAAGCCGAGCTTCCGGAAGCCGGCGGACAGGAGGTACATCGACATCACCGGCCCGCCCGCGTTGGCGACCATCGTGGTGAAGCCGCCGAGGACGCCGTAGGAGCCCGCCCGGGCGCGGCCGGCGCGGGTGGTGACCGACTCCGGGTCCGGCGGCGCGTCGGCGGTGCGGCGGCGCCACACCGTGACCGCCGCCATCAACAGCAGGATCGCGCCGATCGAGGTCCGTACGACCGCGTCGTCCGCCCACACCAGGAACAGCGTGCCCGCGACCACGCCCGCCGCGACCGCGGGGAACAGCCGCCACAGCGTCGGCCAGTGCGCGTGCCGCCGGTAGGTGAGGACGGCCAGCACGTCCCCGGCGATCAGGATCGGCAGCAGCACGCCCGTGGAGGCCCGGGCCGGCAGCACGGCCGCGAAGACCGCGAGACTGACCGTGTTGGCCCCGCTCACGGCGGTCTTGGAGAAGCCGACCAGCAGGGCCGCGGCGGCGAGGGCGGCGAACCCCCAGCCGGTGATGTGCCAGAGCGTCATGGTGTTCATGGGGACGCCGATGTTATGCGCACGCATCGACCCGGCGTAAGGAGCGTCTCGACAGGTGGCCGGTGTCAGGGGCAGCGGCGAGGGACGTGTCAGTGGCGCTCGACCAGGACCGCGCTTCCCTGGCCGACACCCACACACATCGTCGCCAGGCCCCGGGCCGCCCCCGTGCGCCGCATGCGGTGCAGGAGGGTCGTCAGGATGCGGGCGCCCGAGCAGCCCAGCGGATGGCCCAGGGCGATCGCCCCGCCGCTCGGGTTGACCAGGTCCTCGTCGATGCCGAGCTGGTCCACGCAGGCCAGGGCCTGGGCGGCGAACGCCTCGTTGAACTCGGCCTCCTGGAGGTCGCCGATCTCCCAGCCGGCGCGGGCCAGGGCCTTGCGGGTGGCGGGGACCGGCCCGATGCCCATGACGTCGGGGTGGACCCCGGCCGAGGCGCCGGCGACATAGCGGCCCAGGGATTCGAGACCCAGCTCGCCGAGGGCCTCCTCGCTGACCAGGAGCAGGCCGGCCGCGCCGTCGTTCATCGGTGAGGCGTTGCCCGCCGTGACCGTGCCCCCGGCGCGGAAGACCGGCTTCAGGCGGCCCAGCTTCTCCAGGGAGGTGTCCTCGCGGACGCACTCGTCGCGGTCGACGACCACGCCGTCGGGGCGCCGGACCGGCAGGAGTTCGTCGTCGAAGTGGCCGTCCTCGCGGGCCAGGGCGGCCAGCCGGTGGCTGCGCAGGGCGAACTCGTCCTGCCGTCCGCGCGGGACGCCGTAGCGCTCGGCGACCTCCTCGGCCGTCTCCCCCATGGACAGCAGTCCGTGCAGGTCGCCCATCGCCGGGTTCACCAGGCGCCAGCCGAGGCGGGTGTCGACGGTCTCGATGCGGTGCGGCAGGGCCTCGTCGGGGCGGGGCAGCACGAACGGGGCGCGGCTCATCGACTCGGAGCCGCCGGCGAGGACGACGTCGGCCTCGCCGGCGGCGATCGTACGGGCGGCGAGGGTGACCGCCTCCAGTCCGGAGGCGCACAGCCGGTTGACGGTGGCGCCCGGCACGGTCTCGGGCAGACCGGCCAGCAGCGCGGCCATCCGGGCGACGTTGCGGTTGTCCTCGCCGGCCTGGTTGGCGGCGCCCCAGTAGACGTCGTCGACGCGGGCCGGGTCGAGCGTGGGCACGTCGGCGACCAGGCCGCGGATCACGGTCGCGGCGAGGTCGTCGGGCCGGATGCCGCTGAGGGCCCCGCGCAGTTTGCCGAGGGGGGTGCGGCGGGCGGCGGCGAAGTGGACGGGACGCACGGCGGACTCCTGACAGTCGTCGCCCGAAGGCCGGGCGGAACACGGCCCACCCTTAGTTAGCACTGCTAGTTTTACGACTATAGCCCGCCTGCCGGCCGCTGGGAAGCGTCGCTCCCGCCTGCGCGGACGCGGGCCTCCCGGCCGGGAACGCGCCGCGTTTGCCGGAATTCGCTCGGGGCACCCGCGTTCGCATGGAGTGGTTGCGGCAGGCGGCCTGCGTGGGGGAGGACCCCGACTTGTTCTTTCCCTCTGGCAACCGAGGGCCCGCCCTGCGGGACGTCTCTTCGGCGAAGCGCGTCTGCGCCCGCTGCCCGGTGCGTACCCGGTGTCTCGACTTCGCGCTGAGCGCCGGACGGACCGCGGGCGTGTGGGGCGGCACCTGCGAAGAGGAACGCGACGCACTGCTCCGGATCACCATGGACGACACACGAAGGAGAAACGCGCCATGACGGTCGTGAAGAGCACGCTGCCGGACGACGCCCGCCGGGTCGCCGGCGCCGCGCTCCAGGACACTCTCGTCGATCTGCTCGGCCTGTCCCTGACGGGGAAGCAGGCGCACTGGAACGTGGTGGGGCCGCGGTTCCGCTCCGTCCACCTCCAGCTGGACGAGGTGGTCACGGCCGCACGTGATTTCGCGGACACGGTGGCGGAGCGAGCGGCCGCCCTCGGCGTGTCTCCGGACGGCCGCCCGGAGACCGTGGCCGCCGCCTTCCGCCTGCCGGGCCCCAAGGAGGGCTGGCTGCGTGACACGGAGGTCGTGCAGCTGATGGCCGACACCCTGGAGGCGGCGATCGGCCGGCTGCGCGAGCGCATCGCGACGACCGAGGAGGCGGACCCGGTGACGCAGGACCTGCTGATCGGCATCACCGCGGAGCTGGAGAAGCAGCGGTGGATGTTCGAGGCGGAGAACTTCCCGCGCGACTGACCGGTGCCGGACACGGACGGCGACACCGACACCGACACCGACGAACGAGGGGACCCCGATGACCGACGCCCTCGAACTCGACGCCCTGTGGGCGGACTTCCACCGCGTGGTGAACATGACCTCCGTGGAGCTGGCCGCCTGGCTGCGGGTCCGGGACGCCGACGAGGACGCGGAGCCGCCGCCGGAGACCGCGGGTTCCCCGACCGGGCAGCACGTCCTGGCCATCCTGCAGAAGCGGCGCACCGACCTCACGGAGGACGACGTGCGGGTGATGTACGAGGTCGTGGACACCGTCGACGCGCAGACGGACACCGGGAACGAGCCCGAGGCCGCGCGGACGCGCCGTCGGCACCGGCTGATGACACTGGGCCACGACCCGCAGAGACCGTAGGGCGCCCGCGGCGCGCGTCGCGGGGAGACCCTCGCCGCCCGTCGCGGGCAGACCCCCGCCGCACACGGCCGGACGTGCGCCGAACAGGCGGGCGTCCGGCCGTCGCGTGCCCGGCGGGCGCCGCGGCCGTCCGCGCGGTCAGCCGCCGTCGCGCTCGGCCAGCAGCCGTTCCAGCCGGTCGAAGCGTTCGTGCAGGGCGTGCGCGGCCTCCTCGCCCATCTCCTGCGCGTCGTGGGCCAGGCGGTGCCGGCGCCCCCGTTCCCGCCCGACGAACCAGGTGGCCAGGGCCGCGGTGACCATGCCGTACGTCGTGATGCCGACGATCATCACCACCGCGCCGACGGTCCGGCCCCACCAGGTCACCGGGTAGAAGTCGCCGTACCCGACGGTCGTCGCGGTCTCCACCGACCACCAGACGGCCTTCGGGTACGAGGTCAGGTTGGCGTTCGGCGCGCCCTGCTCGGCGGCGACCGCGGCCCACGAGCCGGTGAGCATCACCACCAGCAGGACGAGGGTGGCGGCGCCCGCCGCCCTCACGTGCAGCGAGCGGCCCTCGCGGGCGAGCAGCGACCGGACCGCCCTGGCGAGGAACGCGGGCAGCATGGCCGCTCCTTCGGGTCGGTGGGCCGCCGGCGGGACCGGGCCCCGGCGTGCGGCCAGTGTCCTCGCGCGGACGCGGGCGGGCATGCCGGGCGGGGCGTTCGAGTTGCCGTACGGCGTGCGGTGTAGTGCGCTGGGGATCAGGGGCGCCGCCCGGGCGCCCGCCCGCACGAACGAGCCGACGAAGGACCGCGCCCATGCCGGCGGAGCCCCGATCCGTGCCGGAGACCTTCGCGTTCGCCTGCGCGACCTGCGGCAACACCTGGCGGACCGCCTTCCGGGTCATGTTCTTCACCGATCCCCTCGACGTCTGCGGCCTCACCACGCAGGAGTACGTCGACGAGGCGGGCCGGGCGGTCAGGTCACCGCTGTCCGAGGCGGTGTGCCCCCGCTGCGGAGGTCGCCGGGTGCGGGTCCACGACGGCGACGCGCGGTGACGCGCCGCTCACCCGGACAGTCCCCCGCGCTGGTGGGCGGGCGGCGCCGGTGGTGCGCTGGAGGGCACGTACCGCGTCCCTCGGAGGCAGCCGCGATGACCCCTCGTCCGTCCCGTCCCGTCCGGCTCCTCGCCTCGGCCCTGGCGGCGGGCGCGCTGCTGATCACCACGGCCTGCTCGGACGACGGCGGCAGCGGCTCGGGCTCCGCCGAGGTGACCGGCTCCCCCACCGCCGACGAGTCCCGCGCCACCGCCCTCACCGCGGCCGGCGCGCAGGCCGCCCTGGTCACCCCGGGCGATCTCGAGGACCAGTGGTCCGAGGTCCACGACGCCGCCGGCTGGCGCGACAGCATGCTCGTCGGCACGGTCGACGTCGCCGGCTTCCTCACCGCGAAGGCGGACGCCGCCGACTGCCAGAAGCTGCTCGGCTCCCTCTACGGCGACGACCTGCTGGGCAAGCCGTCGGGGGCGTCCGCGCTCACCGGCTTCGAGCAGGGCGACTCCCGGCTGCTGTACCAGGTCGCCGCCTATGACCTGGCCGCGCTGGACACGTCCTTCAGCTGGCTGAAGTCCCTCCCCACCGAGTGCGACGGCTTCACCGTGACCGACGGCAAGGACAAGCGGACGGTGCAGGTGATCGAGACCTCGCTGCCCGCGGAGGGCGACGCCCGGCAGGGCCTGCGCGTGACCGTGCAGGGCACCACCGGCGGCGCGCCCGCCACCCTCACCCTGGACGTCGCCGCCGTGCGCGTCGGCACCGACGCACTCACCGTCACCGGCGGCGGCCTCGACGGGGACCAGGCCGCCTCAGTCCAGAACGCGGTCCGGCAGGGCACCCAGCGCCTCAAGGACGTGCAGGCCGGCAGAACACCCGCCGCCGAGCCGGGCGAACAGGACTGACTCCCGCGCCGCGCCCTCGCCGTGGCACGGCCGCTCGACGCGTTCACCGGACAGCGTGATCACCGGACGGCACAATGGCGGTGAGGGCGACAGACGTGCGAAGGAGCTGAGACGTGAGCGAGAGCCACACCCCGGCAGGCGGGTCGGCGAGGCTGAACACCGGTGTGGCGCACAACGCCCGCGTGTGGAACTACTGGATCGGCGGCAAGGACAACTACGAGGTCGACCAGCGGGTCGGCGAGCACGTGGCGACCATGTTCCCGCTGATCAGGGACATCGCCCGCGCGGACCGCGAGTTTCTCGGCCGTGCGGTGCGGTTCCTGGCCGAGGAGCGCGGGGTGCGGCAGTTCCTCGACATCGGCACCGGACTGCCGACGGCCGACAACACGCACGAGATAGCCCAGCGCGTCTCTCCCGACGCGCGGATCGTGTACGTCGACAACGACCCGATCGTGCTGATCCACGCCCGCACCCTGCTGACCGGCAGCCAGGACGGCGTCACCGACTACATCGACGCGGACGTGCACGACCCCCGCGCCATCCTCGAACGGGCCGCCCGCACCCTCGACTTCACGCGGCCGGTCGCCGTCATGATGCTGGGCATCCTCAACTTCGTGCTGGACACCGAGAAGGCGCGGGACATCGTGCGCGGGATCATGACGGCGGTGCCCTCGGGCAGCTTCCTGGTCCTGACGCACCCCACGTTCGAGGCGGACCTCGGCGGCGAGGGACAGATCCCGGCGATGGAGTTCTGGAACGAGAACGCCACCCCGCCGATCACCGCCCGCAGCCGTGCGGACATCGCGGCGTTCTTCGATGGACTGGAACTGCTGGAACCGGGGCTGGTGTCGTGCGCGCAGTGGCGTGCGGAGCCCGGCTCCCCCACCCCGGTACCGCAGTTCGGCGCGGTGGCTGTGAAACCCTGACACACGGCGGCCGCCGGTCCGACGCGGCGTCGGCACTCCCCGCGGGTGCCCGGCGCCCCCGGGCCGGCGCGCGCTCCCGGACGCCACTGGGCGGCCGCCACGACCGGAAAGTATGATCAAGCAATGTCTGACATGACCGATACCACGCCGGGTTGGCTGACCGACGACGAACTCGGGATGGCCCGCGCCCGCATGCCCATCCTGTACGTCGAGGCCGTGCCCGTGCGGGTGGACGACAGCGGCGAAGTCACCAGCGTCGGCCTGTTGCTGCGCATCGGACCGGACGGAACGGTCAGCCGGACCCTGGTCTCCGGCCGGGTGCTGCATCACGAGCGGGTGCGCGACGCGCTCCTGCGGCACCTGGAGAAGGACCTCGGACCCGTGGCGCTGCCCCGCGTCCCGACCTCCCTGCAGCCCTTCACCGTGGCGGAGTACTTCCCCACGCACGGGGTGACGCCGTACCACGACCCGCGTCAGCACGCCGTCTCGCTCGCCTACGTCGTGCCGGTGACCGGTGACTGCCGGCCCCGTCAGGACGCCCTGGACCTGGTGTGGTTCAGCCCGCGGGAGGCCCTGTCGCCCGCGGTGGAGAGCGAGATGCCCGGTGGTCACGGGGTGCTGCTCAAGCAGGCGCTGGCCCACGTGGGCTGCGTGATCTGAGGTCCGGGAGCGCTCAGACCCCGTCCCGGCCGGCCGTGGCGGCCGCAAGCATCTCGCTGAACGGGGTGACCGGACGGGCCACGCGTTCGCCGTCCACGGTGATGTCGACGGCCTCGTTGAAGAACGCGAGCAGTCCGCGGACGGCCGCCACCTGGGGCAGCGGGTCGGGGTAGCTCCAGACGACGTTCGGCGGGACCCCGGCGGCGCCGCGCCGGGACCAGTAGCGGGCGGTGCCCTTGTACGGGCAGCCGGTGCGGTGCTCGGTGGGCTCGAACAGGTCGAGGCGGACGTCCTCACGCGGGATGTAGTACCGGGTGGGCAGAGCGGTCTCGAAGAGGAGCACCGGGCGCCGGGTGTCGGCGACGGTCGTGCCGTCGATCTCGACGCGGACGTGCCGGCTGCTCGCCAGGGCGTCGACCCGTTTGTGCGGGTCGCGGGGGTGGATGAAGATCTCCTCCTCTTCCTCGTACCAGCGGTCGAGGCCCGTGTCCCGGCGGCGGAACCACTCGAAGGCGATGTAACCGGCCAGGTCGTCGGCGGGGAAGGTCCAGGCCGCGTTCGGTGAGAGCTCGCCGCCGACGTCCAGGTCGTAGAAGATCCGCGAACCGGTGTGGGTGCCGGTCGGCGGGTTCTTCGCCGGGCGGAGCAGGTCCTCGCGGACCTCCTCGCGCGGGAAGGCGTACTGCGGCACGGGCAGGGCCGGCTCCCACACCAGGACGGGACGGCGGCTGTCGACGACGGTGACGCCGTTCTTCGAGCCGCGCACCCAGCGGGTGCTCGGCTCCCACAGGATGCCTTCCGGCGTGCTGCGGATGGACCGTTCGGTGGGCAGGATCGTCATGGCCGCTCTCCTTCGTCCGCTCCTTCCCAGTCAGGCACACCCGGGCGGCGCCCGCCAGAGCGGCGACGGCAATCGGCGGCCCGGGCCGTCGGCTTACGCCGCGCCCGGCGCACGTACGCCGCGCCCGGCGCACGTACGCCGGGCGCGGTGCGCGGAGGCCGGGCGCGGTGCGCGCCGGAGCGGATGGGTCAGGGGCGGGGTTTGTGTGTCGCGGCGAACTCGTCGGCGGCCGCGAGGTCGAAGTCCCCGTGGTCGCTGCCGAGTCCCCGCGCGACCAGCGCGGCCGCGGCGCTGCCGAGCACGGCGGCCTCGCGCGGGGGGCGGCCCAGCCCGATCCCGCGCAGGAAACCGGCGGAGAACGCGTCGCCGCACCCGGTGGTGTCCACCACGTCGACCTCGAAGGCGGGCACGGTCTCAGTGCCGTCGGCGGTGACCAGGACCGCCCCGTCCCCGCCTCGGGTGACCGCGACGGCGCCTGCACCGGCGTCGAGGAACCGGCGCGCGCCCGTCACCAGGTCGCCCTCGCCGCTGAAGCCGAGCACCTGGTCCTCGTTGGGCAGCAGGTGGTCGACGTAGGGCAGGGCCGCCGCGAGCTGGTCGAAGGAGCCGAGCACACCGGGTGCCAGCAGGTCCACGGAGGTGACCACGCCGTGTTCCCTCGCGTACGACAGGATGCGCGCGGCGACGTCGACGCCGATCAGCTCCGGGCCGCCGAGGTGCAGGTGGGTGGCCTCGGCGAGCGCCTCCCAGGGCACGTCGTCGAGGCCGTAGGTGATGTTCGCGCCGAGCAGGTGCAGCGAGGGCCGGTCGCCGTTCGGGCGGATGGGCAGGACACTCGCGGAGGTGGCGGTGTCCGCCCGGCGGACCAGGAACTCGGTGTCGATCCCCGCGCGGCCCAGGAGTTGCACCAGCAGGTCGCCGGTGGGGTCGGTGCCGATCGCGCCCGCGCTGCGGACGGAGGCGCCGAGCTTGGCGAGGGTGAGCGCGGTTCCGCCGGCCGTACCGGCGGCGGTCATTCTGATGTCCTCCACCAGGGTGGCGCCCTGGCCCTCGGGTATGGCCTCCACCGGCCTGACCAGCACGTCCAGGACGTGCACGCCCATCGTGACGACCTTCATCGGTGTCCCTCCTGCACGGGTGGTACGGGGTGGGTGGTGCCGTAGTCGCGGGCGATCGCGGCCTCGATCACCGCGCGTTGCTGCCCCTCGTCGAGGACGCGGGGCGTTCCGAGGGCGGCCGCGCGCTGGTAGACGCCGCAGGCCCATTCGAGCAGCAGCGCGTGCTCCACGGCCTGGCCGAGGGTGGGCGCGTGGGTGAGCGCCCCGTGGTTGGCCATCAGCGCGGCGGCGCGGCCGTCGAGTGCGTCCAGGACCGACGCGGCGAGTTCGGGGGTGCCGAACGTGGCGTACGGCGCGACCCGGACGGAGCCGCCGAGAGTGAGCAACTGATAGTGGACACAAGGCAGTTCGTCGAGCACACAGGACAGCGCGGTCGCCATCGGGGCGTGGGTGTGCACGACGGCTCCGGTGCCGTAGCGGCGGTAGACGCCGAGATGCAGGTCCAGTTCGGAGGTCGGGCGCAGGGTGCCGGCCACGATCCGTCCGTCGAGGTCGACCACCGTCACCTGGTCGGCGGTCAGTTCGGCGAGCACGGCGCCGGTGGCGGTGATCGCGACCCGCTCCCCCACCCGCGCGCTGACGTTGCCGGCCGTGCCGATGAGCAGGCCCGCGGCCGCGAGGCGGCGGCAGGCGTCCGCCACGGCGGCCCGCTCCACGCCCGGTTCGGAACTTGAGTCGGACATGCGCGCGACGGTAACGTAAACCTGAAACAAAGTCACGTTCAGATCCGGAGGCCGTCAGGTGGGAGAGCCGACCGCGGACGACGGCCGGGCGGCGCTGGGCCCGGCCCTGCGGCGTACGCCCCGCCAGGCGCGCAGCAGGGCGCGGCTGGCCGGGGTGCTGGCGGCCGCCGAACGCGTCCTGATCGCCGAGGGCGTCGAGGCGCTGACCACGACCCGGGTCGCGGCGGAGGCGAAGGTGTCGGTGGGCTCGCTCTACCAGTACCTGCCCGACCGGAACGCGATCATCGACGCCCTCGCGGCGGGTTACTTCGCGAAACTCGAAGCCGTCCTGGACGACCTCGTCCCGGCCGCCGCCGAGCAGCGCTGGGACGATCCGGTCGGGGTGCTCATCGACGCGTACACGGGGCTGTACCGCACCGAACACGGCTTCCGCGCCCTGTGGTTCGGCAGCGGCCTCACCGAGCGGACCCGGGAGGCGGACCGCGAGCACAAGCGCCGGATGGCCGACGGGATCCGCCGTGTCCTGCTCGCCCTCGACCTCGCCGAGGACGACGAGGCGCTCGGCCGGGCCTGCCACGCGGCGGTCCTCGCCGCCGACGCCCTCGCCCAGGAGGCCTTCCGCCGTGCCGCCCACGGCGACGCCGGCCTCCTGGACGAGGCCAAGGTCATGCTGCGCGGCTACCTCGGCGCGATCACAGGGCGCTACGGGGACGGGCCCCGCCGCTGACGGGGGCGGAGGCGTCGGCTGAGGCGGGGCCCGAAGCCTTCGCGCCGGCCGCAGTCGCCCGGAGCCTTCGCGCGCCCCGTTGTCGCCCGGCCGTCGCCGTGACCTTCCGCCCGCCGGGCAGCGCCCCGCACGGCGTTCCGCCGCATGGTCGGACGCCCCGGGTACAGCCGGTCCGCGAGTCGCCCGCTACAAGGTGGCGCAGCGCACCAAAGGCCGACGGCCGGTCCGGCGAACACGGCCCCAACGGGCCGCGCCCCGCACGACACCGGGACGTCCGGTTCGCGGGCCGCCCCCCACCAGGCGGCGCCACGAGCCCAAGGCCACGCCCGATACCACGCGCAGGCGCGGACACGGCCCCGCCGGGCCGCGCCCCGCACGGCATCCCGGCGGCGCAGCAGGGCGCCGGCCATCAGCTCCGACACCCGCAGCGGTTCCTCGGTCAGCAGGCGCGTCTCGCCGGGCCGCGCGAAGACCTCCGCGTGCCAGCGGAAGCCGTCGACGGAGCGCATCGGGCCGCTCGCCGGCGCCAGCAGGTAGCCGCGGCGGGTGGGCTCGGGCGGCAGGGGGTCGGGCCAGCAGGTCAGGTTCTCCAGGATGTCGTGCAGGAACCGCAGGTCGGCGGTGTCGCAGTTGAGGAAGGACACCTTCCCGGACGTGCCGCTGGTGATGTAGGGACGGTGACCGGCGGCGGTGACGCGGTCGGTCCACTCGTCGATGTCGCTGACGCCGTCCACGTCGACGTCGCCGGGTTCCACCGCGGACACGGTGGTGTACCAGCGCAGCAGGCGGTCCCAGCGGCCGCCGGTGATGAGGGAGACGGGATACGACTTGTAGCTGAGTTGCGAGAAGAGCAGCGGGACGAGGTCGTCGAGGCCGGTGATCTCGCGGACCCCGGTCTCCTCGGCCCGGGTGCGCAGCAGCGGGACGCGTTCGCGGTGGGCGGCGAACGCCTCGCGGGCCGCCTCCAGTTGCGTTCCGCTCGTCTCCGCGGCCGGTCGTTCGAACGCGTCGCCGGACAGGACCAGGGAGCGGAGCTGTTCGCGTGCGCCGGTCACAGCGGTCACCTCATTCGGTGGTGAGGGTCGGTGTCTGCGCGAGGTAGGACGATTCGAGGGCGTCCAGGTTGGCGCGCAGTTCCTTCGGGGTGCCGGTCATGACGACCCGGCCGCGGCGCATCACGTAGACCCGGTCGGCGATGTCGAGCACCTTGCGCACGTGCTGTTCGACCAGCAGCGCGCCCAGGCCGCGGTCCGCCGCCTCGCGCACCGCCCGCAGGAGGCGGTCCACGACGAGCGGGGCGAGTCCGAGGGAGAGCTCGTCCGCCAGGAGCAGGCGGGGGTCGCGGCACAGGGCCCGCGCCAGCGAGAGCATCTGCTGCTCGCCGCCCGACAGCATGCCGGCGCCGACGCCGAGCCGCTTGTGGAGTTCGGGGAAGAGGGCGAGGGCCCGGTCCGTCGTCACCCGGCCCACGCGCAGGTTGTCGGCGGTGTCGAGGCGGGTGAAGACCGCCCGTTCACCGACGAACGCCAGCCCCTCCCGGGCCCTGCGGTGCAGGGGTGCGCGGGTGGATTCGCCCAGCCAGCGCACCTCCCCGCCCATCGGGGCCAGATCGCCCGACAGGGCCCGCAGGGCCGTGGTCTTGCCCGCGCCGTTGGGTCCGAGCAGGGCGACGACCTCACCGGGGCGGACCTCGAGGTCGAGGTCGCGCAGCACGGGCAGGGTGCCGTATCCGGCGGACAGGGCGCGGGCTTCGATCAGGGGCTGTCCGGTGTCGTCCACGAAGGTTCTCCTTCCTCGGTGCCGGGGCCTCGTCGCCCCGGCACGGTCAGCCGGACGAGGCGGCGGTCAGCGCCTTGCGGACGTCGACGAAGGTGGACCCCGGCTTGGCCCACACGATCTTTCCGTCGCGGATGGCCAGCTCGGTGGCGGTGGTGTTGTGGATGCGGTTGAGGCCCTTGATCGGCAGGGCCGTCGACGTGCTCCAGGTCAGCGGCGGGGTGAGGCCGCCGGTGCTGATGCCGGCCGTGGTGTCGAGCTCCTTCACCAGGGCCCTGGCCGTGATGGCGGGCAGCTTCTTCGCGGCCTCGGTGAAGACCTTGAAGGCGACCCAGGTGGTGGCGTTGGCGCCGTTGGTCGCGTCGATGTCCTTGCCCTTGGTGGCGGCGAGGAAGTCCTTCCAGGCGGGGTCGGAGGTCGGCGGGTAGTAGCCGGTGATGGCGGCGCCCTCCAGCGGGCTGCCGCTGCCTCCGGTACTGGCGGCCAGTTCGGGGGTGAGGTTGCCGACGACGCTGCCGAGCTTCGTCTTCGCGCCGGACTGCACGTACGCCTTCACGAACAGGCCCGAGGCGGTGCCCAGGATGACGCTCACGCAGTCGCTGCCCTTGGTGGCGGCGGCGACCTGCGGGGCGAGGTCGGTGGCGGTGAGCGGGACCTTGAGGTCCTTGGGGGGCGCCCCGCCGGCGGAGACCGCGCCGAGGGTGAGGAACTGCGAGACGACGGCGGCCGCGGCCACGTCGTAGCGCACGCCGGAGATCTTCTTGCAGCCGCTCTGCACCAGCTGCCGGCCGTGGGCCGCGAACACCACGGGGGTGCCGCCGTTGACGGGGAAGGACAGCGGGTTGGAGAACTCGGCCGCCGAGACGCCGGTACCGCCGAGGTAGGGGATGCCGGCCTTCTGCAGGATGGGCATGTAGCGGTCGCCGGCGAGGCTGTAGGAGCCCACCACCGCGACCACCTTCTCGGCGACCGCCTGCTGGGCGCACTTCTCGGCCTCGTCGGGGTCGTTCTTCTCGTTGCAGGTGAGGACCTTCAGCGGACCGCCCTTGATGCCGCCGTTGGCGTTGATCCACTTTTCGTAGGCCTGGGCGGTGAGCCGGACCCCGGGCTGTGCGCTGCCCTGGGTGTTCTCCGGCGTCCAGACCATCACCTTGACCGGTGTGCCCTTCAGCGAGGTCTCCGCCGAGCTGCCGGAGGCCTTTCCTCCGCAGCCTGCGGCAAGCAGGACTCCGGTCACCGCGAGACAGCTCGCGGCGATCGCTCTGCGTCGGCGTGTGTCGTTCATGGTCCCTCCGCGGGGCTCGCGCCCGAAATGGGCGACGTCGAGATGCGCACAGCATGGAGCGCTCCGCTTGTTTAGTGAAGTACTCTCGGCACAATTATTTAAATAATTACGCTGTCTGTCTTGTCGGGACGTCCGGTGTTCGCTACTCATGGAGCCTCGGGTGAACCCCGAGTCTGGGAGGTTCCGCTGATGGGCGACATCCTGCGCTTCGCGCTGCTCGGCCTGGGGCTCGGTGCGCTGTACGCGCTCACCGCGCACGGCATCGTGCTGGTCTACCGCGGTTCCGGAGTCCTGAACTTCGCGCACGGCGCGATCGGGATGGCCGGCGCCTACGTCCAGTGGGAGCTCGCCGCCCATCACGGTGTGCCGTACTGGCCCGCCACCGCCTGCGGGGTGCTCGCCTCCGCCGTCCTCGGCGTCCTCACGCATCTGCTGGTGATCCGGCCCCTGCGCCGGGCCTCCTCGCTGGCGAGGCTGGTCGGCACCCTCGCGGTGTTCATCCTGCTCACGGCCGTCGCCGTGAAACGCTACGGCGACAGCCTGGAGCTGGTGCCCGGCAGGCTGCCCACCCGGCTGCTGAAGATCGCCGGGGCGACGGTCTCCGAGGACCGCGTCTGGCTGCTCGGCGTCGCACTCGCCGTCACCGGCCTGCTGCACCTCGTCTACCAGCGCACCCTGTTCGGCCTGGGCACCACCGCGGTCGCCGAGAACGAGAGCACCGCCGCCGCCCTCGGCTGGTCCGCCGACCTGGTCGCCGCCGCGAACTGGGGCCTGGGCTCCGCGCTCGCCGGACTGACCGGCATCCTGATCGTGCCCGTCATCGGCCTGTCGGTGACCGGCCTGACCACGCTGCTGCTGAGCGCGCTGGCCGCCGCCCTGGTCGGCCGGTTCTCCTCGTTCCCGGTCACGCTGGCGGGCGGTCTCGTCATCGGTGTCGTGCAGTCGGAGCTGACCCGCTTCAGCTCCGACATCACCGGGCTCGCCTCTTCGGTGCCCTTCCTGTTCATCGCGCTCGTGCTGATCGCGCGCGGCCGGGCGCTGCCCCTGCGGGGCACCTTCCTCGACCGGCTGCCGGCTCTGGGCGACGGCCGGGTCCGCCCCCTGGCGCTGGCGCTCGCCGCCGCGGCCGGCCTGCTGCTGGTGAGCGTGTCCACGCCGCTGTGGGCCGACGCGATCACCACCACCCTGGTGCTCTGTCTGATCATCCTGTCGATCATCGTGGTCACCGGGTACGCCGGACAGGTCTCCCTGGCCGCGTACGCCCTGGCCGGCACGGGGGCCTTCATCGCCGGACACACGGCGGCGGACTGGGGCTGGCCCTTCGAACTCGCCCTGCTCGCGGGCGTGCTGGGCACCGTGCCGATCGGGCTGCTGTTCGCGCTGCCGGCGGTCCGCACCCGTGGCGTGAACCTCGCCATCATCACGCTCGGCCTCGGCACCACGCTGGAGGCGATGGTCTTCCAGAACACCGACCTGTCCACGACACCGGGCAGCGACGGCATCGCGGTGGGAAAGCAGACACTGTTCGGCGTCAGCATCTCGGGGGTCGACCATCCGCAGCGGTACGCGGCCGTGGTGCTGGTGATGTTCGTGGCCGCCGCGCTGGTGGTCGCCAACGTACGGCGCAGCCGTACCGGCCGCCGGCTGGTCGCCGTGCGGGCCAACGAGCGCGCGGCGGCGGCCCTCGGCATCGACGTGCGCGCGGCCAAGCTGTACGCCTTCGGGCTCTCCGCGGCCATCGCCGCGCTCGCCGGAGTCCTCACCGGGTTCCGCTCGACCTCGGTGGTCTTCTCCGACTTCGCGAGCTTCGACTCGGTGACGGCGCTCGGCCTCGCGGTCATCGGCGGGGTCGGCTTCCTCGTCGGACCGCTGTTCGGCGCCACGTTCGCCGCGGGCACGGTCGGTGCCCGCTTCGGGGACTGGCTGGTGCCCGGGCTCAGCGAGTGGATGCCGCTGATCGGCGGGATCATCCTGGTGCTGACCCTGGTGGGCAACCAGGACGGCATCGCGCGGGAACTCGGCGGCCGGGCGGCGGGCGCGGAGCGCGCGCTGCGCTCCCGGCGCGCGACCAGGGCGGCGGGGGCCACGAACGGGCGGACGGGTGACGCCGCGAGCGCGCCGGGAGCGGCCGGCGGGGTGAAGGACCCGGCGGCCGTGCCGCGGGCGCACCGCGCCGACCCGCTGTCCCTGCGGGTGCGGGACCTGACCGTGCGCTACGGCGGTGTCGTCGCCGTCGACGGGCTGTCCTTCGACGTCGAGCCCGGCCGGGTGGTGGGGCTCATCGGGCCCAACGGCGCCGGCAAGACCTCCGCCATCGACGCCGTCACCGGCTTCACCCGGGCGGCGTCCGGGACGGTGCGGCTCGGCGAGCGGGACGTGACCCGGGTTCCGGTGCACGCGCGGGCCGCGGCCGGCCTGAGCCGGTCCTTCCAGTCGCTGGAGCTGTTCGAGGACATGACCGTCCTGGACAACCTGTACGCCGCCTGCGACCGGCCGGGTCCCTGGGCGTACCTGAGTGATCTGGTCCGTCCGGGCAGCCGCCCGCTGCCGGACCATGTGCTGCTCGCGGTACGGGAGTTCGGGCTGCGGGACAGCCTCGACCGGCCGGTGGGCGACCTGTCGTACGGAGAGCGGCGGCTGCTGGCCATCGCCCGCGCCGTGGCGGCCTCGCCGTCGGTGCTGCTCCTGGACGAACCGGCCGCCGGACTGTCCGACGACGAGACCCGCGAACTGGCCCACCTGGTACGGCGGCTCGCCGAGGACTGGGGCATGGGCGTACTGCTCGTCGAGCACGACGTCGACATGGTGATGAGCGTCTGCGACCAGGTCGTCGTCCTCGACTTCGGCCGCCGGATCTGCCTCGGCACCCCGGACGAGGTGCGCGGCGACCCGGCGGTACGGGCGGCCTACCTGGGCGACCTGGCCCCGGAGACGCTCGCCTGAGCGGGAGCGTGGCGGGGAGGGGGGGAAGGGGGGGGGGGGGAATGGCATGGGCGGCGGGGCGCGCGCGCGGGGGGGGAGTGGGGGGTGGCATGG
>NZ_JBWKDW010000029.1:36605-118199 GCF_056435735.1 Streptomyces sp. NPDC043878
GGTCGCACACGTGGGCAACCGATCCTCGTACCCTCTCACCTGAGCGGGGTCGTCACGCCCCGCACGCGATGCCTCCCCCTTCCGGTCCGTACGGCGGCGCCCTCGCGTGCGGGGCATGTCAGGCGTCGCGCAGGTCCGCGACGTAGGGCTGGTGGGCGAGCAGGCCGCCGTCCACGCGCAGGGTGTGCCCGGTGACGAAGGCGGACTCGTCGGAGGCGAGGAAGACGACCGCCGAGGCGACGTCCTCGGGCCGGCCCAGCCGGGGGGTGAGGTGATGGCGCAGCATCGCGTCCCGGATCGCCCCGTGGGCCGAACCGGAGCTCGCCGGCGTGACGATGAAACCCGGCGCGACGGCGTTACAGCGCACGCCCTGCTTGCCGTACTGGGTGGCGACGTACTGCGTCAGGTTGATGAGCGCGGCCTTCGAGGCGCCGTACGCGGGATTGCGCAGGTCGCCCGCGAGTCCGGCACCGGAGGAGGTGTTGATGACGGAGCCGCCGCCGCGCGCGATCATGTGCGGGACCGCGGCCTGGATGGCGACCATGGTGCCGCGCAGGTTGATCCGCATGGTGTCGTCCCAGACCGCCGGGTCGGCCTCCAGCACGGCGAGGTCCTGCCGGGCGGCGAGGTGCGTGGCCGCCGCGTTGTTGTGCAGGACGTCCAGACCGCCGTACGTCTCGACGGCCGCCGCCACCATGGCCCGCACGCTGTCGATGTCGCCGAGGTCGACCGCCACCGCCGTCGCGGAGCCGCCCGCGTCGCGGATCTCCTCCGTGACGGTTTCGGCGCCCTCCAGATTCAGGTCGGCGACCACCGTGTGCGCGCCCTCGGCCGCGAGCCGCCGCGCCGTGGCCGCGCCGATGCCCGACGCCGCCCCGGTGACGACGGCGACCTTGTCCTCCAGTCGTCCCATGGACGAACCACCCTTCTCAGTCGCTGCGTTCGCTGCCGACGACCGACACGAACGACACGCACTCGCCGGGCCCGCCGCCGAGGTTGTGGGTCAGGGCGAGGGAGCGGCCCTCGGCCAGTGTCCGTACCGTCCGCTCGGGCGGTGCCTCTCCGCGGAGCTGGAGCCACGCCTCGAACATCATCCGCAGCCCCGAGGCGCCGATGGGGTGTCCGAACGCCTTCAGTCCGCCGTCCGGGTTCACCGGCAGCGGGCCGTCCAGGTCGAACAGCCCGCTGGTGACGTCCTTCCAGCCCTGTCCGCGTTCGGAGAAGCCCAGGTCCTCCATCAGCACGAGTTCCGTCGGGGTGAAGCAGTCGTGGACCTCGGCGAGCGCGAGCTCGGCGCGCGGGTCGGTGATGCCCGCCTGCCGGTAGGCCTCCTGCGCGGAGGCGACGACCTCGGGGAACGTCGTGAAGTCGTACTCAGGGTCGAGGAGACCGTCCGCCGGGCCGGCGACGAAGGACAGCGCCTTCACGAAGATCGGCCGGTCGGTGTAGCGGTACGCGTCCTCAGCCCGCACCACGATCGCGGCGGCCGAACCGTCGGACACGCCCGAGCAGTCGAACACGCCGAGCATGCCCGCGATGATGGGCGCCGACCGGATGCGCTCCAGCGGCACCTCCCTGCGGAACTGGGCGCGCGGGTTGCGGGCCCCGTTGGCATGGTTCTTCCAGGCGATGCGGGTGATGACGTCCTTCATCTCCTCCTGGTCCAGGCCGTACTTGGCGGCGTAGGCGGGAGCGAGGAGGGAGAAGTTCGCCGGGGCGGTGATCTCGCCGCGGCTGTCGTCACCGGCGCCCGGGATGGCGGTGCCGGAGAGCCCCGACATGCCGGAGTCCTTCAGTTTCTCCACCCCGACCGCCATCGCCACGTCGTAGGCGCCGGAGGCCACCGCGTAGCAGGCGTTGCGCAGCGCCTCGGAGCCGGTCGCGCACATGTTCTCCACGCGGGTGACCGGCTTGTCGGGCAGCCGCAGCACCCGGCTCAGCGTGAGACCGGACACGCCGGACGCCTGGGTGCCGAACCAGTACGCGTCGATGTCGTCCAGGGTGATGCCGGCCGAGGTCGTCGCCGCGCCGACCGCGTCGATCAGCAGGTCGTCGGCCGACTTGGTCCAGTGCTCGCCGAACGGCGTGCACCCCATGCCGACGATCGCGACCCGGTCCCGAATTCCGTGCGAGCCCATTGCCCCGTCCCCTCAGTTCCCGCCCGGCCGCACCGGCCGGGCCTTCCAGAAGTAGTTGTGGATGCCGGCCGCGGTGACCGTGCGGCGGAAGGTCATCTCCACCCGGGCGCCGATGACGGCGTCGGCCTCGGTCGCGTCGGTGAGCTGGCAGCGGAACCGGCCGCCGCCGTCGTAGTCGACGACCACGACGAGCATCGGCGGGCTGGGCGTGTGGGCGAGCCGGTCCACGGTGAAGGTGGCGACCGTCGCCTGTACGGCGTCCATCGGCTCGTCGGTCATGGCGTCGACGGCGTGGCAGGAGGCGCACACCCGCTCGGGCGGCAGATGCCGGGTGCCGCACTTGTCGCACCGGGCGGCGACGAAGCCGAACTTCCAGCCGCCGCGGCGGTGCGCGGGCGGGGCGTACGGCGGCTCGGGGTCCGGCCGGCGGGGCGGCTCACGGTCCAGCAGTCCGCGCCAGGAGAGGTAGGTGGCGTACGGCAGCGGGGGCCCGCCCGCGGCGATCTGCGCGGCGACCGGGCGGGTGCCGCGGTGCGCCGGGAGCGCGTCGGTGGCGCGCAGCAGCAGCACGCCGGCGCCGTCGCCGAGCACGACGAGGGCGATCGTCTCCCCCGGCCGGGCCCGGTCGAGGACGTCGGCGAGGAGCAGTCCCGGCTGTGCGGTGCCCGCGTTGCCGATCACGCCGGCGAGGTCCGGGGCGAGGGCCTCGGGCCGGACGCCTGGGGTGCGCCGTACCGTGGCGCAGGCGCGCGCGTGCAGGCCGGACACCACGAAGTGGTCGATCGCGCCGATCTCCAGGCCGGCCTGGTCGAGGGCGGCGTCGAGCGCCTGGCCGGCGAGGGACACGTAGAGCTGTTCGGCGAAGCGCTCCTCCCAGACGCGGGAGGCGGTCGCGCCCGGCAGCCGCCAGCGTTCGAGGATCTCGTCGCTGACGGTGTCGTGGGCGAGGAGTTCCGCGATGACCGGTGCGCCGTTGCGGTGGCCGCCGAAGACGAACGCGGCCGCGCCGTCGCCGCCGGCCGACTCGTCGGCGCCGCCGGGCAGGCCGGTGCGCAGGTCGGACAGGACGGCCAGGGTCGGGACCGGGGAGCGGGCGGCGGTCACCAGCGCGCCGAGTCCGGAGCGCACGGAGCCCGCCATGTCGGCGGCGAGCACGTGCGGGTCGAGGCCGAGCGCGGCGTGGACCGCGGTCGCGTTGGTCTTGTCGAGGTAGGCGGGCGCGGCGGTGGCCAGGAACAGCTGGCCGATCCGGGGGCGCAGTCCGTCGCGGGCCAGGGCGCCGCGGGCCGCCTCCACGGCCATCGACGTGGTGTCCTCGTCGTAGCCGGCCACCGCCCGGGTGCCGCGGCCCGCCGCCGTCCCGAGGACGGCGGCGACGTCGGCGCGGGCGAGACGGTGGTACGGCACGTAGGCGCCGTACGCGATCAGTCCGGGCATCAGCGTCCTCCATGAACGTGGGTTGCGTGGGCCGGCCGTTCGAAGACCGCGGCCAGCCCCTGGCCGCCGCCGAGGCACATGGTCTCCAGGCCGTAGCGGGCCTGGCGGCGGTCGAGTTCGCGCAGCAGGGTGGCGAGGATGCGGCCACCGGTGGCGCCGACGGGGTGGCCCAGCGAGATGCCTGAGCCGTTGACGTTGAACCGCTCGAAGTCGGCCTCGGTCAGGCCCCATTCACGGGTGCAGGCCAACACCTGCGCGGCGAAGGCCTCGTTGAGTTCGATCAGGTCGATGTCGGCGAGCTTCAGTCCGGCGCGTTCCAGAGCGCGCGCGGTGGCGGGCACCGGGCCGATGCCCATCGTCTCCGGCGGCACGCCCACGACGGCCCAGGAGACCAGGCGGCCCAGCGGGCGCAGCCCGAGAGCGGCGGCGCGTTCGGGGTGGGTCACCACGCAGAGCGCAGCGCCGTCGTTCTGGCCGCTGGCGTTGCCCGCGGTGACGGTGGCGTCCGGGTCCTGCCGGCCGAGCACCGGACGCAGGCTCGCGAGCTTCTCCAGCGAGGAGCCGGGGCGCGGGTGCTCGTCGGTGTCGATGACCGTCTCGCCCCGGCGTCCGCGGACCGTGACCGGCACGACCTCGTCGGCGAACCGGCCCTCGCGCTGGGCCGCGACGGCCTTCTCGTGCGAGCGCAGGGCCAGCCGGTCCTGCTCCTCGCGGGGGATGCCGTAGGCGCGCCGCAGGTTCTCGGCCGTCTCCAGCATCCCGCCGGGGATCGGATGGTTGACGCCGCCCGAGGTGACCCGGCCGCGGGCCAGACGGTCGTGCAGCGTGGTGCCCGCGCCGACCACGCCCCAGCGCACGTCGGTGGTGTAGAACTCGGCCCGGCTCATGGACTCCACGCCGCCGGCCAGGACCAGGTCGCTCGCGCCGGTCTGCACCTGCATGGCCGCGGTGACGACCGCCTGGAGTCCGGAGCCGCAGCGGCGGTCGATCTGCAGTCCCGGCACCTCCACCGGCAGACCGGCGTCCAGCGCCGCCACCCGGCCGATGGCCGGGGCCTCGCCGTTGGGGTAGCACTGGCCGAGCAGGACGTCGTCGACGGCGGCGGGCGGGATGCCGGTGCGCTCCAGCACGGCGCGGACGACCGTTGCGGCGAGTTCGGCCGCCGGCACGTCGCGCAGGACACCGCCGTAGCCGCCGACGGGGGTACGCACGGGTTCGCAGATCACCGCGTCACGCAGGAGGGGGGCGGGCATCCTTCGGGCCTTTCGTCGGGGGTGGTGGAGAGCGGGACGGCGGGGTGCTCACATGTATCGGCCGCCGGTCACCTCGACGACGGCTCCGGTGACGTAGCTCGCCATGCCGGAGGCGAGGAAGAGGACGACCTGGGCGACCTCGGCCGGTTCGCCGGCCCGGCCCAGCGGGATCTCGGCGAGCTTCGCGTCCCACGCGTCCTTGGGCATCGCCTCGGTCATCGCGGTGCGGATCAGGCCGGGCTGTACGGCGTTGACGCGGATGCCCGCCTTCGCGAGCTCCTTGGCGGAGGCCTTGGTGAGACCGACGAGCCCGGCCTTGGCCGCGCTGTAGTTCGTCTGACCGAAGTTGCCGACCTTGCCGGCGATGGAGGAGATGTTGACGATGCTGCCGCCGTGGCCGTGCGCGCGCATCGCCTCGGCGGCGTACCGGGTGCCGTTCCAGGCGCCGGTGAGATGGACGTCGAGGACGGCGCGGAAGTCGGCGAGGGCCATCCGGCGCAGGGTCGCGTCCCGGGTGAACCCGGCGTTGTTGACCATCACGCCGACCGGCCCGAAGGTCTCGCCGCAGTGCGCGACCAGGGCGGCGACCTCGCCCTCGTCGGTGACGTCGCAGCGCAGCGAGGTGGCCGCCACGCCGTTCCTGCCGAGGCGTTCGGCGGCGTCCGCCGCGGCCTCCTCGTTGACGTCGCCGAGGACCACGCGGGCTCCGGCGGCGCCCAGGGCGCCCGCTATCTCGAAGCCGATCCCCTGCGCGCCGCCGGTGATCACCGCGTTGCGGCCGTCCAGCAGTCCCATGTCAGCCCGCCCTGGCTCGTCACTATTCCCGTTAAATAGATAACCTATTATGCTGAAACAATCAATACGGCGATACGCTGCCGACCGGCCGGGCCGGAGCGCTGGGCACGGTCGCCCCCGACCCCGGCCGTGGCGCCCCGGAGGCGGACCGCGCCACGAAGAACGAAGGAGCCGCAGGTGGACATCAGCTATCCCCCGGAGACCGAGGCGTTCCGCACCGGGGTCAAGGCGTTCCTGTCCGCGGCGCTGCCGGCCGACTGGCAGGGCATCGGCGCCCTCGGCGAGGAGGAGGCCTGGGCCTTCGCCCGCGACTGGCGCCGGCGCCTGGCCGAGCACGGCTACCTCTCCCTGACCTGGCCCGAACGGTACGGCGGACGCGGGCTGTCCAAGCTGCACCAGGTCGTCCTGATGGAGGAACTGGCCCTGGCCGGCGTGCCGTTCGGGCTGCCCCAGGACACCTTCGGCGTGAAGATGCTGGCCAACACCCTGCTGCGCTGGGGCACCGAGGAGCAGAAGAGCCACTTCCTGCCGCGCATCCTCAGCGGTGAGGACACCTGGTGCCAGGGCTACTCGGAGCCGGACGCGGGCTCGGACCTCGCCGCGCTCACCACCCGCGCCACGCGGGAGGGCGAGGAGTGGGTGATCGACGGCCAGAAGGTGTGGACCTCGGGCGCCCACCACTGCGACTGGATCTTCGTACTGGCCCGCACCGACCGCGAGGCCCCCAGACACCGGGGCATCTCCTTCCTCCTCGTCCCGCTCCGCCAGCCGGGCGTCGAGGTGCGGCCGTTCCGCATGATGAGCGGCCAACTGCACTTCAACGAGGTCTTCTTCGACGGCGCCCGCACCCGCGCCGACCTCGTGGTCGGCGGCGTCGACAACGGCTGGACGGTCGCCCAGAGCCTGCTGGGCGTGGAGCGCGGCGAGGAGGCGGCGACCAACCCCATCCTGTTCCGCGCCGAGGTGGAGCGGCTGGTGGCGCTGGCCCGCCTGTACGGCAGGGACCAGGACCCGGTGATCCGGCAGCGGATCGCCTGGTGCTGGTCGAAGGTCGAGATCATGCGCTACCTCGGCTACCGCATCCTGACCGGCTGGCTGAAGGGCGCCGAGCCGGGCCCCGAGTCCTCGATCGCCAAGCTGTACTGGAGCGAGTACCACACGAAGGTCACCGACCTGGCGCTCGACATCATGGGCCTGCACGGCCAGGTGCCGGCCGGGCGTCCGCCGCTGCGCACCTACCGCACCGACGACCCCGGCGCCGCCAACTCCTCGGCGTCCTGGTCGACGACGTATCTGATCGCCCGCTCCGGCACGATCTACGCGGGGACCTCGCAGGTGCAGCGCAACATCCTCGCGGAGAAGGTGCTGGGCCTGCCACGCGAGCCGAGGACACCGGCGAGCTGACACCGTGCCGTCCGGCCGCCGCGGGGCGTCACCTGACGACGGAGGGCGGCCCCCGCCCGGGAGCCGGGCGGCAGCGCAAGGCCGCCGGACAGGGTCACCGGCCGGCACCGCCCGTCACGGCCACCGCTCGGCACCGCCCGTCACGGGCGTTCGAAGGTGCTGAGTTCCGGGACCGGGCGCGGGCCGGTCCCCGGGCGCCAGCCGGCGTCCAGTTTGCGCAGGCCCACGCCGTCCGGCGCCCAGACGTGACAGCTGTTGAGCACCCCCGCGGTGGCGCGCGGACCGTCGGCGGGCTCACCCGCGTCCCGGCGCCGGGTGTTGGCCGACATGGCCGCCTGCACGACCGCGGGACCGAGGACACGGGCCAGCTCGTACAGGTGCGAGCAGCCGAGGACGCCACGGAAGCGTTCCTGGATGGCCCGGTTGTACCCGGCGGCCACACTGAGCCCGACCAGGCTGTCGAAGGCCGGCGTGATCAGGGGGCACTCGGCGTGCGGGAAGGTCAGCATGTCGGCGCCGGCGGCCACCACGACCATGTCCGTGACACGGACGCGCACGGTGAGCACCATCCGGTGCACGGCGGCGGCCGACGGCTCCGCCCACGGCCGCTCGTCGCGCAGCTCCGCCTCGACCGAGATCTCGTCGCCGGTCTCCTGGTAGGCGGTGCAGGTGACGGTGCGGCGGTGCAGCGGCAGTTCGGCGCGTGTCATGACGTGGCCTTCCCCGGGACCCGCGCGATCTCCCCCAGCGGCGCGAACCGGGGCGGTCTGCGTTCGATGAAGCTGAGCACGCCCTCGCGGTAGTCCGGGGCGCGCTTCGCGGTGGCCAGCAGCGCGATCGCGTCGTCACGGCTGCCGGTGAAGGTCTTCGCCTGGTCGTCGGCGAGCTGCCGCTTGATGAGGGACATCGCGTACGGGCTGGCCGAGCGGGCCAGTTCCGTGGCGTAGGCGAGCGCCGCCGCAAGCAGGTCCTCGGGCTCGGCCAGCCGGTTGACCAGGCCCATGGCCAGCGCCTCGGTGCCGGTGAGGCGGCGCGAGGACAGCAGCAGGTCACTGGCTTGGCCGTAGCCGACGAGCCGGGGCAGGAGCCAGGAGACACCGTCCTCGGCCACCAGCCCGCGCGCGCTGAAGGCGGCGGCGAACTTCGCCTGCGGCACGGCGAACCGGACGTCGCACATCAGCGCCTGGTTGAACCCGATGCCCGCGCAGGCGCCGTTGACGGCCGCCACGACCGGCTTGGGGAGGAACAGGGGCCGCGAGCGCGGGGGCAGCCGGTCGGTCGGCCAGGGGCGGGCGCCGGAGGAGGCTCCGTCCAGCACGCTCATGTCCATGCCCGGGCAGAAGCTGCGGCCGGCGCCGGTGAGCACGACCGCCCGCACCTCCGGGTCCCGCTCGGCGCGGTCGAACAGCTCGTTGTAGAGCAGTTCCATCTCCAGCGTCCAGGCGTTGTGGCGCTCGGGACGGTTCAGGGTGAGCAGCAGGACCCCGTCGCCGGTGAGCTCGGTGAGGATCACCGGGTCCGGGCTCTTCGCCGTCGAGGCTGCCGGGTCCGTCGAGTCGATCGATGCCGTCGAGTCCATCGAGGTCACTCCCGCGAGGCGGCCCACCATGGGGGCGAATAGATAGATGAATCATCTATATACCAAGGGAGGTCCCGGCACCAGGGACAACCTCGACCGACGGGTGATCACCGCCCTCTTGACCTGGTACCCTCGATGCACTAAGCAGATTCATTTTGCTATATACGGCGAAACTGAACAGGGTAGACCACCAGCGAGGAGAGTGCACCGTGGCCGAGGCAGCCCGTGCAGTACAGACGCCGACCCTACCCGCGCCCTCCCGCGCCCGGGTCGGACGTCAGGTCCGCGTACCGAAGACCGCCGAACTGGTCGCCGCCCACCTGCGCCGCCAGATCGTGCGGGGCGAGCTGCAGCCCGATGACGCCCTGCCCCCGGAGTCGGGCCTGATGGAGCAGTTCGGCATCTCCCGGCCGACCCTGCGCGAGGCGTTCCGCGTCCTGGAGTCGGAGTCGCTGATCACGGTGCGCCGCGGCGCCCACGGCGGCGCCCGGGTGAGCGCCCCCGACTCCGACGTGGCGGCCCGTTTCGCCGGGCTGATCCTGGAGTACCGCGGCGCGACCCTCGGCGACATCTATCGCGCGGCCGCCGTCATCGAGCCGCCCTGCGCCCGGCAGGTCGCCGCCAAGAACTCGCCGGCCGACATCAAGCGGCTGCGGGACGCGGTGGCCACCGAGAAGGCCGCCCTGGACGACCCGCTCGCCCTGGTGGAGGCACAGGACGCGTTCCACGCCCTGCTGATCGAGCTCACCGGCAACGAGACGATGATCCTGCTGTGCGGCATGCTGCGCAACATCATCGACCGCGCCAACGCCTCGTACACGGCGGGCGCCACGGACGCGGAGGCCCAGAAGGCGCAGGCCCTCAAGGGGCACCGGGCCCACGTCCGGCTGGTCGGCCTGATCGAGGCCGGCAAGGCGGACGAGGCCGAGAGGCTGTGGCAGCGGCACATCTCCAGCGCCGACGACGTCGTGAACGCGGCCGGGCCCAAGACGGTGCTCGAACTCCTCGACTGAGCCGCCCGGCCACGTTCCCCGCACCGCGTCCCCCTCACCCCTTGCGCCTTCGAATCAGTTAGATAATTATAGAAGGCGTACTGAATAGCTCAGGGGTCTCGGAGGCGACGGCCATGGCCGAACAGCGCAAGCGAATCTTCGACTGCGACCAGCACATGTACGAGGAACGGGACTCCTTCACCCGGTATCTCCCGAAGGAGTTCCTCGGCCAGGCAGTGGCCCCGGTGACACTGCCCGACGGCCGCGAGGTCATCCTCGCCGGGGACCGCGTCGTGGTGTGTCTGGAACCGGAGTTCGGGCAGGTCTACCGGCCCGGCTCGCTCAAGGAGATGCTCAAGGCCATGGCCTCGGGCAACCCCGACGAGACGTACCAGTTCGAGCCGATGCACGAGTCGTACCAGAACCGCGAGGCCCGGCTGCGCGTCATGGACGAACAGGGCCTGGACCAGACGATCATCTACCCCGGCGGCTGGGCACTGGTCGCCGAGGAGTACGTACAGGGCGTCGAACCGCTCTACGCCAACTACCACTCGTTCAACCGCTACATGAACGAGGTGTGGGGCTTCAACCACCAGGACCGCATCTACTCCCCCGCGCTGCTGTCGCTGCGCGACCTGCCCAGTGCGGTCAAGGAGCTCGAGTACGTCCTGAACGAGGGCGCGCGGTTCATCATGCTGCCGACCGGACCGCAGTACGGCCGCTCACCCGGCGACCCGTACTTCGACCCGTTCTGGAAGCTGGTCAACGAGGCCAAGGCCAGCGTGTGTTACCACATCAGCGAGTTCTACTACAACTCGCACGTCGCACCGGCCTGGGGCCACGACGCCAGCCCGATCCACTTCCGGATGTCGGCGTGGCAGTGGATGAACACCTACGGCCAGCGCCCCATCGAGGAGACGCTGTCCGCGCTGATCTTCGACAACCTCTTCGGGCGCTTCCCGGACATCAACGTCCTTGTGTCGGAGTTCGGCGCCGAGTGGGTGCCGCACTTCGTCCGGCACATGGACAAGAGCCGGGGCATGGGCCGCAACGGGCCCTGGATCGGCGGCCAGCTCGCCGAGCGTCCCAGCGAGGTCTTCCGCAAGCACGTCCGGGTGGTGCCCTACCCGGAGGACGACATCCCGAGCCTGGTGAAGCGGCTCGGGTACCACGAGTCCATCGTGATGGGCTCCGACTTCCCGCACGCGGAGGGCATCGCCAACCCGGCGGACTACCGCAAGCTCCTCGCGGAACTCGACGAGTCGGTCCAGGACGACATCATGTACAACAACGCCCAGCAGCTGATCAGCCGCTGAGCCCCCTGGCACACGGAGGCGGGCCCGGTACCGAGGTTCGGTACCGGGCCCGCTCCGCGCCGGCCGCCGGAACTCAGCCGGCGGGATCGGGGAGATCGGTGAGGTCCGCAGCGAGGTTCGCGACGTTGGTCAGCAGTGCCTTGCCGCGCGGGGAGTGGTCGTAGCCGGCGAGCGGGTAGCCGTTGCTCAGGCAGGCGAAGGACAGGCCGCTGGCCGGGTCCATGAAGCCCAGCTGGTAGGCGGCTCCGGCGCTGCCGAAGAGCGCGGGGGAACCGGTGGACGGCAGCCCGCTGCCCGCGTCGGGACCGGCCACGGTGACGAACAGGGCCATGCTGGTGCGCGGGCCACCGCCGCCGCCGTAGATCCGCTCCCCGTGCGGGTGGTCGGTCAGCCGGATCCGGGTGCCCTCGGCCACCGCCTCCGGCTTCCACAGACCGGAGTGCTCCAGCGCCTGGAAGTACAGCGCGACGTCGGCGGCGGTGGCGACCAGGGCGTGACTGGGCTCGCCCGCCGCGAGGACGCGTGGGTCGGACAGGTACCAGGGTCCCCAGGGGTCGACCTCCTGGTCGTCGCTGGTGCGGTCGGTGGCGGTCATCGGGGCGACGGAGCCCGGCTGCCGGTCCACCGGGACCCCGAGTTCGAGCGACGCCAGTCCGAGGGGCCGGGCGATCCGCTCACGCAGGTACTCGGCGAAGGCCAGCCCGGTGCGCCGCTCGACGATCTCGGCGATCAGCCAGGCCGCCGAGGTGAGATGGAACTGGAAGCGGCTGCCGGGCGGGTAGTCCAGGCGCCAGCGGCCGAACGCGGCGAGCCGCTGCTCACGGTCGAGCGTCCTGGGGTGGCCGAGCGGCGCGAAGGGGAAGCCCGCGGTGTGCGTGAGCACCTGCTCGACCGTCACCGTCTCCTTCCCGTTCGGCGCGAACTCCGGGATGATCGCGGCGACCTCCTCCTCCACGTCGAGGAGGCCGTCGCCGATCAGCTTCCACACCGCGCCCGCCACGATCGACCGGCCGACGGACTGCAGGACGTAGCGGGTGTCGCCGTCGGCGTCGCCCCAGGTCTCGAAGGCCACCAGCCGGCCGCCGCAGGCGACGGCGACCTGCGCGGACGGCAGCGGTCCGTGCTCCACCTCCAGGCGGACGCGGCGCAGCAGGACGTCCAGCCGGTGCGGGTCGACGCCGGCGGCCTCGGGGGCGACGAGGGTGTGGTCAAGCGTCACGTGTCTCTCCTTCGCGTGCGGCGGGCTCCCGCAGGCCGCGCCGCAGGACCTTGCCGTTGGCGTTGCGCGGCAGTTCGCCGGTGAACCACCAGCGCACGGGGACCTTGAACCCGGACAGCCGGGCCCGGGCGTACGCCCTGAGCGCCGCGGGGTCGGGCGGGGCGCCGGGGTCCGACGGCACGACCCAGGCGACGACCGTCTGGCCGAGCCGCTCGTCCGGGGCGCCGGAGACCGCCACGTCGGCGATGCCGGGGTGGGCGGCCAGGACGGTCTCCACCTCCAGCGGATGGACGTTCTCACCACCGCGGATGATCATGTCGGAGTGCCGGCCGGACAGGTAGAGGTAGCCGTCCGCCGCGACCCGGCCGAGGTCGCCGCTGTGCAGCCAGCCGCCGGCGTCCACCCGGAAGAGGTGATCGGCGCGGGCGTGGATCTCGCCGACGCCGTCCACACCCGCCTCGTGCAGGCGCAGTTCGACGCCGGGGGCGGCGCGACCGACGGACCGCAGCAGCTCGGCGCGTCCGGCGACCGCCTCCCGGTGGTCCTCCGGCGTGAGAACGCTGATCGGGGAGCCCTCGGTCTGACCGAACATGTTGAGCATGCGGACGCCGGGCATGGCCTCGTAGGTCCGCCGCAGCGTCTCGGGGCGCACGGGCGCACCGCCGTACTGGAGGACCCGCAGCGTCTCGTGGCGGGCCTGCCCGGCCGTCAGCAGGGTCTCCAGCATCGCCGGGACCATGCTGGTGTGCGTGGTGCCGAGCTCCCGCAGCAGGGTCCAGCCCTCCACGGTGAAGCGGGGCAGTCCGGTCACCAGGGCGCCCGCGGCGAGGGCCACGGCGATGTTGCCGAGGCCCGCGATGTGGTGGAAGGGCGCGCTGCCGCCGTAGAAACTGTCGGGGGCGAGGGCGCACAGCAGTCCGTTGACGCGGGCGCGGGCGGCCAGCCGCCGCTGCGTCATGGTGACGGGCTTGGGGCGTCCGGTCGTCCCGGAGGTGTGCAGCACTGCGGCGAGGTCGTCCGGACCGGCCGCCAACTGCCGTGTGGACGGTCGTGGTTGCGGAACCTGCACGGCGCGACGACCGGACAGGGCGGCCACCTGGCGGCCCAGCGCGGCGAACTCGGGCTGGACGACGAGCACCTCCGACCCCGTCGCCTCGACGACGGTGGCGATCTCGTACGCCGTCATGCGCACGCCCAGCGGCGCGAGCGGATGGTTCGATCCGGCGCCGCCGATCACCAGCGCGAGGGCCTCCGCGGAGGTGGCGACCAGCGCGGGCACCGGGGCGCCGGGCTCCAGGGCGAGCGTGTCGAGCCAGTCGGCCGCGCCGGCCGCCCGGTCCAGGAGTTCGCGTCCGCTCCAGGTGAGGTCACCGAACCGGACGGCGGGGCGGGTGTGGTCGTGGGCCCGGCCGACCATGGCGGTCCAGGTGTCCGGCGTCCCGGTGTCCTGCGCGGCGCCCACCGGTTCAGGGCTCCAGGCGGGCCGTCGCGGTGCCGGTGACCACCTCGGCGCCGTCCTGGGTGACGGTGCGCAGCGAGAAACGGGCGACCGGGCCGTCCGGGGTGTCCTCCACCGACTCGACGGTGGCCGTGGCGGTCAGCGTGTCGCCGGGCCAGACCTGCGCCCTGAAGCGGACACCGAAGCTGAGCAGCGCCTCGGGGCCGACCCAGTCGGTGAGGACCCGCCCGGTCATGCCCATCGTCAGCATGCCGTGCGCGAAGACCCCGGGGTATCCGGCGGTCTCGGTGGCGAACCGGTCGTCGGTGTGCAGCGGGTTGAAGTCGCCGGACGCGCCGGCGTACTGCACGATCCGGGTCCGCTTCAGGTCGTCGACCAGCACGCTCTCACGGGTCTCGCCGATCTTGACGTCGGCCGCGTGCACGCTCATCGGACGTCCTTCGGGGTCGCGGGGCCTTCGGGCACGACGGCCACGGTCCGGGCGCTGACGACCGGTCGGCCGTCGGCGTCCCGGTACTCGGTGACCCGCTCGCTGAACAGCAGCCGGCCGGTGCGGCCCTGCTTCTCCCAGCTGCGTCCGGGCACGGTGTGCGCGTGCAGCGTCTCGCCGGCGCGCACCGGCCGGTGATAGGTGAAGTGCTGCTCGGCGTGCAACCCGCCGCCGCCCTCCAGCATCACCCCGGGGCCCGCCCCGGAACCGAACCACTCCTGGCCCGGCTTGGGCCGCAGGTGGTAGTCGGGGTCGTGGTGGGCGCTCGCCATGGTGAAGGTGGGCGGCGCGAGCGCCGACTCCCCCTGGTACGCCGGGTTCTCGTCGCCGATGGCGCGGGCGAACATCATGATGTGCCCGGCTTCGACGGGGAACGGCTGCCCTGTCATCGTCCAGTCTCCTCGGTCGGTACGGCGGCGGGTCGGTACGGCGGGTCGGTACGGCAGATCCGTGCCGCGGGGTCAGTACGGCAGGAACGCGTCGCGCGTGGCCTCGTCGGGGTCGAAGTCCGGGGGCAGCCCCTCGAACTTGGGCTCCCGCTTCTCGGTGAAGCTGGCCACGCCCTCGCGGAAGTCCGGCGAGCCGGCGAAGAACTCCATGGCGGAGTAGGAGCGGGCGAGGGCTTCGGTGAAGGTCCGGTCCAGATCGCCGTACACCTGGTGCCGTACGACGGCCATGGCGCGCGGCGAGCAGTTGCGGGCGATGTCCCGGGCGTAGGCGCGGGCGGCGTCCAGCAGGTCCTCGGGTTCCACCACGCGGCTGACCAGGCCGAGTTCCCTCGCCTCGTCGGCGTCGAAGACCCGGCCGGACAGCAGCAGGTCAAGCGCGTTCTCCAGGCCGACGAGGCGGGGCAGGACGTACGGCAGGTTGTACTCGCCGGCCAGGCCGCGGCGGGTGAAGGCGGTGGTGAAGCGGGCGCCGCGGGCGGCGAAGCGGACGTCGCAGATGAGCGCCTGGATCAGGCCGATGCCCGCGCAGGCGCCGTTCACGGCGGCGATCATCGGCTTGGGCATGTTCCGTCTGCTGTACATGGGCACGCGGGCCTGGAGGTTGAGGGACTGGCCCGGCTGGGAGTTCTGCTCCAGCCGCTGCATGTCCATGCCCGGGCAGAACGACCGGCCCGCCCCCGTGATGATCACGGCGCGGACGGCGGGGTCGTGCGCGGCCTCGTCCAGGAGCGCGAAGAAACGGCGCTCCATCGGCAGGCTCCAGGCGTTCTTGCGCTCGGGCCGGTTGAGGGTGACGGTGGCGACGCCGTCCTCGTCGACCTCGTACAGCACCAGGTCCAGGTCCTCGGCGGACACCTCGGGTTCCTCGGGCATCACGTCACTCCTCGGTCAGCGGTTCGATGGGGTCGCCGACGCCCGGCCGTTCGCCGGAGATGGTCACCACCACCTGGCCGCGGGCGCAGATGCGTCCGTCGGTCATCACGTCGACGTCGGCGAAGTGCACCCGGCGGCCCCGGCGCACACAGCGGGCGTGGGCCACGGCCTCGCGGCCGCGGGCGGGTGCGAGGTACTGCACCGACATCGACACGGTGCTCAGCCGGCTCCCCTTGTCGAAGTCGTGTCCGGCGATCACGGCGCCGGCGCCGGCGGTGTCGATGAGGGCCGAGACCACTCCGCCGTGGAAGATGCCCTCGTGGGCGGAGAGGGACTCCGCGTAGGGCAGCACGATCTCGACACCGTCCGGGTCCCAGCGCGTCACGCGCAGCCCGCAGCGGCGGTTGAAGGCGACCCCGCGTTCCCAGCGGGCTCGGAACCACTCGCGGCGTTCGAGCTGTTCCTGGTCGGTGAGGGACCTCGCTGCGACGGTCATCCGCGTGCCCTCCGGTCTCGGCGATCAGCCGATCGATATAGTTACATGATTAAACAGATGAGGCAATCGTACGGGATGAGCCTCGGCGCCAGATGTATTATTTATATAACTCATTCGCCTGTTCGTCACGCAGAGAGGAACTCCCAGATGCCGTCGACCGCCCTGGCCGGTGTCCGCGTCCTCGACCTGTCCCGCATCCTCGCGGCCCCGCTCGCCACCCAGATGCTGGCCGACCTGGGAGCCGAGGTGATCAAGGTCGAGCGCCCCGGCGGCGGCGACGACTCCCGGACCTACGGGCCGCCCTTCGCCGGCGGACCCCGTGGCGACCGGACGGACACCGCCGCCTTCTACCTCTCCTGCAACCGCAACAAGCGGTCCATCACCGTCAACCACGCCTCCGCGGAGGGGCAGGAGCTGATCCGCGCCCTGGCCGCGCGTTCGGACGTCGTGGTCGAGAACTTCCGGGCGGGCACCCTCGCGAAGTACGGCCTCGACCACGAGAGTCTCCGGGCGCTCGACCCACGGCTGGTGTACCTCTCGGTGACCGGCTTCGGCCAGACCGGGCCGTACGCCGAACGCCCCGGCTACGACGGCATCTTCCAGGCCATGTCCGGCATGATGAGCGTCTCCGGGCACCCCGGCGAGCCGATGAAGGTCGGCGTCAGCATGGTCGACATCCTCACCGGGCTGTACGCCTCCACGGCCGTGCTGGCGGCACTGCGGCACCGGGACGCCACCGGCGAGGGGCAGTTCATCGACCTGTCCCTGCTGGACTGCGGGCTGGCCTCGCTGTCGCACTTCGCGATGAACTACCTGGTCTCCGGCGAGGTCCCGCGCCGCCGCGGCAACGGCGGCTACGGCGGCATCCCCTCCCAGGCGTTCGCCTGCCAGGACAAGCCGATCTTCCTCGTCGCGGGCAACGACAAGCAGTTCGCCGGGTTCTGCGCGGCGGCCGGCCGCACCGACCTGCTCCAGGACGAGCGGTTCGCCACGACCTCCGCCAGGATCGCCCACCGCGAGGAGATCGTGCCCGTCCTCGAAGCGGTCCTGCGCACCAGGACCCGGGACGAGTGGCTGACCGTGCTGGACGAACACGACGTGCCGGCGGGCCCGTTCAACGAGCTGCCCGAGGTCTTCGCCGACCCCCAGATCCGCCACCGCGAGATGCTGGTCGAGGTCGAGGACCCCGTGTCCGGCCGCCTGCCCCTGCTGGCCAACCCGATCCGCTTCTCGGCCACCCCGGTCGACGGCTACACCCCGCCCCCCGCACTCGGCGAGCACACGGCGGAAGTCCTCACCGGACTGGCAGGCGTGACGGACGACCGGCTGGCGGGGCTGCGGGCCCGGGGAGTGGTGTGAGGGGGCCGCGACGCGGCGGCCGGGAGTGAGCGCCGGCCGGCCGGGCGACGCGGCCCGCCCGGCCGTCACCCCGGCCGCCTCACCCAGCCCACCCCGCCCGCCTCACCCGCCTCACCCGCCTCACCCGAGGAGCGTTCGCCCGCCCTCCAGCATCAGGGTCGCGCCGGTCAGGTAGGTCATGTCGTCGCTGACCAGCGCGGCCACCGCCCGGCCGATGTCCGTCTCCGGGTCGCCCATCCGGCCCAGCGGGATGGCGGCCAGGACGCGTTCGGCCTTCTCCGGGTTGGCGCTGAGGTACTCCTCGGCCGCCGGGCTCAGCGCCGCCGGACAGACGACGTTCACGCGGATGCCGTACGCCCCCCACTCCCGCGCGGCGACCCGGGTGAGCCCGCGGACGGCCTCTTTGGCCATCGCGTAGGCCGCGAAGGTCACCTCGCCCTGCACGGCGGCCGAGGAACCGAGGTTCACCACGCTGCCGCGGCTGGCCCGCAGGTGTGGCAGGGCCGCCTGCATGGCATGGAAGGCGGCCAACGGCCCGCTGCGGTAGGTGAGTTCGACGTCGTCGTACGAGGTCGCCTCCAGCCGCCGCTGCACGGAGCTCTGCGCGTTGTTGACGAGCACGTCCAGCCCGCCGAACTCCGCCACCGTCTCGGCCACCATGCGGTCGACGTCGTCGCGTTCGCCGACGTCCCCGACCACGGTGTGCGCGCGTCCGCCGCGCCCGGTGATCTCCGCGGCGACCTCCTTCAGCTTGCCCTCGGTGCGGCCGGTGACCACCACGGCCGCCCCCTCGGCGGCCAGCGCGAGCGCGATGCCGCGGCCCACGCCCTGTCCGCCGCCGGTGACCAGTGCCGTCCTCCCGGTGAGCCGGGTCCCTCGCCGTGTCACGTCGTCTCCTTCCAGAAGGCCGCCCAGGAGGGAAAGGCGTCCGGGAGCGCCGGTTCACCGGCCCCCTCCCAGCCCTGGAATCCCACCGCCTGCGGGCGCTCGGTCGTGTCGGCCGCGTACCAGTGCTGCTCGCGGCGCCGGGAGAAGTACCACTCGCCGTCCACGCGCGCGTACTCGTCGAGGTAGCGGATGGCCATGACGATCCACCGCTCCCCCACCTCGTGCTCGGCCCGGCAGTACACCGAGCCGGTCGCGGTGTCGCGGCCGGTGAACTCGATGTGGTGGCCGCAGACCTGGTGGACCGACCGGCGAAAACCGCGGACCAGCGGCTCGATGTACGACACCAGTGCCTCCCGGCCGCGGCCCAGGCGCCCCATCTCCACGTCGGGCCGGAAGCAGCCGGCCCAGGCGCCGAGGTCGCGGGCGTCCACGGCGAGGGCGTAGCGGACGGGCAGCTGCTGGATCGCCAGGTGCGACTCGATGCGGTCGACCCGGTCCTCGAGGGACGGCGGGGCGCTCCCGTCGGGCGGCGTCACGGCCGGGGCTCCTTCGGCAGGCCGAGGAGCTGCTCGCCGATGATGTTCCGCTGGATCTCGCTCGACCCGCCGTAGATCGTCTCCGCGAGCGACAGCAGGAACGAGCGCTGCCGCCGGTCCAGGCCGTAGTCCTCGCCGACGATCTGTCCGGCCGGCCCGGCCAGCTCCATCGCCAGGTGGCCGAGTCGCTGGTGGCGGGTGGAGGCGTACAGCTTGGCCGTGGTGGCCTGCGCGCCCGGTGCGCGGCCGGCGGTGAGTTCGCCGAGGGTCCGCAGGTTCGTGGTGCGCATGATGCGTACGGAGATCCAGGCGTCCACGATCCGGCCGCGCAGCATGGGGTCCTCCAACGCGCCCCGCCGCCGGGCCAGTTCGACCAGCGCCTCCGCCTCCCGCTCGAACCCGAGCTGCTGGGGCAGCAGGGTCGTGCCGCGTTCGATGCCGAGGGTGGCCATCGCGGTGCCCCAGCCCCCGCCGACCTCGCCGACGACCATGTCCGCGCCGGTGCGCGCGCCGGAGAGGAAGACCTCGGCGAACTCGTCCTGGCCGGCGAGGTTGCGGATGGGCCGGATCTCCACGCCCGGCTGGCGGGCCGGGACGAGCAGCATGGTCAGCCCCTTGTGCCGGCGGGATTCGGGGTCGGTGCGGGTGAGGACGTAGAGCCAGTCGGCGTGCAGGCCGAAGGACGTCCACACTTTCTGTCCGTCGATCACCCACTGGTCGCCGTCCAGCACGGCCCGGGTGCGGACCGAGGCCAGGTCGGAGCCGGCGCCCGGTTCGCTGAAGCCCTGGCCCCACAGTTCCTCGACGGCGAGGATCGGCGGCAGGAACCGCTTGCGCTGCGCCTCGCTGCCCGTCTTCAGGAGCATGGGCCCCAGCAGGTCGAGGGCGTTGCCGGTGGCCCGGTAGGGGGCGTCGGCCCGCGCGTACTCGTACTCGAAGACGATCTCCTCGACGAGACCGAGGCCGCGGCCGCCGTACTCCCGCGGCCAGCCGACGCCCAGCCAGTTCCCGGCGGACAGCTCCCGGTCCCAGGCGAGGCGGACCTCCCAGGCGGCGCCGTCGGTGGGGCCGCCGACGCCCCGGTGCTCGGCGAACTCCCCCACGAGGTGGTCCGCCAGCCAGTCCCGCAGCTCCTGGCGGAACTCGTGTACGACGGGCCCGAAGTCGAGCTCCATGCCGGCTCCTTCACTAACGGTCGGGCGGTTCGGGCGATGAGGTTCAGATGCCGAGCCGGGTGGCGAGCAGTTCCCGGTGGTACGACGGCGGTCCGAGGAGCGCCTCGGAGCTCTTGGCGCGCTTGAAGTACAGGTGGGCCGGGTGTTCCCAGGTGAAGCCGATGCCGCCGTGCACCTGGATGTTGTCGCCGGCGACCCTGGTGAACGCCTCCGAGCAGAAGGTCTGGGCGAGGGCCGCCGCCATGGCGATCTCCGTCTCGTCGCCGTCATCCAGCGCCCACAGTCCTCCGTACGCCGCCGAGCGGGCGGACTCGATCTCCACCAGCATGTCGGCGCACTTGTGCTTGATCCCCTGGAACGAGCCGATGGCCCGGCCGTACTGGACGCGGATGCGGGCGTAGCCCACCGCGGCCTCCAGGGCGGCGGCGGCTCCGCCGGTCTGTTCGGCGGCCAGCAGGACGGAGGCGGTGGCGAGGGTGCGCTCCAGGGCGGGCCAGGCGGTGCCCTCGGCGCCCAGGAGCCGGGCGGGCGTGTCCGTGAACCGGACGCTCGCCTGCTTGCGGGTCTGGTCCAGGGTGGGCAGCGGGGTGCGGACCAGGCCGGGCGCGTCGGCGCCGACGGCGAACAGGCCGATGCCCGAGGGGGTACGCGCGGCCACCAGCAGCAGGTCGGCGAGGTGGCCGTCGGGGACGTAGGTCTTGACGCCGGTCAGGCGCCAGCCGTCGGTCCCCTCGGTGGCCGGGAGGCCGATGCCGCGCTCGTCCCAGCGGCCGGCGTCCTCGGTGAGGGCCAGCGTGGCCACCGTCGAGCCGGCGGCGATGCCCGGCAGCAGGTCGGCCCGGGCCCGCTCGTCGCCGCAGCGCAGCAGCGCCTCGGCGGCCAGCGCCACGGTGGCGAAGTACGGTCCGCCCAGCAGGGCGCGGCCCGCCTCCTCGAAGACGATGCCGAGCTCGACGTAGCCGAATCCGGAGCCGCCGTACTCCTCCGGTATCGCGAGGCCCTGGAGGCCGAGTTCGGCGGCCATGCGCCGCCAGACGACGAGGTCGTAGCCGCGCGGGTCGGCGGCCAGCCGGCGCACGTCCGGCTCGCCGGAGTACTTGCCGAGGAAGGACCGCACGACCTTGCGCAGTTCGTCCTGCTCCTCGCTGAAGGTGAGATCCATGCCGGGCTTCCCGTCCTGAGTGTGGCCCGCTCGCCAGTCCGCCGGTCGGGCGGCTTGTCGACCCGCCCTCGATACAGTTAGATAATTATAGTATCCACACTGAATGCACCAGGAGCGTGACGTGACCGATCTCTACGACCAGTTCACGAGCCTGACCTTCGAGCGGCCCGCACCCGGCGTGCTCCGCCTCGTGCTCGACGCCCCGAACCTCAACGCCGTGGACCCCCGGATGCACGGGGAACTGGCCGACGTCTGGCCGGTGATCGACCGCGACCAGCAGACCCGCGCGGTGATCGTCCAGGGCGCGGGCAAGGCGTTCTCGGCCGGCGGGACCTTCGACTCCATCGAGGCCATGACCGAGGACCACGCGGTCCGCGCCCGGGTGATGCGCGAGGCCAGGGACATGGTCTACGGGGTGATGAACTGCTCCAAGCCGGTGGTCTCCGCGATCCACGGTCCGGCGGTCGGCGCGGGACTGGTCATCGGTCTGCTCGCGGACATCTCGATCGCCGCCCGCACGGCGAAGATCGTCGACGGCCACACCCGGCTCGGCGTCGCGGCCGGTGACCACGCGGCCATCTGCTGGCCGCTGCTGTGCGGCATGGCGAAGGCCAAGTACTACCTGCTGACCTGCGAGGTGCTCACCGGTGAGGAGGCCGAGCGGATCGGCCTGGTCTCCCGGTGCGTGGACGCCGGCGAGGAGCACGCCGAGGCGCTGCGGGTGGCCACCGCGCTGGCCGCCGGCCCCGCCAGCGCCCTCAGCTGGACCAAGCGCTCGCTCAACCACTGGTACCGCTCGGCCCAGCCGATCTTCGAGGCCTCGCTGGGCCTGGAGTTCTTCGGTTTCGCCGGACACGAGGTCGTCGAGGGACTGGCCGCCCACCGCGAGAAGCGCGCCCCGGACTTCGAGGGCGTCGGCGAGAAGCACCCGATCGACCTGTGACGCCCCGGCCCACGCCCCGACCACCCACGCCCCGGCCCACGAAAGGCACCGCCATGACGACCGAGCACACCGTCACCGACGTACCCCCGCTGGTGCGGGGGCTGACCTATGAGGACATGCCGGTCGGGCAGGTCTTCCGGACCGCCCGCCGTACCGTCACCGAGACCGACCTGGTCAACTTCGTCACCTGGGGCGGGTTCACCGAACCGCTGTTCTGGGACGCCTCGCACGCCGCGGAGGGCGGCTACACCGGTCGGCTGGTGCCGGGCGGGCTGACCTACTGCCTGGCGGAGGGGCTCGTGCTCCAGACGAACGTGCTGCACGGCACCGGTCTGGCGTTCCTGCACATGGAGCTGAGCGTGCGGGGGCCGGTGTACGTCGGCGACACGGTGTACGCCGTCGTGGAGACCACCGGCAACCGTCCCTCCAGCAAGCCCGGCCGGGGCGTGGTGACCAGCCGGATCACCGTCCGCAACCAGCGGGACGAGGAGGTCCTCGTGTACACGCCGGTCCGGCTGATCCGGGGCCGGGACTACGGGGCCGGGACGCCCTGAGCCCGGGACGCGGCGGTCGGCACCAGGGTCAGCCGGCCCGCGGGCCCGGTCACCACGGCGTCCGCGAACGCTCCCCCGTGCACCCAGTCCGAGGGGATCGCGGGGCGCGGCGGGGCCTCGTGGTCCGGGACCGCCATCGCGTACAGCCGGGTGTAGCGGAACTTGGCCTCCAGGTTGTCCAGCACCGACCAGTACTCGTAGCCGCACACCTCCACCCCGGCGTCGACCAGTCCGGCCAGCCAGGACAGCCGGGCGCGCAGCAGGGCCCGCCGCCGGTCGTCGTCGCTGTGGCCGCTCTCGTCGACGAGGTCCAGGTCGGCCATGCCGTTGTCGATGACGGACAGCGGCGGCAGCAGGTCCCCGTACAGGTCGTGCAGGCCGGCGACGGCGTCGGCGAGGCCCTCGGGGATGATCGGCCAGCCGTACGCCGTGGTCTCCACGTCGTCGAAGGGGACGACGGCGAAGCCGAGGCCGACGAGCAGCCGGTTCACCTCGTTCAGGGCGCTGAGACAGCGCGTGGTCGGCAGCACCCGGGGCAGGTTCTCCGGCGCGGTGACGCGGAACGGAGTGTGCCAGGACAGGCCCAGCAGGTCCTGGTGCGTGGCGATGGTCTCCAGGTCCCCGGGGTGTACGCAGCCGGTGGCCTCGACGGGTGAGACGTCGTCCTCGGTGACCATGTGCTCACCCAGCAGCAGCGGGTCGAGGAAGAGCCGGTTGGTCCAGCTCTCGACCCGTTCCACGGCGAGGCGGTCGTAGGGGTCCTCGGTGGCCGGGTAGCCGCCGACGAGGGTCACCGTGGTGCCGGTCCGGCCGCGCGCGCCGACCCCCCTGAGCGCCTGCACGGCGAGCCCGTTGGCCAGCAGGATGTGGTGGACCGAGGCCAGCCCGGCCAGGCCGATGCCCCGGCGGGGCGGGTACATCCCGGCCACGTGCTCGGCGAGGGTGGGGCCGGCCAGGTCGGTGGAGGTGATCCAGCGCTCCACCCGGTCGCCGAGGCGGCGGCCCAGTTCGGCGGCGTACGCGCCGAAGTGCTCGGCGGTGTCGCGGTCCAGCCAGCCCCCGGCGGCGTCCAGCCAGGGCGGGAGGTTGCGGTCGAGCAGGGTCACCGCGGGTCGTACGCCGTCCGCGAGCAGGGCGTCGAGCGCGCGGTCGCAGCGGTCCAGCGCCACCGGGTCCCAGGTGCCGGGGCCCTCGGGCTGGAGCTGCGGCCAGCCGGCGACCATCCGGTGCGTGTCGGCGGTGACGCCGAACAGCTGCCGCATGTCCTCGGTCCACTGCCGGAAGTGGCCGCCGCGTTGCGACGGGGATGCCGGCGGGGCCGCGAGTGCGTCCGCGGTGGCGACACCCCAGTCGACTCCGGGGAGGGGATCGTGCAGGAAACCATCGCTCATGGTTGCCGTCCAGGCGGTAAATGGTTCAGCGCATTCAACTGAATGCCCGCCGTCCGGACGCTAACAGTTCAAACAAACCACGACAATGTTTCGGCCAGATCTCCTGAAATCAGGCGGTTCCGAGAACGAGATCCGCCGCCCGCCATGCCATGGCCATGACCGGCGCGTTCAGGTTGCCGGACACCATGGCGGGCATGATCGAGCAGTCCACGGCCCGTAGGCCGTCGAGCCCGCGGACACGGGCTGTCCTCGGCGTCGGGGCGCGGGACGTAGCCGAGGCCCACCAGCCCGGGCGCCCGCTCCACACCGGTCTTCCTGCCGCGGATCTCCGGGGTCGGTGGCACCGGCGCGATCAGCAGCCGCGCGCTTGCCGAAACCCTTGGGCATGCCGATCAGCGGGGTGCTGTCCCGGCCGCCCGCCCCGATCGGCAGCACGCTCGTGCGCGCGTCCGCGGAGAGGCGGTTGGCCGGCACGCACCCCGCCGACCCGGCTCCCACCACGATGTAGCCGTACGTCGTCATCCCGTCCCCCTGCGTGTCGGTGTCCCGTGCTCCATGGCGTGCCCGGGCGGTGCTACTCGCCGAGGGGACGGAACTCCTCCTCCCGCCACCAGGGATAGACGGCCGGCATGTCCTTGCTGACCAGGCCCGGGAACGCGGGCGGTCGCTTGGCGAGGAACGACTCGACGCCCTCGGTGGGGTCGGGGCCGCCGCCGATCTGGCTCATGATCCGCGAGTCGAGGCGGTGCGCCGCCATGGGGTGGGGCTCGCCGAGCATCCGCCACATCATCTGCCGGGACAGGGCGACCGACACGGCGGAGGTGTTCGCGGCGATCTCCCGGGCGAGTTCGTAGGCCGCGGGCAGGAGGTCGCCGGGCGCGTGGACCGAGCGCACCAGCCCGGCCGCGAGGGCCTCGTCGGGGCCGAAGAGCCTGCCGGTGGCCACCCACTCCATCGCCCGCTGCATGCCCACCGCGCGCGGCAGGAACCAGCTCGCGGCGGACTCGGGCACGATGCCGCGGCGGGCGAAGACGAACCCGAACTTCGCCGAGGTCGACGCCAGCCGGATGTCCATGGGCAGGGTCATGCTGGCTCCGACACCGGCGGCCGGCCCGTTGACCGCCCCGATCACCGGCTTGGTGCAGGCGAAGATCCGCAGCGCGACCCGGCCGCCGGTGTCCCGGTGCCAGGCGCCCGCCGTACGGTGGTCGAAGGCGGACCGGCCGGCGCTGACGTCGGCGCCCGCGCAGAACCCGCGCCCCGCACCGGTCACCACGATCACCCGCACCTCGTCGTCGGCGTCGGCCGCGTCCAGCACGTCGAGCAGGTCCCGCATCATCTGCGGGCCGAACGCGTTCAGCTTCTCCGGCCGGTCGAGGGTGACGGTGAGGATCCGGTCCTTCACCTCCGCACGCACGGTTTCGTAGGTACGACTCGACATGGCGCGTCCTCCGTCACTCGGCTACCCGGTTCTCAGAAAGCTTAATTAGTTATAGCATTCAACTCTACTGACTGATTTATGATCGTGATCGATGGCGGTGGAGATGGCGGACCTGGTGGAAACGGATCTCGTGGTGACGGCGGTCGGACCGGTCAGGCTGGTCGAACTGAACCGTCCGGAGCAGCTCAACTCGATGAGCGAGGAGCTGCATTCCTCTCTCGCCTCGGTCTGGGACGAGCTCGCCGCCGACCCGCGGGCACGGGCCGTGGTGCTCACCGGGCGCGGCCGGGCGTTCAGCGCCGGCGGCAACTTCGACATCATGACCCGGGTCCAGCGCGACAGCGTCTTCCGGCAGCAGAACGTCGACGAGGCCCGCAGGATCATCACCGGCATGGTCCGCTGCCCACTGCCGGTGATCGCGGCGGTCAACGGGCCCGCCGTGGGCCTCGGTTGCAGCCTGGCCCTGCTCAGCGACCTGGTGCTGGTCGCCGACGACACCTACCTCGCCGACCCGCACGTCCAGGTGGGCCTGGTCGCGGGCGACGGCGGCGCCCTCGTGCTGCCGCTGCTCGTCGGGCTGACCCGCGCGAAGGAACTGCTGTTCCTGGGCGAGCGGGTGAGCGCCGAGGACGCGGTCCGGCTCGGGGTCGCCAACCGCGCCGTCCCCAAGGACAAGCTCCTGGACGAGGCCATGGACCTGGCCGGACGGCTGGCGGCCCTTCCGGCACAGGCGCTGCGCGAGACGAAGCGGGCGGTGAACCTGCACCTGGAGCAGGCCCTGGCCACCGTGCTGGAACCGGCCCTGCTCGCCGAGCGGGACAGCATGCACACCGCCGACCACATCGCCGCCGTCGAGAAGATCATCGCCGCGCGCGGTCGTCGCTGAGCGGCAAGCCGGGCGGAAGCCGGGCAGGAAGAGGAGGACCGAGGCATGGACTTCGCGTTCAGCGACGAGCAGGAGGAACTACGGCGCACGGTCCGGGCGTTCCTCGCCGCCACCTCACCCGAGACCGAGGTACGGCGGCTGATGGAGACCCCGGAGGGCTTCGACCGGACGCTGTGGCACCGGATGGGGACGGAGCTCGGCCTCCAGGGCCTTGCCGTCCCCGAGGAGTACGGCGGCGCCGGCTGCGGGCCGGTCGAGACGGGCGTGGTCATGGAGGAGGCGGGCCGGGCGCTGCTGTGCGCCCCCTTCCTCGCCTCGGCGGTCCTGGCGACCACCACCCTGCTGCGCTCGGCCGACGAGGACGCCCGCAAACGGCTGCTGCCGGCGCTGGCCGCCGGCGAACTGGTGGCCACCCTCGCCCTCACCGAGGACTCCGCCCGCTGGGACCGGCAGGGCGTCACGCTCACCGCCCGCCCCTCGGACGGCGACTGGCTGCTGGACGGGCACAAGACGTTCGTCCTCGACGGAGCCGCCGCCGACGTCGTCCTCACCGTGGCCCGCACCGGCGACGGGGGCATCGGCGTGTTCCGGGTGGACGGCGACGCGCCGGGCCTCACCCGCCGGCCGCTGCCGACGCTGGACCCGACCCGCCGCCAGGCACGGCTGGAGTACACGGCCGTACCGGCGACCCGGCTGCGCACGCACGGCGACGGCGACGGCTGGGACCTGGTGTCGCAGGTGCTCGACCGGGCCGCGGTCGCCCTGGCCGCCGAGCAGGTCGGGGTGGCCGCACGCGCCCTGGACACCGCCGTGGAATACGCCAAGGTACGACGGCAGTTCGGCCGGCCCATCGGCTCCTTCCAGGCCGTCAAGCACCTGCTGGCCGACGTCCTGCTCGAAGTGGAGTCGGCGCGCGCCGCCGCCCACTACGCGCTGCTCGCGGCGGAGAACGAGGACCCGCAGCTGCCCGCCGTGGCGAGCCTCGCCACGGCGTTCTGCTCCGACGCCTGCCTCCGGGCGACCGAGGAGAACATCCAGGTGCACGGCGGCATCGGCTTCACCTGGGAACACCCGGCCCACCTGTACCTGAAGCGGGCGAGGACGTCGCAGCTGCTGTTCGGCGATCCCGCGTACCACCGGGAACGGCTCGCCCGGCACATCGGACTGGACACGCACACGGTCGAGGGAGTGGCATGAAGGTCGACGGCAAACTGAACGTCTGGGGCACCGCCGAGGTGGTCGAGGAGGCCCGGCACCACGAGAAGGCCGGCTACGACGGCCTGTGGGCCTCGGAGTCCAAGCACGACCCCTTCCTGCCGCTGCTGCTGGCCGCCGAGCACACCGACCGGCTGGAGGTGGGCACGGCCATCGCGGTCGCCTTCGCCCGCTCCCCCATGCAGCTCGCGTACACCGCGCACGACCTGCAGAGCTACTCCGGCGGACGCTTCTCGCTCGGCCTCGGCAGCCAGATCAAACCGCACATCGAGCGCCGCTTCGCGATGCCGTGGAGCCGGCCGGCGGCCCGCATGCGGGAGTACGTCGGCGCGCTGCACGCCATCTGGGACGCCTGGAACGAGGGCGCGAAGCTCGACTTCCGCGGCGACTTCTACACGCACACGCTGATGTCCCCCTTCTTCTCGCCCCCGCCCGCGCCGGGCGGGGCGCCGAAGGTGTTCGTGGCCGCCGTCGGGGAGGCGATGACCAAGGTGGCGGGCGAGGTGGCGGACGGGCTGCTCGCGCACGGCTTCACCACCGAGCGGTACCTGCGGGAGGTGACCCTGCCGACCCTGGAGGCGGGCCTCACGGCCTCCGGCCGCACCCGCGGCGACTTCTCCGTCTCACACCTGCTGCTGACCGCGACCGGCCGCACCGAGGAGGAACTGGCCCGCGCGATCGACGGCACCCGCCGCCAGATCGCCTTCTACGGCAGCACCCCCGCCTACCGCGGGGTGCTGGAGCTGCACGGCTGGGGCGAACTCGGCGACGAGCTCAACGCGTTGTCGAAGTCCGCGCGCGAGGACAAGTGGGAGGCGATGGGCCGGCTCGTCGACGACGAGGTCCTGCACGCCTTCGCGGTCGTGGCCGAACCGGACCGGGTGGCCGCCGAGATCCGCGGCAGGTACGGGGCGCTGGTGGACCGGGTCTCCTTCTACACCGCGTACGAGATCGACGCCGCGGTGTGGGAGCCCATCGTGCGGGAGCTGCACGGCAGTTGAGAGCGGGGACGTGACCCCGGCCCCCGGGGCCGGGGTCAGCCCAGCAGGTCCAGGACGGTGGTCATGGACTTGTTCCGCAGCAGGTAGTCCTCCGCCTCCTGGAGGTGGACGCGCCACAGGTCCTCGGCGTCCTCGGTCCGGCGCGCGGCGACCAGCTCGACGAGGGCCACATGGGCGCGGAATCCCCGCCGGTTGGCCCGGAGGTTCTCGGGGCTGCCGGCGTCGAGGTCGACATGGGACCAGTTGGCCTGGTCGATGATGTGCCGGACCATGCCGTTGAGGACGGTCAGAGTCTGGTTGGCGGCCAGCTCGACGACCAGGGCGTGGAACTCCATGTGGGCCCGGATGAACGCCGACGGGTCGTCCATCAGCCCCTCCGCCTCGGCGACGGCGGCCCGCAGCCGCCGCAGGTCCTCCCCGGTGCGCCGCTCGGCCAGCAGCCCGGCGCAGGGCGCCTCGATCACCGTACGGGCGTCGTAGACGTCCTTGAGGGTCGTGCCCCGGTACTCCAGGACGACCCCCGCGTAGCGGGCGGCCACCGTGCCCTCCGGGACCTGCACCCGCGCCCCGCCCCGGGCGCCCCGGCGCACGCTGATCAGGGACTCCGACTCCAGCACCCGGAACGCCTCGCGCAGGGTCGGCCGGGACACGGCGAACTCCTCCATGAGGGCCGTCTCGGAGGGCAGCGCGTCGCCCTCGGCGAGTTCGCCGCGCACGATCATCCGGCGCAGCCGTGCCGCGACCAGCTCGGCCATCTTGGGCACCCGCACCTGGACGCCGCCGCCCCGCCCACCGCCCTGTCCACCCGTCGCACGCATCGCGGGGCCCACCTCCGTCCGGCCCGCGGGCGGGACACGTGGCCCCGTCCGTCGAGTGGACCCCACTCTACAACTAGATAACTCTTTCAACTAGGTCAACGAGTTCGTCGTGATGAGGTGTTCGGCCAGCGCCAGCAGCAGGTCGCGGCCGACTGACCGTTCCCGCATGTCGCCCATCAGCAGCGGGACTTCGAGATCGAGGTCGAGCGCCTCGCGCACCTCCCGCTCGGCGCGGTCCCGGTGGCCGTAGAAGCAGTTGACCCCGACGACGAACGGGATACGGCGGCTCTCGAAGAAGTCGATGGACGCGAAGCTGGTCTCCAGGCGCCGGGTGTCGGCGAGGACGACCGCGCCGAGGGCGCCCTGCACGAGGTCGTTCCACATGAACCAGAAGCGTTCCTGGCCCGGCGTGCCGAACAGGTAGACCACCAGCTGGGGATTGACCATGATCCGGCCGAAGTCCATGGCCACCGTGGTGGTGGACTTCCGTTCGATGCCCGCGACGTCGTCGACGCCGACACTCGCCACGGTCAGGTACTCCTCGGTGCGCAGCGGCGGCACCTCGCTCACCGCCCCGGCCAGGGTCGTCTTGCCCACGCCGAAACCGCCGGCCACGAGGATCTTGACGGCCGCGGGGGCCGTGCCGGTGGGGGTGCGTTCGATGAGGTCAGAGTCTGCGAAGTCCATCCCTCACCGCCCGAAGTAGGTTCATGTCCCAGTTGCTTCCTGCCGCTACGGCGAGCGGCGGACGGGTGGTCGCCCTGCCCAGGGCGACCAGGTCGTCGATCAGGATCTTCGTCACCGACACCGGCAGGTCCAGTTCGGCGGCGATCTCGGCCACCGCCGCGGGCGCCCGGCACTGCCGCAGGATCGAGCGGTGCTCTGGCTGGAGACCGCGGGAGCCCGCCCGGGCGGGCTCGGGCTCGACGGTGGAGACCAGCGTGATCAGGGTGAGGTCGTCGCGGGCCGGCGCGGTCCGGCCCTGCGTGATCGTGTAGGGCCGGACGGACAGTGCTTCCGCGTCACCGGGTTCCATGCCGTCCGTCCAGTGGCTCACTCACGCACACCGCCCTCGCCGACGGGCGTCACGACGCGCGCTTCGCTGCCGAGGCGCTGCCCCACCTGCTGCATCAGCGTGTGCATGGCCACCGCCATCAGTTCGGCGTCGACCTCCTGGGACGCCACGACGGCCAGATGCGTGCCCCGGCCGGCCGCGGAGACGAACAGCCACAGCTCGGCCAGCTCCACGATCACCTGGTGCACCGGGCCGCCGCCGAACAGTGTGCCGACCCCGCGGGCGAGGCTCTGCTGGCCGGTGGCCACGGCGGCCAGCCGCTCCGCGTCGCCGCGGGCGATGGTGCCGGACTGGCTCACCACCAGACCGTCGTCGGACAGCACGATGGCGTGCCGGGTGCCCGGCACCTGCTCCACCAGGCCGTCCAGCAGCCAGTCGAGATCCTGATGAGTGGCGGTCGTTCGCAGTGTCATGGTCAGTCTTCCGTCGGGAACCGTCTGCGGGTCGGCAGGCCCTCCGCGGGGCCGTGGCCTGCCGTGGGTGTCGTACGCCGCGCCATCCGGGACTGGCGCTGGAAGGCGCCGACCGTGGCGCCGGAGCGGACCGGGGCGGGCCGGGGCACCGGCGGCTCACCGTCGCCGCGCGCCCCGGTGCCCGCGCCGGGGTCCCGCAGTTCGTCGACCAGGCTGGCCTGGCGCACCCGCTTGGGCAGCGGCCGCACCGTCCCCGGCCCGGGGTCGCCGGGCGCGGTGCCGGGCCGAACCGGCTCGGGCGGCCGCGGCACCCCGTGCGGGCGCGGCGGACCGGTCCGGGCGCCGTCCGGCGGACCGGCGGCGGAGACCGGGTGCCGGGTGCCGTCCGGCGGACCGGCGGCGGAGACCGGGTGCCGGGTGCCCGCGGGGGGCCCGTGCCCCGGAGTGAATCCGTACCCGGTGCCGTGCCGGGTCCCGCCGTGGCCGGTGCCGTGCCCGGCCGCGTGACCGGCGCCTTGCCCGTTTCCGTGACCGGTCGCGGGTCCGGTGCCGTGCCCGGGGAAGGTCATGAGCCGCGCGTCCGGTCCGGTCCGCGCGTCCGGTACGGCGGGGTCGGGCGACGGCGGCCACGAGGCGACGGCGACGGCAGGGCCGTTCGCGGCCGGCTCGGCGACGTCGACGACCAGTTCGTCGGGGACCAGGACGACCACCCGGGTGCCGCCGAAGGCGGAGGGCCGCAGTTCCACGTGGATGCCCAGGCCCTGGGCCAGCCGGGCGACCACGTACAGCCCGAGCCGGACGTCCTCGGCCCGGGACATGACGTCCATCCGCGGCGGTTCGGCCATCAGCCGGTTGATCGCCTCGTACTGCTCGGCGGGCATGCCCACACCGCGGTCCTCGATCTCCACCGCGAGCCCGCGCCCCACGCGGGCTGCGTACACCTCCACCGGGGTGGGCGGCCTGGAGAACCCGACCGCGTTCTCCATGAGTTCGGCCAGCACGTGGATCACCAGTCCGACCGCGCGCTCCGACAGCCACACCCGGCTCTCCACCTCGATCTGGATGCGCCGGTAGTCCTGCACCTCGCTCTGGGCGGAGCGCAGCACGTCCAGCAGCAGCACCGGCTTGCGCCAGCGTCGCTGCGGCTGGCCGCCGCCGAGGATCACCAGGTTCTCCTCGTAGCGTCGCAGGCGGGCGGTCAGGTGGTCGAGGTCGAACAGGCCCTCCAGGACCTCCGGGTCCTCGTGTCTGCGTTCGAGTTCGCTGAGCTTCTTCATCTGGAGCCCGGTGCCAGCGCGCTGAAGCGTGTCAGTTCTCGGGCACGAAGTACGGCAGCGTGATCCGGTCGGTGAGGGACCGGAAGTCGACGCGCACCCGCATACCGATGGCGACGTCGTCCGGGTCGCCGGCGTCGACGTGGGACAGCAGGGCGCCCCCGTCGTCCAGGTCGACGACGGCGAGCGCGAAGGGCCCCTCGAAGCCCGGGCCGGGCGCCCTGTGCACCACGGTCACCGTGTAGACGGTGCCCCGCCCGGTGCTCGGCGCGTACCGCCAGTCGCCTGACATGCACCCGGGGCAGGCCGGTTCGGGGACGAAGAACCGCAGGCCGCAGGAGACGCACTGGGGGACGACCAGGTCGCCGCGTCGCGCGGCCGCCCAGAACGGCTCCGACAGAACGGTGGGCTGCGGGACGGGCCTGGCGCTCATCGCATCCTCCCCAGCACGCTCATCTCGTAGTGCTGCGCGCCCGATCCGGCGTTGCCCACCACCGCCAGCTCCGCGCCCGGCACCTGGTGCACGGCGCTGCCGCGCAACTGCCTCACCGCTTCCACGACTTTGAGGGTCATCTGCTGCGTCCCGTTCCACGCGTAGGCCAGACAGCCACCGTCCGGGTTGACCGGATGCTTGCCGTCCACGGCGATGGCGCCACTGGCGGCCAGCGGTCCTCCCTCGCCCTCGCCGCACAGGCCGAGGATCTCCAACTGCCGGATGATCTCGAAGGAGTTGGGGTCGTACAGGGAGAAGACGTCCACGTCCTGCGGGCTGATCCGGGCCATCGCGTAGGCGCGGCGGGCCGCGTCCCGGCCCAGGCCGCCGACCTCCCGGTGCAGTGCGGGGTTGGCGTAGGCGGCCTGGTGGTACTCCATCGCGCCGCCGAGCACGGCGACGGCTGTGCCCGGCAGGTCGCGGGCCCGTTCGGCGGTGGTCACCACGAGCGCCGCCCCGCCCTCGCCGACGATGCAGCAGTCCAGCAGATGGAAGGGCGTGGCCACCATGCGGGAGGCGAGCACGTCGTCGGCCGTGTAGGGGCCGCGGCCGTACATCATGGCCTCGGGGTTGGTGGTGCCGTTGTTGCGGACGGTGGCGGCGACCTCGGCGAGCTGGCGGGAGGTGGTCCCGTACTCGTGCATGTGCCGGGCGGCCACCAGCGCGAACTGGGCGACCACATAGCTGCCCCACACGTCGGCGAACTCCAGCGGCACCCCGGCCCCGACCGGGCCCGTCCCGCGCGAGACCAGCTTGCAGCCGCCGACCACGACGGTGTCGGCGAATCCGGCCCGGACCGCCGCCGCCGCCTTCAGCAGGCCCCGGGAGCCCGCGTTGTCGAGCATGGAGTCGCTGGTCCAGCGCAGGTCGCGGCCGAGCATCCGGGCCCAGGAGCTGCCCTCGCCGGGCACACCGCCCGGTCCGGGCCAGTCGACCTGGGCGCCGTCGACGTCCGACGGCCGAAGGCCGGCGTCCTCGATCGCGCCGCGCACCGCTTCGAGCGCGAGGTCCATGGCGTCACGGTCGGGGAGTCTCAGCGCCTGTTCGGTGGCGTGCACTCCCACGACGACCGGCTGACGGGGATCTGGCATCTCCCGGCCCCCTCAGCGCCCGGCACCGAGTGTGGCGCCGCCCGGATACCCGCCGCCGCCGAACCGCTCGTCGAGCGCCTCGTAGTCCTTGGCGAAGTCCTTGGTGCGCGGCAGCGCCTCGACGAACTCCACCGTCTTCGGCTTCTTGTACGAGGCGATCCGCGCCCGGCAGTGCTCGATGACGTCCTCGGCGGTGAGCGGGCCGGCGCCCGGGCCGAGCACCACGACGGCCTTCACGTCCTGCGCCCAGCGTTCGTTGGGCACGCCGATCACCGCGGCCTCCCTGACGTCCGGGTGGGACTCGATGCAGTTCTCCACCTCGGCGGGGAAGATGTTCTCGGCCGCCGACTTGAGCATGCGGGTGGTCGTCCCGAGGAAGCTGATCGTGCCGTCGCTCTCGCGGCGGCCGAGGTCGGTGGTGTGCCACCAGCCGAAGCGGAAGCGCTCCGCGTTGATCTCCGGCCGGTTCCAGTAGCCGAGGTGCACCAGGTCGCCGCGGACGCAGATCTCGCCGGCCACCCCGGTCGCGCACTCCGTGCCGGTGCCGTCCAGGACGCGGACGGCGGTGAAGGGTCCCGGCCGGCCCGCGTTGCCGGTGCCGGTGCCGCCGTAGGCACCGGTCACGGCGAACCCGGTGACCTCGGTCTGTCCGTAACCGCGGCCCTCGCCGCCGCCGTTGCGGGTGAAGCGGCTCTGGTCGGTGGGTACGGTGCCCTGCCACAGGGGCGCGGCCACGCTCGCCCGCAGACGGGACAGGTCGTGGCCCGCCTCGCGGTTGAGGGCGACCAGTTGCGCGATGGTCGGGGGCATCAGGTAGGCGTGGGTGCACTGTTCCGCCGCCAGCAGCGGCAGCAGTTCCTCGGCGACGACCCGGCGGACGACGACGTTCTTGCCGCCGTGCACGAAGGCCGGGACGCCCCAGAACTGGTAGTTGCCGATGTGGAACATCGGACCGGCGCCGAGGAAGGCCGTCTCCCGGCCGATGTCGCCCATCCAGGCGGCGCTCGCGCCCATGGCGAGCAGGTTGCGGTGCGAGAGCATCGAACCGGACTGCCGTCCGGAGATCGCCGCGGTGTAGATGACCAGGAGCGCGGAGTCGGGGTCGACGTCCGCGGCCGGGTCCTCGGGGGAACCTGAGGCGAGGAACGACTCGTAGGTGCCGGGCCCCTCGGACGGCCCGGAGCCCTCGGCCGCCGCGCCCTCGGTGTCGTGCCGCAGCCACAGTGCGCGGTGGTCGTCGCCGAGTTCGGCGCGTGCCTTGCGGACCGTGTCGCCGATCTCCTCGTCCTGCCAGATCACCACGCGGGGGTCGAAGTCCTCGACCGCGAAGGCCATTTCGGGGGCGGCCCAGCGCCAGTAGCCCGGGCAGACCATGGCCCCGACCTTGGCGGCGGCGCCGAGCAGCTCCCAGATGCGGAAGGAGTTCTGCCCCAGCCACAGGATGCGGTCGCCGGCACCGACGCCCGCGTCCGTCAGGGCGTTGGCCAGCCGGTTGGTGCGCTCGTCCAGCTGCGGCCAGGTCGTCCTGACCTCGCCGTCGACCAGGGCGACACCGTCGGGGAAGGACCGCCGGTGCTCACGGATGAGGTCGCCGAACGTCAGCCGGCGGGCGCGGGGGTCCGGTCCCCCGGGAGAACTCAGCATGCTGTCTGCTCCAAAAAGCTCGGAAGGCGCGAAGGCTGCGAAGGCTGTGAGCAGTGCGAGGACTGCGAGGAGTGCGACGGCCGCGAGGGCCGCGAGGCCGTGGAAGCTGTGCGAGCTGCCGCGAAGAGGCGGCCAGGGCCCGGCGGCGTCAGACGCGCCCGATGCCGACGCCCTTGACGTTGACGAACTCCTCCAGGCCGGCCCGGCCGCCCTCCCGGCCGAAGCCGCTGATGCCGACGCCGCCGAAGGGCGTGGCCGGCGAGGTGATCGGGTTCGGGCCCGGGTTGACGTAGACGGTGCCCGCCCGCAGCCTCGGCACCAGGCGGTTGACGCGGGTGATGTCACGGGACTGGATGTAGGCGGACAGGCCGTACTCGGTGTCGTTGGCCAGGGCGACCGCCTCCTCCTCCGTGTCGAAGGGGGTGAGGGCCAGGACCGGGCCGAAGATCTCCCGCTGGGCGAGGTCGCTGCGGTTGTCGACGTCGGCGAAGACGGTCGGGGTCACGAAGTAGCCGTCGGCGTCGATGCGTTCACCGCCGTACACGAGCCGTCCCGATCCGTCGTGGATCGCCTTGTCCACCACGCCCCGCACCCGGTCGCGGGCGGCGGCGTCGACGAGCGGACCGATGTAGGTCGCCGGGTCGAGCGGGTCGCCGACGGGGAGGTGGGCGACGACACCCGTGACGCGCGCGACGACCTCCTCGTAGACCGGCCGCTCGACCAGCAGCCGGGTCGGCAGTGCGCAGCCCTGGCCGGTGTTGCTCATGGCGAACGCCGCGCAGTAGGGGACGACGGTGTCGAGGTCGGTGTCGGCGAAGAGCAGGTTGGCGGACTTGCCGCCCAGTTCGAAGACCACGGGCTTGAGGCTGAGCGCCGCGTCCGCCATGATGCGGCGCGCGGTGTCGGGGCCGCCGGTGAAGGAGATCTTGTCGACGCCGGGGTGCCGCACCAGGGCCGCGCCGGCGTCGCCGAGTCCGGTGACCACGTTGACGACGCCCTCGGGGATGCCCGCCTCCAGGGCCAGGTCGGCGAAGAGCAGCGCGGAGAACGGCGTGGACTCGGCCGGTTTGATGACCACGGTGTTGCCGGCCGCGAGCGAGGGCGGGACCTTCATCGCCAGGGACAGCGCGGGCGAGTTCCAGGTGATGATGTGGCCGATGACGCCGTACGGCTCGGCGATGGTGTACTCGACGTTCTCGTGCGGGCTGTAGGCCGCGCCGACCATGCCCTCGATCTTGTCCGCCCAGCCGGCGTAGTACTCGGTCCACTCGGCGACGTGCGGTCCGACGTTGTCGGCCCAGCCGCCGACGCACACGCCGTTCTCCAGCGGGCAGATCGCGGCGAAGTCGTGGATGTGCTCGCGCAGCAGCTGGGCGAAGCGGGTGAGCAGGCGGCGGCGCTCGGCGGGGCGCATGGTGCCCCATACCTCGAACGCCTGCCGGGCGGCGGCCACCGCCCGGTCCACCTCCAGGGCGCCCGCGAGCGGGATGTGCGCCTGGACCAGTCCGGTGGCCGGGTTGCGGTGCTCGTGCACTCCGCCGCTGGCGTCGGTGACGTCCTTGCCGCCGATGACGAGCCGCGGGCGCGGCAGGTCGTGCTCGGCCCTGTCCTGGTGCAGCTTCACGTCGACCGTGACCACGGATGCCTCCTCGAGCCCGTCCCACCTATCTCGCTTAAATAGCTAACCTATTTATCCAGTACAGTCAATGCTAGTGGAGCCGCCGGGGCCCCTCCTCACAGCCCCAGCGAGCGCCCGACGATCTCCTGCATGATCTCCGAGGTGCCGCCGAAGACCCGCTGCACCCGGCTGTCGCGCCAGATGCGGGCTATCTCGTACTCGTTGACGTAGCCGTAGCCGCCGAAGAGCTGCATGCAGCGGTCGATGACCTCCCAACCGGTCTCCGAGGTCCAGTACTTCGCGGCGGCGGCCTCCTCGGCGGTCAACTCCCCCTCGCACAGCGCCAGGATGCAGCCGTCGACATAGACCCGGGCGGCGTTCAGCTTGGCCCTGGCGTCGGCGAGCGCGAACCGGTTGGCCTGGAACTCGCCGATCGGCCGGCCGAAGGCGGTGCGGGACTTCGCGTAGTCCAGCGCGAGACGGAAGGCGCGCTCGGCGGAGGCGAGCGAGGCGACGGCGATGGCGAGCCGCTCGGTCGGCAGGTTGCCCATCATGTGGTAGAAACCGCGCCCCTCCTGCCCGATGAGGTTCTCGGCCGGGACCCGGACCTCGTGGAAGAAGAGTTCGGCGGTGTCCTGGGCCTTCATCCCGACCTTGTCGAGCTTGCGCCCCCGCTCGAAGCCCTCGGTGCCGCGCTCGACGACGATCAGGCTGATGCCCTTGTGCCCGGCCTCGGGGTCGGTCTTGCAGGCGACGATGACGAGGTCGGCCAGGATGCCGTTGGTGATGAAGGTCTTGGAGCCGTCGACGACCCACTCGTCGCCGTCCCGGCGGGCGGTGGTGCGGATGCCCTTGAGGTCGGACCCGGCGGAGGGCTCCGACAGCGCGAGGGCGCAGATCGTCTCACCGCTGACCACCCCGGGCAGCCAGCGGGTCTTCTGCTCGGGGGTGGTCAGGTTCATGAGGTAGGGCGGGATGACGTCGTTCTGCAACCCGAGCCCGATGCCGACCGTGCCGGTGGCGTGCATCTCCTCCGCCATGATGGCGTTGTAGCGGAAGTCCCGGACGCCCTGGCCGCCGTACTCCTCGGGGAACTGCCAGCCGATGAGTCCGGCCTTGCCGGCGGCCTCCCACGCGGCCCGGCTCACCTGGCCGTCGCGCTCCCACTGCTCGGTGTGCGGGGCGCATTCGCGCAGGTAGTAGGTGCGGGCGGTGTCCCGGAACAGCTCGTGCTCCTCGGTGAAGATCGTACGGCGCATGCTCGTCCCCAGTCCCTCGGCGACCCCCGGCCGGCGTTCGCCGGCCGACGTTCAGCGATCTCGATTATTTAGCTGAAGTAGTTATATGATAGAGCTGAAACGTCGGATGGTCGACGGTCCGGTCACGAGAGCGGGAGGGCGCGTGAGCGTAACGGAGAAGGTGGCACTCGTCACCGGCGCGGGCCGGGGCATCGGTGAGGCGATCGCCGGCGCACTGGCCGCCGGCGGGTCCTCGGTCGCCGTCTGCGACCTGGACGCGGAGGCCGCCGGGAAGGTCGCGGCCCGCCTGACGGAACGCCACGGCGTGCGCGCCGTGGGAGTCGGCGCGGACATCTCCGACGGCGCGGCCGTACGCGCCGCGGTGGCGCGGGTGGAGGCCGAACTCGGGCCGGTGGACATCCTGGTCAACAACGCGGCCGTGGACGTCATCGGCCGCTTCGTGGACAGCGACGAGCAGACCTGGGACCGGATCATCGCGGTCAACCTGCGCGGCACCATCACCGTGACCCGGGCCGTCCTCGACTCGATGATCGAGCGCGGCGGCGGCCGTGTCATCCACATCGCCTCGGACGCCGGCCGCGTCGGCTCGTCCGGCGAGGTGGTGTACTCCGCGACGAAGGGCGGCGTCATCGCCTTCGGCAAGGCGCTGGCCCGCGAGGTCGCCCGGCACCACATCACCGTCAACACCGTCTGCCCCGGTCCCACCGACACCGCGCTGCTCGGCCAGGTCGCCGAGTACAGCCAGAAGATGTACGACGCCACCGTGCGGGCCATCCCGCTGCGCCGGGTCGCCCGGCCCACCGAGATCGCCGACGTGGTCGCCTTCCTCGCCTCCGACAACGCCGCGTACGTGACCGGGCAGACACTGTCGGTCAGCGGCGGCCTCACGATGGTCTGAGGTGAGCCGGATGAGCAGTGTGCTGCGGGTGGAACTCCGCGAGCGTGTCGCCGTGTTGACCCTCGACCGGCCCGAGCGGCTGAACGCCGTCGGGACCGACACGGTCGAGCAGCTGACGCGCGTCCTGGAGGACACGCGGTACGACGACCGTGTCCGGGCCCTCGTGCTGACCGGGGCGGGCCGCGCCTTCTCCGCCGGCGCCGACCTCGGCGAGATCGAGTCGTTCACCTCCCCCGGACAGTTCCGGGCGTTCGTGGGCGGGCTGACCAAGGCGTTCGCGCTCCTGGAGGACTTTCCCAAGCCCTCGGTCGCCGCCGTCCACGGCTTCGCCCTCGGCGGCGGCCTGGAACTCGCGCTCGCCTGCGACCTGCGGGTGGCGGAACGCGGCGCCCGGCTGGGCGTGCCCGAGATGAAGCTCGGGGTGCTGCCCGGCGCGGGCGGCACCCAGCGGCTGGCGCGGCTGCTGCCGCCCGCGATCGCCAAGCAGATGATCCTCACCGGCGAGCCCCTGGACGCGGAGCGCGCCTGGCAGCTGGGCCTGGTCAACGAGGTGGCCGAGCCCGGCGGCGGGCTCGCCGCCGCCGAGGCGCTCGCCGGACGGCTCGCGGCCGGCGCCCCGCTGGCGCTCGCGGCCGGCAAGCGGCTGGTCGACCACGGACTCGGCATGGACCTCGACGCGGCCATCGCCTACGAGCGCGAGACCGTCTCGGTGCTGTTCTCCACCGAGGACCGGGCCGAGGGCCTCAAAGCCTTCCGGGAGCGGCGGCCCGGAGAGTTCCGCGGCGTGTAGCGGGCCCCGGTCCGGCGGACACGACAGATCCGAACCCCAACCAGGCGTGGAGGTGGGCCGTGCGGCCACTGGAGGGCATTACCGTCGTCGAGCTGGGCATGTGGGTCGCGGCCCCGGCCGCGGCCACCATGCTGGCCGACTGGGGCGCGGACGTGGTCAAGGTGGAGGCGCCCACCGGCGACCCCAACCGCTACACGCTGCGCCACGTCGGCCAGGACATCGACAGCGCGCCCCCGTTCGAGACCGACAACCGCGGCAAGCGCGGCATCGTCCTCGACCTGCGTTCGCAGGACGGCAAGGACGTGCTGGAACAACTCCTGGCGCGCGCCGACGTGTTCGTCACCAATCTGCGCCCCGGCGCCCTGGAGCGGCTCGGCCTCGGCCCGGACGCGCTGCGCGAACGCCATCCGCGGCTGGTCGTCGGCACGCTCACCGGCTACGGCTGGAGCGGCGCCGAGCGTGACCGGGCGGGCTACGACGTGTCCGCCTTCTGGGCCCGGCCCGGCATCGCCGCCATGCTCAACCCGGCCGGGGACCCCCCGCCCGGCATCCGGCCCGGCCTCGGCGACCGTACGGCCGCGGCCAACCTGGTGGCGGGTGTGCTGGCCGCGCTGCTGCGCCGGGCCCGCACCGGCGAGGGCGGGGTGGTCGACGTGTCCCTGCTGCGCTCGGGGACCTACGCCAACGGCAACGACCTCGCGCTGCAGAACTTCTTCGGCAGGCGCGGCCGTACCCGCCCGCGCACCGAGCACGAGTCCCCGCTGTACAACTCCTACCGGGCCGCCGACGACCGCTGGTTCTGGCTGGTGGGCCTGGAGGGCAACCGGCACTGGCCCGGCGTCGTCAAGGCGCTCGGCCGTGAGGACCTCGGCGTGGACGAACGCTTCGCCACCGGCAAGGCCCGCCGCGGTCACGTGCGCGAACTCATCGCCGCCTTCGACGAGGAGTTCGCGCGGCGGCCGCTGTCCGAGTGGGCCGAGCGCTTCGACGCCGAGGGCGTGTGGTGGGCGCCCGTGCAGACCCTCGCCGAGGTGGCGGCCGACCCCCAGGCCGAAGCGGTCGGGGCGTTCGTCGAACAGCCCGGCATGGGCGACGCGCCGCCCCTGCGGACGGTGGCCACCCCGGTCAGCTTCTGGGGTGTGGACGACAAGCCGCGCGCCGGGGCACCGACGCTCGGCGAGCACACCGACGCCGTACTGCGCGAACTCAACTGACCCCGTACATCAGCTCAGGAGGTAGGTCGTGGGCATCCTCGACGACAAGGTCGCCATCGTGACCGGCGGTGGCAGGGGGCTGGGCCGGGCGCACTGTCTGGCGCTCGCCGAGGCCGGCGCGACCGTGGTGGTGAACGATCTCGGCTCGGGCGTGCACGGCGAGCGGACGGGGGACTCCCCCGCCGACGACGTCGTCGCCGAGATCACCAAGCTCGGCGGCCGGGCGACGGCCAACCACGCCTCGGTCACCGACTGGGCCGCGACCGAGGCGATGGTGGCGGACACGGTCGCGGAGTTCGGCCGGCTCGACGTCATCGTGAACAACGCCGGCATCGTGCGCGACCGCATGCTGTTCTCGATGACCGAGGCGGAGTTCGACGCCGTCATCGCGGTGCACCTCAAGGGCACCTTCGCCCTCACCCGGCACGCCTGCGCCTACTGGCGGGCGGCCGCCAAGCGGGGCGAGCGGGTCACCGGCCGCGTCATCAACACGACGTCGGGGACCGGGCTGTTCGGCAACCAGGGTCAGTCCAACTACGGCGCCGCCAAGGCGGGGATAGCCGGGCTGACCGTCATCACCGCGCTGGAGATGCGCAGGTACGGCGTCACCGCGAACGCCATCTCGCCGATCGCGACGACCCGGATGACGGCCGACCTCGCGGTGGGGCAACCGGCCCCGAGCGGGGGAGGCTTCGACCCGGGCGACCCCGCGAACGCCTCCGGTGTCGTCGTCTACCTGGCCTCCGACGAAGCCGCCTGGCTCACCGGCCAGATCCTGCGCATCGAGGGCCACAAGCTGAACCGGCTGCGCGGCTGGACGGTCGCCGGCGTGCACCCCAGCCGGTCGGGCGGCGCCCTGACGACCGAGGAACTCATCGACGCCGTACCGCAGTTGTACGGCGCTCTGCCCGCCGGCCGGGCCACCGGGGCCGGCCAGTGACCGCGCGGGGCCACGACGCGGCAGCGCTCGTGCTGCGTGCCACGCTCGGCCCGATGCTGGTCGCGCACGGCTGGAACAAGGTCGCCGGGCCGGGCGGACTGGCCGGCACCACCGGCTGGTTCGAGGCGCTCGGGCTGCGGCCGGCCCGGGTGCACGCCCGGCTGGCCGCCGCGACGGAGATCGCGGCGGGCGTGGGCATCGCGGTGGGCGCCGCGGGTCCGCTGCCCGCGGCGGCGGCCGTCGGCCTGATGACCGTGGCGGCCCGTACCGACCACCGCGGCAAGGGCTTCTTCGTCTTCAAGGGCGGCTGGGAGTACACCGGCGTGGTGGGCGGCGCGGCCGTGGCGCTGGCCGCCCTGGGCCACGGCGGGTACTCGCTCGACGCCCTGCTGCGGCGACGCCGGCATGCGGGCCCCGGCCCCGCGCTGCTGGCCGCGGCCCTCGGCACGGCCGGCGCCGCCGCCCTGCTGGCCGCCTGCTACCGGCCGCACCCGGCCGGGGCCGCGGAGACGGCCGAGCCGGACACGACGGATGACTGACATCGGACATGGGCAACAAGGGAGTCGACATGGACGCGGATGACTTCAGCGCGGTGCTGTCGGAGGTCCGGCGTTTCGTGCGGGAGCGCGTCGTGCCGGTCGAGGCGGAGATCGACGAGAAGGACGAGATGCCCGCGGACATCCGCGAGGCGGCAAGGAAGATGGGCCTGTTCGGCTTCGCGCTGCCCGAGGAGTACGGCGGACTGGGGCTGTCGATGTACGAGGAGGCCCGGCTGATGTTCGAACTGGGCTACACCACCCCGTCGTTGCGCTCGATGTTCGGCACGAACAACGGCATCGCGGGCCATGTGCTGATGGTCGGCGGAACCGAGGAGCAGAAGGAGCGGTGGCTGCCGCGGATCGCCTCGGGCGACGTACTGGCGTCGTTCGCGCTCACCGAGCCCGAGGCCGGCTCCGACCCGTCGACGCTGACGACACGCGCGCACCGCGACGGCGGGGGAGGCTGGGTGATCAACGGTGCCAAGCGGTACATCACCAACGCCCCGCTCGCCGACGTCTTCATGGTCTTCGCGCGAACCGACCCCGACGCCCCGCCCACCCGGGGCATCTCCACCTTCCTGGTCCCGGCCGGCACCCCCGGTCTCACGGTGGCGCCCCGGGACCACAAGATGGGCCAGTTCGGCGCCTGGACGGCGGACGTGTTCTTCGACGACGTGCGCGTGCCGGCCGACGCCCTGATCGGCGGCGAGGAGAACGGGCTGAACCGGGGCTTCGGCACCGCGATGGGCTGTATCGCGCACGGGCGGGTGCACATCTCCGCCCTGATGGTCGGCATGGCCGAGCGACTGGTCGACGAGTCGGTGGCGTACGCGAGCACCCGCAGGCAGTCCGGGAGGCTCATCGGATCCTTCCAGCTCGTCCAGGGCCTGATCGCCGACTCGCAGACCGACTACTACGCCGGCCGTGCCACCGTCCTGGAGGCCGCCCGGCGCTTCGACTCCGGCGAGGACACGAAGCTCGGGCCGTCCTGCACGAAGTACTTCGCGAGCGAGATGGTGTGGCGGGTCGCGGACCGCGCGGTGCAGGTCCACGGCGGCGCGGGCTACATGCGCGGCGTCCCCGTCGAACGCTTCTACCGCGACGCCCGCCTCTTCCGCATCTACGAGGGCACCAGCCAGGTCCAGCAGGTCATCATCGCCAAGGCCCTGCTGGGTGAGGCCGCCCGCGGCTGAACCGGCGCTCCGCGGGGGTGCGGCTGTCGGCACGCGAGCGCCCCAGCCCGTCCCGCCGCGCGGGAGCGACCCCCATGCGGGCCGGTCCGTACGTCACGGTGTCGGCGCACCCGGCGGGTCCGGCCGGTCGACCCACGGCCCCTCCGTGGGTCACGTCACCAGTTCGTAGATACTGCGTGCCGTCAGCCACAGGCCGAACAGCAGGGAGAGGGTGACGATCAGCTGTTCCTGGCGACGGTCCAGCCAGCTGCGCAGGGCGTGCAGGCGGGCGTTCGCGGCGCTCGGCGCCCAGACCGCGTACATCTCCATGACGATGAGGCTGAGGGTGGCCAGCAGGCAGTAGCAGGTCAGGACGAGCCAGTCGGCGGTGGTGGAGAGGTCCGCGTCGACGGCGGTGGCGGCGCCGGCGCCGACCAGTGCCCAGGGCTGCAGTACCCAGGCCAGACCGGCCGCCGTGGCCAGGGATGCGTCGTCGATACGGGCGGTCCAGCGCGGCGGCCCGTGCGGGGGCGGGGGCCGACGGTGCCGGTGGGTGCCGTAGACGACGAGCAGCAGGCCGATGGCGAGTTTCGCGGCGACCGCGGCGGTCGAGGGCGCGCTGTGATGGTCCACGGGTTGACCGCCGGTCAGCAGCAGCACACAGGCGATGACCACGGTCAGGTTGGCCAGCCAGGACAGCAGGAACGCCAGCCCCTGGCGAACGCCGCGCCGCGAGGAGAGCAGCAGGATGAAGGCGCTGTTGTGCAGAGGCCCCAGGGTGATGGCTGTACCGATCACGAGCAGGTCCAGGACCATCGGATCAGTCGCTCCCGGTTGTCGGGCCGCCTGGGTCCGTGACGGGCAGGCCGGTCGGCAGGATTCGGGCGGCGCTCAGGCGGTGCCGCATGCCGACTCTGAACGCGGTGACACGGCAGGTCAAGCACGCCGTGTCCGTGTCCTGGTACACGTCTGACGTGTTCGATTTCGCTGGGGGCGACCGTGCTCACCAGCGGCGCAGGAGCGCGCGAAGTCAGCGCGGATACGGCGCGTGGAACGCGGCCCCGATGGCCCTGTCCTGGTCGCTCGGTCCCCTGGAGGCGGAGCTTCAGTACGGCAGGCCCTCCGCGGCCGCGCGCACGGCGGCGAGGAGGCAGGCGGTGATGTCGTCCGAGGCCTCGCGGGCTGCCGAGGACCGGCGGGCGAAGTCCTCCGCCGCCGCGCGCAGCGCGCCGTTGAGAGCCGCCGCGTGCACTTTCACTCGCAGGTCGTCGGCGCTGGCGCCGGAGCGCTGGGCGAGGAGCTTGCCGAGAACCGGGAGAGCGTCGTTGTGGGCCTGGAGCCAGACGGCGCTCAGGGCCGGGTCGGTGGAGGTCATGCGGATCAGGTCGAGGATGACGGGCGTGGTGGGGGGCAGTTCGCCCGGGCTGCACATCTCGGTGAAGTACTCCAGCAGGCTCGTCTGTGCCGGCCAGCGGCGCAGTTGGTCCATGGCGAAGTCGAGCCCCGCGGTGAGCAGGGGCAGAACACAGCTTTCCTTGGTGGGAAAGTGGCGCCACAGCGTACGGGAGGAGATGCCCACCGCCCGGGCGATCTGCTCCCCCGTCGTCGCGGTGACGCCCTGCGAGGTGAACAGCCGGACCGCCTCGCCGGCGATCTCCAGGCGGAGAGCCGACTTGCGGCGCTGAGCGATCGAGGGCCGTACGTCGTCAGCGTGTTCCGGTACCGCGGCGAGTGCCTCGTGCACGCTCGCTCCACCACCCATCTGTCTTCGAGCGCGCAGCATAACGAAGCAGCCGGAAGTGGCACGCGCAGACGTCTTGTCACTGACTGCCATACGAACCTACGCTCCAGTAGGTGACCCGCGAGTAATGACGTTCCCCATTGGCATGCTCACGTCATAAACGTCGCGGGGTGACGCAACACGCCCCCGTGGTCGGCCCGTTGGCCGGGACTCCGACAGCCGCCCGCGACCTCGGCACCCCCAGCTGTTCGACAGACGAGGAGCTCCCCCATGAGCCGCAAGGGATCGCGTTCCCGCCCCACAACCGTCCACCGGCCCGTCGCGGATCCGTCCGCGGACGCGGCCCGTCGCGGCAGGCCGGCCGGCCTGCGGCTGCTGGCCGGCGTCCTCACCGTCGGCGTCGTCAGTGCCGGCCCGTCGGCAGTGGCCGCCGCCGCCTCGACCGATCCCGTCGTCTCCCGCGGGGTCACCATCCCCGCCTTCTACACCCCGCCGACCGAACTGCCCGCAGCGAACGGAGCGTTGGTACGAACCGAGGCCATGCCGCTCGGGCTGAGCATCCCCGGCCTGGACGGACGGCCGATGCCGGGCACCGCGACCCGTCTGATGTACAAGTCCACCGACTCCACCGGGCAGCCCGTCGCCGTCACCGGCGCCTACATCGAGCCGTCCGCCGCCTGGAAGGGCTCCGGCCCGCGCCCCCTGGTCGCGGTGGCCTCGGGCACCATGGGCCAGGGCGACCAGTGCGCTCCGTCCTTCGCCCTGCAGAACCCCCTCACCCTGACCGGCGACACCGTGTCCGTGGGCTACGAGGCCCTGGCGATCTACCGTCTCCTCGCCACCGGCGCGGCAGTCGTCGTCACCGACTACGTGGGCCTCGGCACCACCGACCGCCTGCACACCTACGTCAACCGTCTCGACGAGGCCCATGCCCTGCTCGACGCGGCCCGTGCCGCTCACGCCGTCCCCGGCGCATCGATCACCGCCGCCTCCCGCACCGGCCTGTACGGCTACAGCCAGGGCGGAGGCGCCAGCGCCGCGGCCGCCGAACTACAGCCCTCCTACGCCCCCGACGTCCCGCTCGCCGGAACCTACGCGGGCGCGCCCCCAGCAGATCTGACCTCGGTCATGAAGGGCATCGACGGCAGTGCGCTCGCCGGCGCGCTGGCCTGGTCGATCAACGGGTTCGTCCAGGCCGACCCCGACCTGCGCGCGGTCGTCGACGCGAACATCAACGCCACGGGGAAGGCCGCCCTCGCTGACGCGTCGACCATGTGCGTCGGCGACGCGCTCTTCGGCTACGGCTTCACCAAGAGCAGCAAGTGGACCACCAGCGGCAAAACCATGGGCGACATCATCGCCGCGGACCCCCGGGCGAAGGCGGCCCTGGACAAGCAGCGCATCGGCACCCTCAAGCCCTCCGGGCCCGTGCGTCTGGCCACCGGCGTCCAGGACGACATCGTTCCTCACTCCCAGGCCCGGCAACTCGCTCTCGACTGGTGCGAGAAGGGCGCCAACGTCACCTACGAGGCCGTCGTGCTGCCGAACCTCGGTGACAAGATCCTCACCAACCATCTCGTGCCGCTCATCACCGACCAGGGCGACGCCATCTCCTGGCTCACCGACCGCCTGGCCGGCAAGACAGCCACATCCAACTGCTGGACGATGCCCGCCCAGCCCTGACCCACCGCGTCACCGAGGGGCCGAGAGCCTCCGCGGCGGCGCCCCTCACGTCCCCACCGGTTCCACGCGTCACGGTCGGCCGACCCACCCCGGATCGGCCGACTTTCCGGATACGCGCCCACTTCCGCCGCATCGCCTACACCCGCTGATCGCCCCGGATGGACAGCACCTCGACTCGCAGCCGAGATCGCCACCCGAGGCGTTCACGCACAACGGCCGCCACACGCGGTTGGCTCGCGCGTTCGGCGGTGGTCGTTGAACACCGCCACCGGCGTCGTCCGCCCGGCGGCCTGGTGGAAGAGCAGCTCCCGTTCGGCGTCCACGACGAGCGCGGGGGCCGCCTGGGCTTCGCCGCCGCACCCCGGCCTCTTCGACGGCAGCGGTCACCCGCGTCCGCGTCCGAGCCGAGGCCCGGTCAACCGAAACCCGCTCTAGACGACTGGTCTATTCGTGGCGTACAGTTCCCACCATGCCAGCCACCACAGCACGCAGCGCCGACACCCGTCGGAACATCCTTGACGCTGCCCAGCGGATCATGGCCCACAAGGGCTACTCCGCGGTCGGCCTCAACGAAGTGCTTGCGGAGGCCGGCGTCCCTAAGGGGTCCTTCTATCACTACTTCGTCTCCAAGGACGCCTTCGGCGAGGCCCTGCTGAAGAGTTACTTCGACGAGTACCTCGCCGACATGGACCGCGTTCTCGCACAGCCCGGCCGGTCCGCCGGCGAGCGCCTGCTCGACTACTGGCAACTGTGGCGGGAGACGCAGAGCTTCGACGAGTGTCAGGGCAAGTGTCTCGCCGTGAAACTCGGAGCGGAGGTCTCGGACCTCTCCGAGCCGATGCGGCTGGCACTCAAGGAAGGAACAGGCGCGATCATCGACCGTCTCGAGCGGACCATCTCCAGTGGTCTCAGCGACGGATCGATCGCGACAGACGGCGCGCCGCTCGAAACGGCGCAGGTCCTCTACGACATGTGGCTCGGTGCCAGCGTCATGGCGAAGATCCATCGCAGCCTCGAACCTCTCGACGCCACCACGGCGATGACGCGCCGACTCCTCAACGCATAGGGGCAGTTCACGCCTCCCGGTCCGGGCGACCGAGACACGGGGCGCGCTTCTTCGCCCGTTCGAATACGACTGGTCTACTCAAACAGGAGAGCACCATGAAGGTCCTGATCGTCCTCACCTCGCACGACACGCTGGGCGACACCGGCCTCAAGACCGGGTTCTGGCTGGAGGAACTGGCGGCGCCCTACTACCACTTCAAGGAGGCCGGCTGGGAGATCACCCTCGCCTCCCCCAAGGGCGGCCGGCCTCCGCTGGACCCCAAGAGCAACGAGACCGCCTTCCAGACCGAGCAGACCCGCCGGTTCGAGGCCGACGCGGAGGCGACCTCCGCGCTCGCGAACACGGTGCGCCTGGACTCCGTCTCGGTGGAGGATTTCGACACCGTCTTCTACCCCGGCGGCCACGGCCCGCTGTGGGACCTGGCCGAGGACACCGACTCGGTGCGCCTGATCGAGACCACCCTGCGCTCGGGCAAGCCGCTCGCCCTGGTCTGCCACGCGCCCGGCGTCCTGCGCCACGCCGTCAACGAGGACGGCACCCCGCTGGTGCGGGGCCGGAAGGTCACCGGGTTCACCAACACCGAGGAGGAGGGCGTCGAACTCACCAAGATCGTCCCGTTCCTCGTCGAGGACGAACTCAAGGGTCTGGGCGGCGTCTACTCCAAGGTCGGCGACTGGCAGCCCCACGTCGTGCGGGACGGCCTGCTGATCACCGGCCAGAACCCGGCCTCCTCGGGCCCGGCAGCCGAAGCCCTCATCAAGCTGGCCGGCACGGTCGCCGAGTGAACAGGCTGCCCGCCCCGCGCCGGTAGGCCATGTGTCCGTTCGGGCTGGACGGCCTCCGTGCCGGCGCGGTGCGAACGGACACAGGTGACATCGACCGCCCGTCGCATGTCCTGCCGACAGCTCCGTCCCCGCGCGGAACACGGCACGCGAACACCGCGCACATCAGATGCGCGGTGGGGACCCGCGGCGTGCCTCTCGCCGGACGGTGCCGCACCGCGCCGGGTCGCCACGACGGTCGCGGCGTGCGCCCGAAAGATCGGTCTGGCGGTCCAGGCGGTGCGGTGCGGCGCGGTGCGGGCAGCGCCGACCAGGTGTGGACGTGGCGCCGGGACGCCGGGCGGCCGCCCGGTTCAGGGCCGGGCGGCCGGGTCAGATGCCGAGCCGGTCCAGCAGCCGCTCGTGGTAGACCGCCGGTCCGCCGAACAGCAGCTGCGAGGACTTGGCCCGCCGGAAGTACAGGTGGGCCGGGTGCTCCCAGGTGAAGCCGATGCCCCCGTGCACCTGGATGTTCTCCGCGGCCGCGAACACGTACGCGCGGGAGCAGCAGGCGTGCGCCACCGCCGCCGCGACCGGGAACCCGGGCGACTCCTCCGCGGCCAGCCGGGCCGCCTCGCGGGCGGACGCCTCGGCCAGTTCCACCTGGACCAGCATGTCGGCGCACTTGTGCTTGACCGCCTGGAACGAGCCGATCGGCCGGCCGAACTGGTACCGGGTGCGGGCGTACTCGGCGCTCGTCTCCAGGCACCGGCGGGCCCCGCCCGCCTGCTCTGCGGCCAGCCCGACCGAGGCGACGTCCAGGACCCGGGCCATGACCCGGCCGGCCGCCCCGTCCGCGCCGACGAGCACGGCGGGCACGGCGTCCAGGGTCAGCCGGGCCATGGCGCGGGTGGCGTCCAGGGTCTCCAGGGGCTCCGCGGCCAGTCCGGGCGCGCGCCGGTCCACGGCGAACAGGGAGGGGCCCGCGACGGTGCGGGCGACCACGAGGAGCAGATCGGCCGTCGTACCGTCGACGACGAAGCACTTGCCGCCGCTCAGCCGCCAGCCGCCCTTCCCGTCGGGGCGGGCCCGCGCGGAGATCAGGGCGGGGTCCCAGGAGCCGCTGTCCTCGGCGACGGCGAGGGTGGCCGTGGTCCGGCCGGCGGCGATGCCCGGCAGGTGGCGCGCGCAGGCCGCACGGTCGCCGGAGGCAAGCAGGGCCTGCGCCGCCAGGACGACGGTGGCGAAGAACGGCGCGCACAGCAGCGCACGGCCCATCTCCTCCAGTACGACGCCGAGTTCGACGAGTCCGAAGCCGTCACCCCCGTACTCCTCGGGGATCGCGAGGCCCGGCAGACGCAGCTGGTCGGCGGCCTGCGCCCACACCGCCTGATCGAAGCGCGGTTCGCTCTCCATCAGCTTGCGGACGGCTTCCTCCGGCGACTTGGCCTCCAGGAACTCCCTTACGGCGGACCGCAGTTCGCGCAGTTCGCTCTCTTCGGCGGTCACGGACGCACCTCCTTGGCAGCGGGGCTCACCGGTTCCCTGGGCAGGCCGAGGACGCGTTCCGCGAGGATGTTCTTCATGATCTCCTCGGTGCCTCCGAGGATGCGCAACGCCGGTGTGGCGAGCAGCAGTTCGGTCCAGGCGTAGGTGCCCCAGCGGCCGGTGTCGGCGATCAGCCGGGGGCCGAGGGTGTCGGACACGAAGTGCGCGGCGCGGGTCAGGTTCTGGGCGTACATCAGTTTGGAGACGGACCGCTCGGGGCCGGGTGCGACCCCGGCGCGCAGGGTGCGCCCGGCGCGCGCGTTGAGGTGGCCGGTGGCCATGGCGTCCACCAGGAGTTCCGCGAGGCGGGCGCGCAGGGCGCGGTCGTCCCAGGTCCAGGTGGCGCGCATGAGCGCCGAGAGCCGGTCCGGGGAGAGGGCGGCGGCCACCGGGCCCGCGCCCTCGCTGCCGACGGTGGCCCGTTCGTTCATCAGGGTGGTCAGGGCGACCGTCCAGCCGCCGTCGACCTCGCCGAGGCGGTGGTCGTCGGGGACGCGGACGCCGGTGAGGAAGACCTCGTTGAAGTCGGCGCCGCCGGTCATCTGGCGCAGCGGCCTGACCTCCACGCCGGGCGCGTCCATCGGGACCAGGAAGGCCGTGATGCCGCGGTGCTTGGGCGCGCCGGGGTTCGTGCGGGTCAGCGCGATGCCGATCTGGCTGTGGTGGGCGACCGACGTCCACACCTTCTGCCCGTCGAGGACCCAGTCGTCGCCCTCCCGGACGGCGCGGGTGCTCACGCTCGCCAGGTCCGAGCCCGCGCCGGGCTCACTGAACAGCTGGCAGGCGATGGCGTCCCCGCGGTACATCGCCGGCAGCCAGCGGTCCTTGAGGTGCTGCTGGGCGTGGGCGAGGATCGTCGGGCCGATCATGCCGAGGCCCACCACGGAGAGCACACCGGTGTCGGGGACGTCGTACTCGGACTCGACGGCGTCGTAGACCAGGTCGTGCACGGGGGTCAGGCCGCGGCCGCCGTACTCGGGCGGGCCGGTGATCCAGCCGAAGCCGTTCTCGTGGCGGATGCGCTGCCACTCCCGCGCCCGCTGCACGTGCTCGCGTTCCTCCTCGGGCGGCAGGCTGCTGAAGTAGGCCGTCGAGTCGTCGCCCTCGCCCCAGGTGAAGGCGGCGGGGTCGGGGGCCTTCGCCACGTGCGCGTCGAGGAAGCGGCGCGCCTCGGCGGCGAAGTCCCGGGTGTTGTCTGCCATCGCGTGTGCGCTCCGAACGAGTCAGGTCGAGAGGATCGTCACCGCCGACACGCCGGGCGCGCCGTACAGGTGGGTGTAGCCGACGCGGGGCGTGCCGGAGATCTGCCGGGGGCCGGCCGTGCCGCGCAGCTGGAGCACGATCTCGTGGATCTGGCGGAGCCCGGAGGCGCCGATCGGTTCGCCGTTGCCGAGCAGTCCGCCGTCGGTGTTGACCGGGAGCCGGCCGCCGATCTCGGTGGCGCCGGCCGCGACGAGGCGTTCCTGCTCGCCGTCCTTGCAGAGGCCGTTCTCGGCCATGTGGATGATCTCCGACCCGGCGTCGGTGTCCTGGAGCTGGGCGACGTCGACGTCCTCGGGGCCGATGCCCGCGAGCTCGTAGGCCGCCCGGGAGGCGTCCACCGTCGGGCTGTCGACCGGTTCCCCGACCGGGAAGGACGGGCTCTGCACCTCGAAGGCGCCGAGTCTGCGGCTGCGCAGGGCGGTGGCGCGGACCCGTACGGGGGTGGAGGTGTACCTGTGCGCCTGGTCGGCGCGGCAGAGCACCAGGGCGGCGGCGCCCTCGTTCGGGCCGCAGTACATGAACTGGCGCAGGGGGTGGTTGAGGACCGGCGAGGCGAGGACCTCCTCGGGGGTGAGGGGGGTGCGCCGCCAGGCCTTGTCGTTGCCGGCCGCGTTGCGGAAGTTCTTCGAGGCGACCCGGGCCAGCGTCTCGTGGGAGATGCCGTGGTCGTGCATGTAGCGGTTGATCTTCATGCCGAAGAAGTGGGTGGTCAGGAACATTCCGGTCTGCCCGTACCAGGCGGGGATGCCGGCCACCGACGGGTCGGCGGCGAACGCGCCGCGCGGGTGCTTGTCCAGGCCGATGGCGATGGTCAGGCCGTGCTCGCCGGTCTCGATGGCCTTCGCGGCCAGCGCCACCGCCGTACCGGCCGTGGCGCAGCCGTTGAACACCCCGCGCAGCGGCACCCCGGTCAGGCCGAGGCGGCCGACGATCGCGTCCGGGTTGGCGACCTCGTAGCTGCCGATGTAGCCGCCCTGGATCTGCGGCCAGGTCACGCCCGCGTCGGCGAGTGCGAGGCGGACCGCGTCGGCGCCCATGTCCAGCGCGGGCTTGCCGGGGAAGCGGCCGAACGGGTGGAGTCCCACCCCGATGATGACAGCCTCGGTCACGGTGTCTCCTCCTCGGCCGGGGCGAACGCGAACGTCATGACCTCGGTTCCGTCGTCCTGCACGGTGTAGGGCACGAGCGTCAGCCGCATGTCCTGTCCGATGCGGAGCCTGTCCGGGTCGGGTTCGGTGAGGCGGGCCTCGACCAGCAGCTCACCGGGCAGCTCGATGTATCCCACGGCGTACGGCTCGAAGGCGGCCGGTCCGTCGTACGGCGGGGACGGCGGACGGAAGTCCTGGGTGGTGTACGTCCACAGGGTGCCGCGGTCCGCCAGCAGCCGCTCCTTCGACTCCCCGCTCGCGCACCGGACGCAGTCCGTGGCGGCGGGAAAGCTCACCAGGCCGCAGTCCGCGCACTCGGAGGCGATCAGCCGGGGTGGCTCGGTCTCCGAGGCGGGCCAGGTGAACAGGCCCTCGGCGACCGGTCGTCGTGTCGTCGTCATCTCAGGCTCCGTTCCGGTTGCCGAGGGCGTCCGCGTTCGGGGCGGCCTTGGCCACCAGGTTGGGCACGACGGAGGTCAGCTCCTCCGGGGTCCACCGGGTGTCGGTGCTCGCGGCGGGGCCGTTGACCCAGCCCTCCAGGACGGTGATCCGGCTGCCGACGACGCCGAACACCCGGCCGGTGACCTCGCGGGAGGCGGCCGAGCCGAGCCACACCACCAGCGGTGAGATGGCCTCCGGGGTGAGGTCCTGCGCCTCGGCGGCCCGTCGCATCATCTCGATGTCCTCGGTGAGCCGGGTCAGCGCGGTGGGCGCGATGGCGTTCACCGTCACGCCGTAGCGGGCGAGTTCGGCGGCGGCGATGAGGGTGAGGCCGGCGATCCCGGCCTTGGCCGAGCCGTAGTTGGACTGGCCGGGGTTGCCGAAGATGCCGGACGGCGAGGTCGTGTTGATCACCCGGGCGTCGTTGCTCAGCCCGGACTTGGCGCGCTCGCGCCAGTAGGCGGCCGCGTGGTGCAGGGTGGCGAAGCTGCCCTTGAGGTGGACGGCGAGCACACTGTCGAAGTCCCGCTCGGTCATCGACACGATCATCCGGTCGCGCAGGATGCCCGCGTTGTTCACCAGCACGTCCAGGCCGCCGTAGGTGTCCACGGCCTGCCGGACCAGGTGGGCGGCGCCGTCCCAGGAGGAGATGTCGTCGGTGTTGGCCACCGCCTCGCCGCCGGCCGCGACGATCTCGTCCACCACGCTCTGCGCGGGTCCGGCCGAGGCGCCCGCCCCGTCCCGCCCGCCGCCCAGGTCGTTGACCACGACCTTCGCCCCCTGCGCGGCGAACGCCAGTGCGTGCGCCCGCCCGATGCCGTTGCCGGCGCCGGTGACGACCACCACACGGCCGTCGACCACTCGTTCAGACATCCTCAGCTCCTTGCTCACAGTGAGAGGCCGGCCTCGGCGAGCTGGACCCGTGGGTCCTCGCTGCCGCAGGCACAGCTGCCGGTGACGACACGGCCCGCGATGCCGAGCGGCGTCTCGGGCAGCGACGACGTGCGCTGCTCGCCCGCCGCCACGAACAGCTCCCCGTCCCGTTCGCCGATGCGCCACTCGGCGGCGTTGACGTGCCCGCCGTGCCGCTCGGGGCACTCCAGGACGAGGGCGGGTCCCACGGCCGCGATCAGGGCGGCGGGGATGCCGAGTCCGCGCAGCACGGGCACGGCGCCGGGGCGGGCCAGGACCACGGAGGTCGACCGGAACATCTCGGCGACGTCGGCGGCGCCGGCGAGCCCTTCCAGGGTGTCGGCGGACAGCCCGATCACCGCGTGCGGGTTCAGTTCGCGGTGGAAGACGGCGGTACGGCGGTGGTCCCAGCCCATCGCCTCGGCGATGCCGTACGTCACCTTCAGCTCGCTCAGGGCGCCGATCACCGCCCGCCCCCAGAACCCCTCGAAGCCGGAGGTGTTGAGCAGCGCCCGCTGCCCGGCGGCCAGGCCGTGCCCGCGCAGCGCCCCGGTCACCCAGGCGGTGTCCCGGGCGAGTTCCGCCCAGGTCAGCTCCATGTCGGTGATGCCGTCGGCGGCGCGGAAGCGGACGAGGTAGGCGAGTTCGGGCCGGTCGAGGTTCCTGGCCCGGGCGAGGGTGTCGGCGCGGGCCATCAGCTCTTCACCACCCGGGGGAACTTCGCGACGCTGGTCATGGTCTTCAACAGGTCCTCCTCGGTGCGCATGTCGAGGACGGGCTTGACCCCGGTGCGCTCGCGCACGGCCTCGCCAAGCCGGCCGGCCAGCGCGTCCACGTCGACGGTGAGATGGGGGTCGTAGCCGACGCGCAGCCGCAGTTCGTCGACCTCACGGCGGTCGCGGACGATCTGGAACACCCCGGCGACCGTCTCCGGCTGGTCCTCCACCGCCAGCCAGACGTCCCGCAGGACCACGGACCGGCCCCGGACCAGCGTCTCGTCACCGCGCCGCCCCGCCACCCACATGCGGGCGTGCGTGCGCCCGCATCCGCAGGTGTCCCGGGACAGCCGGACCAGGTCCTCGCTGCGGTAGCGGATCAGCGGGGCGGCGCGGTTGTCCAGGTCGGTGGCGACGAGTTCGCCGAGGTCGCCCTCGGCGGCGTCGCTCCAGCCGTTCGTGCCGACGTCCACGCACTCCGCGAAGACGGTGTCCTCCCAGAGGTGGAAGCCGTCGTGTTCGCGGCACTCCCAGGCGGTGCCGGTGTCGGCGGCGCTGGTGTACTCGTAGACGTCGATGCCCCAGTCGTCACGGATCCGCTCGCGCATCCTGCGGCTGAGGGGCTGCCCGGCGCAGGAGGCGCCCTTGAGGGAGGAGAACGCCTCCTTCAGGTCCACCTGCTCGGCAAGCCGCTCCAGCTCCACCATCTGCGGGTACATCATCTGGAGGTAGGCCGGCCGGTAGGTGCGCAGCGCCTCGACGACCTCGTGCATCCTGCCGAGCCAGGTGTCCACCTCGATCACCACCGCGCCGAGCGCCTGGTAGCCGGGGTCCATGAGGTTGCGGAAGGTGCCGGGCGGACTGAGCACCCGGTCGCCCGGGCGCAGGCCCAGCTCCCACAGGTCACGCACCTGCGCGGTCACCAGCGGCGGCGCGTCCTGCCAGATCTCGGCGAAGAACTCCGGGTCGCCGGTGGTGCCCGAGCTGGAGGAGACGGAGGTCAGCTCCTCGGTGGGGACGCACAGCAGCCCGCCGAAGGGGTCGCCGGTGCGGGCCCGGTAGGCGCGCACCATGTCCTTCGTGATGAACGGGATCCGGGCCCGGAAGTCCTCCAGGGTGCGGACGTCCCGCGGATGGGCCCCGTGCTCGTCCCACAGCTCGCGGTAGAAGGCGGAGTTGGCGTAGGCGTACTCGACGAGTTCGACCACCCGCTCCTCCTGCCGCGCGCGGAGTTCCTCGCGAGGCATGGTCTCCACCTGTGGCTCGAAGTACCGCTCACCGGTGTCCCTGTCGTCGACCATGTCGCCTCCTCGCGGCTCAGCTGACCAGATCTTCCAGCTATCAGCGCAATTAGTCAACCAATTCGACGGATTCGAAGCGGAGGCTCGCCTTCTGCCGATTTATATAGTTAGCTATTAGCACTCATTAGACCTCTTGGAGGGTGCTGTGAAGATCGTTGTCTGTGTGAAGCACGTGCCTGACGCGGGCGCCGACCGCACCTTCACCGAGGACGGCACCACCGACCGCGCGTCGGCGGACTCCCTGCTGTCCGAGCTGGACGAGTACGCCGTCGAGCAGGCCCTGCGGATCGCCGAGTCGGGCGTCGACGCCGAGATCAGCTACCTCACCGTCGGCCCCGAGGACGCGCGGGACGCGCTGCGCAAGGCGCTGGCCATGGGCGGCGACTCGGCGATCCACGTCAGCGACGAGGACATCGAGGGCAGCGACGCGTTCGGCACCTCGCTCGTGCTGTCCCGGGCCCTCGAACGGCACGGTTTCGACCTCGTGCTGTGCGGGATGGCCTCGACGGACGGCACGATGGGCGTCGTACCGGCGCTACTGGCCGAACGCCTGGGTGTCCCGGCCCTCACCTACGTCGAGGAGCTGACGGTCGGGGACGGCACGGTCGGGGGCCGCCGCGAGGGCGACAGCGCGACCGTGCGGATCGACGCGGCCCTGCCGGCCGTGGTGTCGGTGACCGACCGCTCCGGCGACGCCCGCTACCCCTCCTTCAAGGGGATCATGGCCGCCAAGAAGAAGCCGGTGCGGACCCTCGACCTCGCCGACCTAGGCATCGACCCCGCACAGGTGGGCCGCCGCGGGGCGCGCTCGGCGGTGGACACCGCCACCCGGCGCCCCGCGCGCACCCAGGGCGAGATAGTCGCCGACGACGGCACGGGCGGGGCCGCGCTCGCCGCGTTCCTCACCGCGAAGAAGTTCGTCTGACCGGTGCGGGCACCCCGGCCCCGCGCCCCGGCCACCCGCACCCCCGGCCTCTCATACCCGCCCCGCCCCTCCCTCCCCCTTCCCCGTTCCGATCTCCCCCTCCCCCGTTCCGACCCGTTCCCGGCAAAGAGGAGTGCATCACCGTGGCCGAGATCCTCGTCCTCGTCGACCACAGCGACGGCGCCGTACGCAAGACGACCCTCGAACTGCTCACCCTGGCGCGCCGGTTGGGCGAACCCTCGGCCGTCCTCCTCGGACCCGGCGCGGACACCGCGACCGAGGTCCTCGGCCGGTACGGCGCACGGAGGATCTACGTCGTGGACGCCCCGGAGGTCCAGGAATTCCTGGTCACCCCGGCCGTCGACGCCCTCACCCGGATCGCCGGCGGCGGCGCCCCCGCGGCGATCCTCCTGACGTCGAGCCCGGACGGCAAGGAGACCGCCGCCCGGCTCGCGCTCCGCCTTGAGTCGGGTCTGGTGACCGACGCGGTCGACGTGACGGCCGGTCCGGACGGCCCGGTCACCGAGCAGTCCGCGTTCGCGGCGACCTACCAGGTCACGGCGCACGTCACCCAGGGCGTGCCGGTCATCACGGTCAAGCCCAACGCGGTCGCCCCCGAACCGGCGCCGGTGACCCCCGTCGTGGAGAAGCCCGACGTCGCCTTCGGCCCGGCCTCCGCCGCGGTCCGGGTCCTGTCCCGCACCCCGCGCGAGCGCGGCGACCGGCCCGAGCTGACCGAGGCGGACATCGTGGTCTCCGGCGGCCGCGGGGTCAACGGCGCCGAGAACTTCGCCGTGATCGAGCGGGTCGCCGACGCCCTCGGCGCGGCTGTCGGGGCCTCCCGTGCGGCGGTGGACGCCGGCTGGTACCCGCACAGCCACCAGGTCGGCCAGACCGGCACGCAGGTCTCCCCGCAGCTCTACCTCGCCGCCGGCATCTCCGGGGCGATCCAGCACCGCGCGGGCATGCAGACGTCCAAGACCATCGTCGCCGTCAACAAGGACGCGGACGCGCCCCTCTTCGAGCTGGCCGACTACGGCGTGGTCGGTGACCTCTTCCAGGTCCTCCCGCAGCTGGTCGAGGAGATCGAGCGGCGCCGGAGCTGATCCGGACCCCTCCCGGACTTCCACCCGGCCTGCGAAACACCTAAACTGTTTAACTGATTGTATCCATTGACCCGAAGGAGTGCCATGACGAAGATCTGGGTCAACTCGGGGGACTCCCACGTGATGGAACCGGACGACCTGTGGACCGAGGCGCTCCCGCCCCGGCTGGCCGACCGGGCGCCGCGCAGCGAGCGCGGCGAGAAGTACGAGGTGCTCTACATCGACGGCGAGCGCATCGACCGCCAGCTCAACGACTTCATGGACGCCATGAGGCCGCCGGGCGCCCGCGACCTGGACGTCCGGCTCAAGGACCTGGACCAGGAGGGCGTCTGGGGCCAACTGGCCTTCCCCTCCATGGGGTTCTGGCTGGTGACGATCACCGAGCGGGAACTCGCCCGGGAGACCGTGAAGGCCTGGAACGACTGGGCGCACTCCGAGGTCCTCGGCAGGAACAAGCGCGTCATCACCCCCGCCTGCGTCTCGACGGCGAACGTCGAGGACGCCGTGGCGGAGGTCGAGCGGGTGGCCGGGATGGGCTTCCAGTCGGTCTTCCTGCCGTGCGGCACCCGACCCGGTGAGGAGTACGCCCTCGACCGCTGGGAGCCGCTGTGGACGGCGGCCGAGCGGACCGGCCTGGTGCTCGGCTTCCACATCGGCACCGGCGGCGAGAACGTCGTCTTCCGGGGCCCCGGCGGCGCCGTCGTCAACTACATGGAGACCACCTACCCGGGCATGCGCGTGGTGTCGCACATGGTCGCGGGCGGTGCGCTGGACCGGCACCCGGACCTGAAGATCCTGATCGCGGAGGGCGGCGCGGGCTGGGTACCGGCCATCGGCGACCGGATGGACGAGGCGTACCGCCAGCACGGCATGTTCGTCCGGCCGAAGCTGGACCGGCTGCCCAGCGAGATCATCCGGCAGCAGGTGTACGCCTCCTTCCAGCACGACAAGAGCTCGGTGGAGATCGTCGAGTCCACCGGCTACCGCAACGTGATGTGGGGCGACGACTACCCCCACCTCGAAGGCACCTACGGCCACACCCAGTCCACCCTGCACGAGCTGTTCGACGGCGTGCCCGACGACATCCGCGAGCGCGTCACCCGCGGCACCTTCAACGAGCTCTTCCACCTGCCGGCCCAGACCCCCCAGGAGGCGGCCGTCTGAGCGGCGCCGAGGGCACCGGCACCGGACGGCACACCCCGTGACCACATCCCCGCACCCGGAGCACCCGGAGCACCCGGAACGGCCGTACCCCGAGGATCTGGAGCGCCCCGGGCTCGTGCGGACCGGGCGGTCGACGTTCGTGCGGCCGATCCGGCCCGAGGACGCCGACCGCCTGGTCCGCTTCGTCGGCGGCCTGTCCCGGGCGACCCTGGCCTACCGGTCCCTCGGCCCGGTGGTCCGCGCCCGCGACGACGTCATCCGGCGCGGCGCGCACGTGGACTACCTCAACGAACTGGCGCTCGTCGCCCTGGCCGGCGACGAGATCGCCGGCCTGGTGCGCTACGTCCGCGACCCCGAGGAGCCGGAGCACGCCGAGGTCACCTTCACCATCCGCGACGACCACCAGAGCGAGGGCTTCGGGCGGCTGCTGCTTGAGCACATCGCCGCGGCCGCCCGGGCCCGGGGCGTCCGCGTGCTGGAGGCGGACGTCCTCGCCGACAACGACCGCATGATCAACGTGTTCGGCGGCGCCGGCTACCGGATCGAGACCGGGCCGCCCGGCCAGATCATCCACTTCGAGATCGCCATCGACCCGCAGGCCCAGGCCACGGCGCGGGCCGAACGCCGTGAGCACACGGCCCTGCGGCGTTCGCTGCGGCCGCTGCTCGAACCGCGCTCGGTGGCGGTGATCGGCGCCAACCGCAGCCCCCTGACGATCGGTCACGAGATCGTCGCCAACCTGCTGCGGGGCGGTTTCCGCGGCAGTGTCTTCCCGGTCAACCCGCGGGCCGCGCAGATCGCCGGAGCCCGCGCCTACCCCGCCGTGCGGGACCTTCCCGAACCCCCGGACCTGGCACTGGTGGCCGTACGGGCCGAGGCGGTGCCCGACGTCGTACGGGAGTGCGCGGAGGCCGGGGTGAAGGCGGTGGTCGTCGTCTCGACGGGCTTCGGCGAGGCCGGTGCCGCGGGCCGGGCGACCGAGCTGGAGCTGGCCCGGTTCGCCCGCGCCTCCGGGATGCGGCTGGTGGGCCCCAACTGCATGGGCGTGGTCAACACGACGCCCGCGGCCCGGCTGGCGGCGACCTTCTCGCCCGCGCTGCCCACACCCGGCCGGGTGGCGATGTCCAGCCAGTCGGGGCCGCTGGGGCTCGCGGTGCTCGACTTCGCCCGGCGGCTGCGGCTCGGCTTCTCCGGCTTCGTGTCGGTGGGCCACGCCGTCGACGTGTCGACCAACGACCTCCTGCAGTGGTGGGAGGAGGACCCCGCGACCTCGGTGATCCTGCTCCACGTCGAGACCTTCGGCAATCCCCGGCGCTTCGCCCGCATCGCCCGCCGGGTCGCGCCGCGCAAGCCGATCGTCGCCGTGCACCCGGGCCACGGGGACTCCGCGGTGAGTTCCCTGTTCGCCCAGTCCGGGGTGATCCGCACCCGCAGCCTCCAGGAACTCTTCGACGTGGCGCTGCTGCTGGCCCACCAGCCGCCGCCGCCCGGCAACCGGGTCGCCGTGATCACCAACGCCGGCGGGCCCGCCGCACTGACCGTGGGCGCCTGCGCGGGCAGCGGGCTGAGCGTGCCCGCGCTCGGTGAGCGCACCCGGCGGACCCTGCGGACGGCCCTCTCGCCGCGGGCCGAGGTCGCCAACCCGATCGACCTGACGCCCATGGCCACCGCCGCGCACTACCGGCAGGCGCTGGACGCGGTGCTGGCCGACGACGGCATCGACGCCGCCGTCGTCCTGTTCATGCCGCCGCTCGCGGACAAGCCCGACGAGGTCGCCTCGGCCATCCTCGACGCGGCCGCGGCGGCGCCCGCGAAGCCGGTGGTGACCAGTTTCCTCGGCGGTGCGGGCGTCGCCGACCTGCTGCACCGGGGCGGGCTGGTCGTGCCGACGTACACCTTCCCCGAGGCGGCGGCGACCTCGCTCGGGCACGCGGCGGCCTACCAGGCGTGGCGCGGCACGGCCGCCGGTGTCGTCCCGGATCTCCCGGGAGTCGACACCGACCGCGGCCGCTCGCTCGTCGCCGGGCGCGCGCCCGGACCCGTCCCGGACGCGCTGGTCACCGAGCTGCTGGACGCCTACGGCATCGCCGTCGCCGACACCGGACCGGGTCCCGGCCCGGACGCCTTCCTGTCCGTCAGCGCGGACCCGGTGTTCGGCCCGGTGATCGCCTTCGGTCTCACCGGTGACTACGCCGACCTCATGGCGGACGTGGCCCACCGGGTCACTCCGCTGACCGACCGTGACGCGAGGGAGATGGTCCGCTCGCTGCGGGCGGCTCCCCTGCTGGACGGCCGGGCCGGTGGTGCCGGGGTGGATCTGACGGCGCTGGAGGAGACCGTCCTGCGGATCTCGGCGATGGTCGAGGACCTGCCGGAGATCGAGGCACTGGAACTGAGGCCGGTACGGCTGCTGCCGCCCGGGCACGGCGTCGCCGTCGCCCGGGCGGCGATCCGGCTGGCGGACAACACAACGGGAGGTGGTCCCCCATGAAGGTGGGCATCTACTTCGACCTGCGCAACCCTCCGCCGTGGCGGCAGAGCTGGTCCCGGGTCTACGGCTTCGCGCTGGAGATGTGCGAGGAGGCGGACCTGCTGGGCCTGGACTCGGTGTGGTTCTCCGAGCACCACGGCTTCGAGGACGGCTACCTGCCGCAGCCGCTCACCATGGCTGCGGCCGCCGCCGCCCGCACCCGGCGGGTGCGGCTGGGCACGGCGGTGATCCCCGCGCCGCTGCACGCGGCGCCCGAGCTCGCCGAACAGGCGGCGCTCGTCGACATCATCAGCGGCGGACGCCTGGACCTCGGTCTCGGCACCGGCTACCGGGTACCCGAGTACGCGCTGTACGGCGCCGACCTCACCAGGCGCTACTCCACGACCGACCAGCGGGTGCGGGAGATCCGCGGGCTGTGGGCCGAGTCCCTGGTCACCCCCGGCCCGGTCCAGGACCCGCTGCCGATCTGGCTCGGCTACCAGGGCCCGCAGGGCGCCCGCCGGGCCGGCCGGCTGGGCACCGGACTGCTGTCGCTCAACCCCGCCCTGCTGACTCCGTACCGCGACGGGCTCGCCGAGAGCGGGTACGACCCGTCGAGGGCCCGGATGCAGGGCTCGTTCACCACGTTCGTCACCGAGGACCCCGACGGCGACTGGCCGGTGGTCCGCAAGCACCTGGCGTACCAGTGGGACAGCTACCGCCGGTACATGGTCGAGGGCACCGACCAGCCCGCCCCGCGGCCGATCGACCCCGAGAAGTGGCGGGAGACGGGCCTGAAGTCGACCGGCGTCGGCCAGTTCCTCTACGGCACCCCGCAGGACGTCGCCGACGCCATCAGGTCGTACGTGGCGGGGCTGCCGGTCGAAGGGGTGTTCCTGTGGGCCTCGCTGGCCGGGATGCCCGAGGACATGGTGGCCCGCCAGGTCCAGCTCATCGCCGGGAAGCTGCGCCCGCTGCTTGCCGATGTCTGATCCGAGGAGTCACCACATGTCGACGAGTACGGGCGAGCCCGCGGCCACCGCACCGGCCGGTCACCGGGCCGGGGCCGACTTCCAGGAGCCGCCGCGCACCCCGGGCGGGGTGGCGCTGTGCGGCGCGTGCCGCGTCGCCGGTTCCTGCCGCCTGGGAGTGCAGCGCGAGCGGCTCGACGACGAGGGCGCGGCCGTCTTCGAACTGGCCTGCCCCCGGGACCAGGAGGGCGGCCCCGAGGTCGCGCACGGCGGCTGGACGGCCGCCGTACTGGACGACTGCCTCGGTCATCTCCCGCTGCTGCACCGGGTGTTGAGCGTGACGGCGGAGCTGACCGTGAGCTTCGTGAAGCCGGTGCCGGTGCAGCGGCCGCTTCGGGTGCGGGCCTGGGTCGAGCGGCGCGAGGGCTCGCGCTGGTACATCAGGGGCGAGATGGTGCTGCTCCCGACCCGCGCCGTGCTGGCTCGCGCCTCCGGCATCTGGGTCACCCGGGACCAGGGCCACTTCGCCCGCCACCAGGCGTGGCTGGCGGGGCAGTCGGACTCCGGCGGCCCGGGGGCCGGCGGCTGAGCCGCGAAGGGCTCCGGTGCCGGCGCTCACGCCGGTACCGGAGCCGGGCGGACGTCAGTAGGACCGCAGGCCCATGCTGCGCGCGATGCCGTTGCGCTGGATCTGGCTGGTCCCGCCGGAGATCGTCGCCACGATCGACTCACGGTAGCGGAAGCTCATCACGCTCTCCGTGGAGAAGCCGTGACCCGCGCAGACCTGCATGCCCAGCCGGGCGGCCGCCACGTACGTCTCGGAGCCCTTCAGCTTGGCCATCGAGCCCTCCCGGGTGCACGGCTTGCCCTGGGCGAGCAGCCAGGCGGCCCGGTAGGCGAGCAGCCGGGCGGAGTCGATCTCGGTCTGCAGGTCGGCCATGGCGTGGGCGAGCGCCTGGAAGTTACCGATCGGACGGCCGAACGCGTGCCGGGTACGGGCGTACTCCAGCATCTCGTCCAGGGTGGCCTGTGCGGCGCCCAGGTAGCCCCCGGTGATGATGACCTTCTCCAGCTCGATGTTGGAGAGCATCACCTTCCAGCCCTCGTCGCGCGGGCCGACCAGGTTCTCCTTCGGCACCAGGACGTCGTTGAAGAAGACCTCGTTGGTGCCCAGGATGTGGCGTGCCAGGGTGGGCGTCCGGCGCACCTCGACGCCCTTGGTCGAGGGATCGACGAGCAGCAGACTGATACCGCCGTGCTTGGGTTCGCGGGGGCCCGTGCGCACGTAGGTGGCGATGGTCGTGTCGGGCAGTCCGCCGCCGGTGCACCATGCCTTCTGGCCGCGGACCAGGAAGTGGTCGCCGTGGTCCTCGGCGCTGGTGCGCAGGGCGGCGGCGTCGGACCCGCTGTCCGGCTCGCTGAGGCCGACGGCGAGCCGGTGGCGTCCGGTCATGACCTGTTCGCGGATGAAGGCGCGCTGCGCCTCGTCACCCCACCGGAACACCGTGATGCCGGGGATGAGCACGCCGATGTAGCACATGGCGACGTCGAAGCTGGCCCGGCCCAGTTCCTCGGCGATGAGGACGAGCTCGACCGGCCCTCCGCCGTCACCGCCCTCGTCCTCACCGAACGGGAGGCTGAACCAGCCGAGGTCGGCCATGCCCCCGAACAGTTCGGGCGGCACGGTGCCCTCCTCGTCCCACTGCTTGGCCTTCTCGGCCGGACACACGTCGGCGACGAACTGCCGTGCCGTCGCGCGCAACATGTCCTGCTCGTCGGTCAGCCCGAAGTCCACGGCCACTCCTCGCCACCACTAGCTCATTTATCTATCTAATTATTCTATGTCAACTGATAGGCGTAGAGGAAGAGCCGGAAGACGGGGAAGGGCCGGGAAGGGCCGACGAGGGACGGGAAGGGCCGAGGACGGCGGAGAGAGACGGAGGGGGCGGGGAGGGAGGGGCCGGGAGGGCCGCCGGCGCAGGGGAGGCCGAGAAGGCTGCGGGCATCGGGCCGCGGGGGCACGCGAAAGGGCCTCCGCGGTCTTTCGCCCGCGAAGGCCCCTCACACCGTCGGGACGACAGGATTTGAACCTGCGACCCCTTGACCCCCAGTCAAGTGCGCTACCAAGCTGCGCCACGTCCCGGTGTCCGTCTGACCTGGGGTTTCCCCGGGCCGAACGTGCAGGGAAACAATACCGCACTTGGCTCGGTGGTCGCGCACCCTTAACGCGGGGCCGGCCCCAGCTCGGGGTGGTCCTCGATCAGCCTGGGCGGGGCCGCCTGCCGCCAGGTGTCGGCGAGGATGTCCCTCAGCTCGGCCTCGTCCTCCACCTCGGCGAGCCGGACCCGGACCCAGGCGAACTGCGCCTCGTGGTCCGCGATCCAGAACTTCCCGGGTTCCGCCAGGACCAGTTCGTCGCGCTCCTCCTTGGGGCAGCGCACCGCCATGGAGGTCTCCTCCTCGGGCAGCGTGGCGAACATCTTGCCCGCCACCCGGAACGTGGGCATGTTCCAGGCGGTCTTCTCCGTCGTCTCCGGCAGGGACAGGGCGATACGGCGTGCGTCTTCGGCGTCGGGCATGACAGGCACCGTAGCCGCTCGCACTGACAGTCACCCGGTGAGCACGTCCCCGGCGGCGCCCACCCGCTCACCAGAGGCCGCCGCCCCCGCTTCCGGGCGCCGGTGCCTCCAGGGGCTTGTAGAAGAGCGTCGTCGGCCGCAGGGCTCCGCCCGGCTCCGCCGCGTAGTCGGGGATCACGCCGGCCCTCGTCCAGCCGGCCGAGCGGTACAGGGACTCGGCGGGACTGCCGGTCTCGGTGTCCAGGTGGAGCAGGATGACACCGGCCGACGCGGCCTCGCGCTCCGCCGTACGCAGGAGCCCGCGGCCGAGTCCGCGACCGCGGGCGTCCCGGTGCACCAGCAGCTTGACCAGCTCGGCACGGTGGCGGCTGTTGGGTTTGTCGGGGAAGGCGAGGCTCACGGTGCCGACCACCCGCGTCCCGTCGTGCGCCGCCCACACGGCGTACCGGCCCGCGGCGACCGGGCCGGTGCGGTCCCGCCACCAGGCGGCGGCCGCGCGGTGGTCGAGCGGCGCGAGGAAGCCGACCGAGGCGCCGCCGTCCACGGCGTCGACCAGCAGGCCGGCCAAGTCGTCCGTCCAGGCGTCCAGTCGGGCCCCGTCCAGTCGGGTCACGATCACGGCAGCACCACCGCGAGCAGGTAGCGCGCTCCGGTGGGGCCGGCGCAGCGGAACCGGGTCGGCCCCCACACCCGCAGCCGCAGACAGTCCCCCGCGCCGAGATCGTGCGCGGTGTCGCCCGCCGTCACCTGGAGCGCCCCTTCCAGGACCCAGACGTGCTGTTCCAGCCCCGGCACGGGTGGCCGGTCGTAGGCGATGTCGGCCCCGGCGGCGAGCCGGCCCTCGACGAGTTCGCCGCGCAGCCCCGCGTGCGGCGGGGACACCGACCGTCGCAGGAACCCGGAGGCCCTGTCCTGCCACACCGGCTGTTCGGCGGCCCGCAGCAGCGGTACGGGGGCCGTCTCGACCTCGCTGAGCAGCTGGGACATGGTGCGGCCGTACACCGCGCACAGGCGGTTGAGCAGTGCGGCGGTGGGGCTGGTCTCCGCCCGCTCGGCGCGCGAGAGGGTGGACCTGCTGACCCCGCTGCGCTCGGCCAACTCGCCCAGGGACCAGCCGCGTTCGGAGCGCAGCTCGGCGAGGCGGGTGCCGAGCCGGGTGTCCAGACGCGCGTCGTCATCGGGCACGGGAGGCCGGGCCTCGGTCGCGTCACGGCGCACACCATTCTGTCTCATATCCGGGACCATATCCCGGATATGAGACGGGCGGGTTACGTCGCGGCCGCTTCGCCGAGCGCGTCCAGCACCGGCCGGATCAGGGGGTGGTCCTCGGCGCCGCGCCGGACCGCCGCGAACACCCGGCGGGTGGGTGCCACCGCGTCGACCGGCCGTACGGCCACACCCGTGAGGTCCATGCCGCGCAGCGCGGAACGGGGCACGAGGGCCACTCCCGCGTCGGCGGAGGCCAGCGCGACGACCGCGCGGAAGTCGTCCGAGGAGTGCTCCAGGCGGGGCTGGAATCCCGCGTTCTCGCAGGCCAGCACCACCACGTCATGGCACGGGTTGCCGGGGTAGGGGCCGATCCACGGGTCCTTGGCCAGCTCGGCGAGCGGCACCTCGTCGGTGTCGGCGAGACGGTGGGTGACCGGGACGACCGCGTCGAAGGGCTCGGCGTACAGCGGCACGTGGGTCAGGCGGGGGTCGTCGGCCGGCGGGGCCCCGCGGTACTCGACGGCTACCGCGACGTCCACGAGCCGGTCCAGCACCATCGGCAGACTCGCGTCGCCCTCGGCGTCCTGGACGCGGAGGTGGATGCCGGGCGCCGAGACGGTCAGCCGGGCCAGCGCCGGGGCCACGACCAGGGCGATGCCGGTCGCGAAGGAGGCGACCGTGACCGTGCCGGCCGCGCCCGAGCCGTACGCGGCCAGTTCCGCCTCGGCCCGCTCCAGCTGGGCCAGCACCGCGTTGGTGTGGGCCAGCAGGATCTCGCCGGCCGGGGTCAGCCGGACGCCCCTGGCGCCGCGCTCGACCAGCCGGTGGCCGGTCTCCTGCTCCAGGGCGGTCAGCTGCTGGGACACGGCCGACGGGGTGAGATAGAGCGCGGCGGCAGCCGCCGTGACCGTGCGGTGGTCGGCCACCGCACGGAGGATGTGGAGCCGCCGCGCCTCGATCATGGGACCGATTCTCTCAAACGACCGGAAACAGCCGGGGCCCTGGTGGCCCGCCGGTTCCGACGGCCCCGCCGGCTCACGCCTCCAGCTCGGCCCGCGCCGCCACGAACGCGTCGACCGCCCGGTTCACGTCCTGCGTCGAGTGCGCCGCGGACAGCTGCACCCGGATCCGCGCCCGGCCCTGCGGCACGACCGGATACGAGAAGCCGATGACGTACACGCCACGCTCCAGCAGCAGTTCCGCCAGGCGTCCCGCGCGCGCCGCGTCCCCGATCATCACCGGGGCGATGGCGTGGTCGCCGGGCAGGACGTCGAAGCCCTCCTCGGTCATCCGGCGGCGGAACAGGGCGGTGTTCTCGGCCAGTCGGACGCGCAGGTCGTCCGCCGCCTCCAGCAGGTCCAGCACCTTCAGCGAGGCCGCCGCGATCACGGGGGCGAGGGTGTTGGAGAAGAGGTAGGGGCGCGAGCGCTGGCGCAGCAGGGCGACGATCTCCGCGCGGGCCGCCACGTAGCCGCCGGACGCGCCGCCCAGCGCCTTGCCCAGCGTGCCGGTGATGATGTCGACGCGGTCCATGACCCCGTGCAACTCGGGCGTGCCGCGGCCGCCGGGGCCGACGAAGCCGACGGCGTGCGAGTCGTCGACCATGACCATCGCGTCGTGGCGGTCGGCGAGGTCGCAGATCTCGCGCAGCGGCGCCACGTAGCCGTCCATGGAGAAGACGCCGTCGGTGACCACCAGCTTGCGGCGCGCGCCGCCTTCGGTGGCCTCCTTCAACTGCCGTTCCAGGTCGGCCAGATCGCGGTTGGCGTAGCGGAAGCGGCGGGCCTTGGACAGCCGGATGCCGTCGATGATCGAGGCGTGGTTGAGGGCGTCGGAGATGACCGCGTCCTCGGGGCCGAGCAGCGTCTCGAACACGCCGCCGTTGGCGTCGAAGCAGGAGGAGTACAGGATCGTGTCCTCCTGGCCGAGGAACGCCGACAGCCGGCTCTCCAGTTCCTTGTGCACCTCCTGCGTACCGCAGATGAACCGCACGGAGGCCATGCCGTAGCCCCAGCGGTCCAGTGCGTCGTGGGCGGCGGCGACGACCTCGGGGTGGTCGGCGAGGCCGAGGTAGTTGTTGGCGCAGAAGTTGAGGACCTCGCCCGGACGGCCGCCGGCGGTGACCCGCACGGTCGCGGACTGCGGGCTGCCGATCACCCGCTCGGGCTTGTGCAGGCCGGCGGCGCGGATCTCGTCCAGGGTGGCGCGCAGGTCGTCGCGCACGGAGTCGAACATCATCGGTTCCTTACGTCCTCAGAGGGTCCAGTCGAGGATGACCTTGCCGCCGCGGCCGCTCGCCGCGTCGGCGAACGCCGCCTCGAAGTCGCGGTGGCCGTACCGGCCGGTGATCACGGGGGCGAGGTCGAGGCCGCCCTCGAGCAGGACCGACATCGCGTACCAGGTCTCGAACATCTCACGGCCGTAGATGCCCTTGATGGTGATCATGGAGGTGACGATCCGGGCCCAGTCGACCGGGAACTCCTCGGCGGGCAGGCCGAGCATCGCGATCCGGCCGCCGTGCGTCATGTTGGCGATCATGTCGCGCATGGCCTCGGGGCGCCCGGACATCTCCAGGCCGATGTCGAAGCCCTCGCGCAGGCCGAGTTCCCGCTGCCCGTCGGCGATCGTCGTGCGCGCCACGTTCAGCGCGAGGCTCACCCCGATCTTGCGGGCCAGTTCGAGCCGCTCCTCGCTCACGTCGGTGATGACGACGTTGCGGGCACCCGCGTGCCGGGCGACGGCGGCGGCCATCAGACCGATCGGCCCGGCACCGGTGATCAGGACGTCCTCACCGACCAGCGGGAACGACAGGGCCGTGTGCACGGCGTTGCCGAACGGGTCGAAGATCGCGGCGACGTCGAGGTCCACCGGAGCACGGTGCACCCACACGTTGGACGCGGGCAGCGCGACGTACTCCGCGAACGCGCCGTCCCGGCCGACGCCCAGACCGACCGTGGCCCGGCACAGGTGCCGGCGGCCCGCGAGGCAGTTGCGGCACTTCCCGCACACCAGGTGTCCCTCACCGCTGACCGTGTCGCCCGGGCTCACCTCGGTGACGTCCCGGCCCGTCTCCACGACCTCCCCGACGAACTCGTGCCCGAGCACGAGCGGGGTGCGGATCGCCTGCCGCGCCCACCCGTCCCAGGCCCGGATGTGCAGGTCGGTGCCGCAGATACCGGTCCGCAGGACCTTGATCAGTACGTCGCCGGGTCCCACGGCGGGTTCCGGAACGTCCGTGAGCCACAGCCCGGGTTCCGCCTTCTCCTTGACCAGCGCCTTCAACGCTACGGCTCCTGACGGTGAGTTCCCGGGTCCGGGCACGCCGGGGCGGCCCGTCCGGGGAGGGGATGAGGGGGAATCACCTGGCAATCTGCCCTACCGGTGGCGCCCGGTCCATCGAGGATTTCTTAAGCGGCGCCACAGCTCCGCTTCACGCCTCCCCTTCCGGCCCGGGTCGCCGGTCCGCCAGGTGTCGTACGCCTGCGGGAGACCGGTCCCTCAGGTGAGGCGGGAGACCTGGTAGTGGGCGATCCGCCAGTCGCCGCCGGCCCGCCGCACCAGCACGGCGAGCTTCACCTCCAGCGTGGGCCGGTCGGTGAAGGAGAAACCGACGTCCAGATAGCCGAGCAGCAGACCGTCCGCCGGGCGCCGGGTCTCCAGGACGCGGTACTCCGCGGTCATGCCGAGGGGCTGGGAGTCGTAGTAGTCGGCGATGCCCTGCCGTCCGACGCTGTACGGGTGCAGCCCCTGGAAGATCGCGTCCTCGGTGAAGAGGGCCGCGACGCGCGCGGGGTCGTGGTCGTCGACCGCCGCCTTCCAGCGGTCCAGGACATCGCGCAGGACCGCCTCGCTGCCGGCGACGCCCGCCGTCGCGCTGCCCGCCGCGCTGCCCGTCACGCTGCCCGTCGTACGGCCGGTCGTCGTGCGGTGGGTGCTGCCGTGCGAGGGGTCCGGCGCGGAACCCCCTGGCCTGATGTCCTCGTCCATCGCGGTCGCTCCCTCTCCGACGGGTCGGTGACCGGCGCTCGTGTCACCGGCCACGTGCAGGATCTCCCCGGCGGCGCCCCGGGCCGGCCCAGCGGGCGGCTCGGCGCCCCGGATGTCGCCCACCTCACCCGTCCGGCCCACACGCCGGCGTCCGGCGAGCGCGACGGGGTGCCGCTGGGGGCGTGGCTCGCGGTCGGGCGACCGGGACGGGGTGCCGGGGGGGGGTGCCGCTGGGGGGGCGTGGCTCGCGGGTGGGCGACCGGGACGGGGTGCCGGGGACGGCTTGGCTGGGGGTCAGCCACGGCGCCGGGGGGCCGGGGGCCGCGGGCGGTACAGCTGGGGGTTCGGCCACGGCGCCGGGTGCCGTGGCCGGTACGGCCCGGAGTCCAGCGTGTCGTCCGGGCCCGGGAAGCCGCACATGGGGGCTCGGGATGCGGCAACCGCGCCGGGGGCGCAGCGGGCGACGGGGCTCGGGGGCAGGCGACCACGCCGGGGGGCGCGGGCGACGGGGCTCTGGGGCTCGGGGGACAACCCCGGGGGCCCTCAGACGGCGCGGCTCCGGGTCGTGCCGGGGAGGCCGCGCGTGCCGGTCGGCAGGAAGCCGGTGACGCGGCCCGTGGTGGCAGCCGGTGGTGGCAGCCGGGCCGGCCAGGGCCCACCATGGGGGCACGGCAACCCGGCAGCGGCGCGTCCGCGGCCGTGCGTCCCGCCGCCCCGGCCGAAGCCGGGTGACGGCCCGCCCGCCCGCGGTCCCGCGGCGGCGTGTCAGCGTGTCGTCGTGTCGGCGAACGGAGAGGGATCATGCGAGAGTTCCTGGTCGAGATCACCACCACCGTGCCCGAGGGCACCGGCCCGGACGAGGTCGACCGGAGGCGGGCCGCCGAAGCCGTCCGCGCGGCCGAACTCGCCGCCGACGGCCTTCTCGTACGGCTGTGGCGCCCGGTCGGTGAGCTGCGCAGCGTCGGGGTGTGGCGCGCCGCCGACGAGGACGAGCTCCACGAGAAGGTGCTCGGCACGCTTCCGCTGCGCCCGTGGATGTCGCTGACCGTCACTCCGCTGGAACCCCACCCGAACGACCCCGGCCCGTCCGTCCCCACGGCCTGACCGGCGGCCGGGCCTTCGGGCGTCCGCCCTCCCGTGCTTCGTCGTCCGCGCGCGGGACGGGCGTGCGAGACTCGCCCGTGCACGACAGCACCAGCCCTCGGCAGCGCCCCGACCGGACGACAGGACCCGGCGACGGTACCGGCCGACCGACGAGGTCGGCGGAGTCCGGCGACACGGTCCGGAGCCCCGGCCCGGCGCCGCCGATCCGAGACGGGCCGTCCGGCCCGCCGGCCCACCGACGGGGAGCCTTCCATGACCACAGCACGGGACCTGTTGATCGTCGCCATGGAGACGGCCCCCGACCGTCCCGTGGAGCCGGGTGATCTCTCCCTCGCTCTCGCGGGAGCCGAACTGATCGACCTGCTCGAGAACGGCTCCCTGACCCTGGACGGCGACCGCATCCTGCCGGGCCTCCAAGTGGCCACCGACGACGAGCTGTTGGACCAGGCCGCGTCGGCGCTCGTACGGCAGGAGCCTTACGAGTCGGTCGAGGACTGGCTGTGGCGCCGGGGTCGCGGCCTGTCCCTGACCTATCTCGCCGGCCTGGAGAAGGACGGCGTCGTCACCCGGTCACGCGGCCGCTGGATCCCTGTCGCCACCCGGCGGCGGGAGCTGGCCGACTCGCCGGCCCGCCGCCACGCCGAGGCACGCCGGGCGGCGGACGAACCCGTGCTGGCCGCCCTCACCACCTCCCTGCGCATGGACGACAAACGCGCCGACGACTTCGAGGACCTCACAGACGAGGCGGTCGTGACGGTACTGGCCGCGGTCGGCGAGGCCGTGACGGAACTGGAGTCGGTACGGCAGCGGCGGACCATCGAGGACGCGGCCTTCGACAACATCTGGCGGGGGCAGTGACGGGGTCGCGGGTGCGTTGACCTGGCCGGGGATGTGACGGACCCAGCTGTGACGGGCCCAGCTGCCTGACCGGGCGGGGGACGGGCCAAGTGGCCGGCCGGGCGCGTGGGTTCGTCGTCACCTCGGAGCACGCGCGGCCGCCGCACGGCCGGGTCACAGCGGATATCCGTCGCCCGCCCGTCGCTCCAGCCGCGCCGCGAGATCCGCGGCGGTCGACTTGATGGTCTCCAGACCCGCCTTGCCCCAGGCGCGCGGCTCGACGTCGGCGACACAGACCGTGCCCAGCACCATGCCGGTGGTGTCGATGAGCGGAGCACCGAGGTACGAGCGGATGCCGAACTCGTCGACCACCGGATTGCCCGCGAACCGCGGGTAGTCGCTGACGTCCTCCAGGACCAACGCCTTGCGCCGCACCACCACATGGGGGCAGAACCCGTGGTCGCGCGCCATGGAGCGGCCGACCCGCGGCCGGCTCCCGTCGCTCTTGGCGACCGGGCCGGTGGCCGGGCTGTGCAGGCCCGCGAAGAACTGCCCCTGCTCCCCCACGAAGTTGACCATGGCGTACGGCGCTCCGGTGCACTCGGCGAGGCGGTGCGCGAAGGAGTCCAGGACGGGGTCCGGGCTCTCCCCCAGGCCGAGTCTGCGCAGCCGCAGGGCCCGGGAGGGGGCCTCCTTGTCCTCCGGGGTGAGCAGCAGCCGACCGGCCGGGCGCGAGGGGTCGTACCTCATGGGCGGGCTCGGTCACTGTGGGCGTGGGTCATGGGGAAGCTCCGTGACGGGTGTGCGGGACGACGGTGCGGGGGTGTGCGTGGCGGTGCGGGAGTGTGCGTGGCGGTGCGGGAGTGTGCGTGGCTCACATGTGGGCGCCGTGGCTCGGCGCGGGGGCGGGGGTGTGGGCGATGAGATGCCGGACCAGGGTCAGCAGGGTCTGCACGCCCGAGCTGGAGATCCGGGCGTCGCAGCGCACGACGGGGATGTGCGGGTCGAGGTCGATGGCGGCGCGGACCTCTTCGGGGTCGTACCGGTACGAGCCGTCGAACTCGTTGATCGCCACGATGAAGCCGACGCCGCGCTGCTCGAAGAAGTCCACGGCGGCGAAGCACTCCTCCAGGCGCCGGGTGTCGGTGAGGATGACCGCGCCGAGCGCGCCCTCGGAGAGCTCGTCCCACATGAACCAGAAGCGCTCCTGACCGGGGGTGCCGAACAGGTACAGGACGTGTTGCGGGTCGAGGGTGATGCGGCCGAAGTCCATGGCCACCGTCGTCTCGACCTTGTTCTCGATGCCGTCGAGTTTGTCGGTCGCCGCGCTGACCGTGGTGAGCAACTCCTCTGTGCTGAGGGGCGCGATCTCGCTGACGGCGCCCACGAAGGTCGTCTTGCCTACTCCGAACCCTCCGGCCACCAGGATCTTGAGCGCGGTGGGGAAGGGGTCAGAGCTGTCGTCGTAGTCCATCGAGCACTGCCTCCAGAAGGGCCCGGTCAGTCGGGTTGTGGTGGAACTCGGGTGGCTTGGTGGTCAGCGCTCCGCAGTCGACGAGGTCCGACAGCAGCACCTTGGTGACCACCGCGGGCAGTCTGAGATGGGCGGCGACCTCGGCGATCGAGACGGGCGCCCGGCACAGGTCGAGGGCCTGCGCGTGCTCGGGACCGAGGTAACCGAGAGGCGTGGCCCCGGTGGCCCGCACGTGCGACAGCAGGTCGAACACGACACTGGGCCGGGTGCGGCCGTTGCTGACCGTGAAGGGGCGTACGAGCCGACCGGCCGCGTCGTCGAGCCAGGGCCCGTCACCGGCCGTCGCCACGCTCAAGGCCTCATCGCCGACGGTTCGACGGCGTACTGCCGGGGCGCCGTCACCAGGTAGGGGCGGACGCTCTTGACCAGCATCGCCATCTCGTAGCCGAGCACCGCCGCGTCGGCCTCACGGCCGGCCAGCACGGCCAGGCAGGTGCCGGAGCCGGCCGTGGTCACGAACAGCAGGGTCGAGTCGAGCTCGACGACGACCTGGCGGACGTCCCCGCCGTCCCCGAAGCGGACGCCGGCGCTGCGGCCGAGGGAGTACAGCCCGGAGGCCAGGGCCGCCATGTGGTCGGCGCTGTCCGGGTCGAGGCCGTGAACCGACTTCACCAGCCCGTCACAGGAGAGGAGAACCGCGCTGCTGGTGTGCGGTACGCGCTGCACGAGGCCGCTCATCAGCCAGTCGAGATCGGATACCTGGCCGGTCGGCGCTTCGCTCGCCATGGTGGATCGACTCCTTGAGGTACGCGGGTCTGCGGGAGCGCTGGGCGTGGGGGTGGAGAGGGGGGTGGTCATCCGGCCGGTGCGCTCCCGTCGTGCCGGATGGTGTGGTCGAGGCGGTCGCGGCCGGGCGCGGACGCGTGCGCGGGGCGCGCTTCGGCCGGCCCGAGGGTGTCCGGTGCGGAGCTGTCCGGGCGGGACACATCGACCGGCCGTTCGGCCGTGGACCGTTCGGCTGTGGGCCGCTCGCCCATGGACCGTTCGGCTGTGGGCCGCTCGGCCGTGGGCCGTTCCGTCGTGGGCCGTTCCGTCGTGGGGCGCCGACCTGTGGCCGACACGTCCACGAACTGCGGCGGAGTCGTGGGGGCTGCGCCCATGTGGGACGCGTCCAGGGCGGAGGGTGCCAGGTACGACCCGTTCGTCGGCCGCACGGCCATGGGTCGCTCACCCATGGCAGATACGTCCATGAAGTGGGGCGGGGTCATGGGGTGTGCGCCCGTGTGGGGGCCCTCCACTGCGGCCGACGTGCTCGTGGCCGTCGACTCCCTGTGCGCGTTCTTCGTGTGAACGGCGTCGACGGGTGCTACGTCCGTGTGGGCTGTGTCGGTGGGGATCGAGGCCATGTGGCGGAACTCCGTATGGCGGGGCTCCATATGGCGAGGCTCCATGGTGCGGGACTCCATGTGGCCCTCCGTCATGGGGCTCGGGGCCACCTGCCCAGGAATGTGCCCAGGCTCCATGTGGCCGAGCTCCATGTGCTCGGACTCCATGTGGTCGGACTCCGTAGGTGCCGACGCCGTCGCGGCCGTCGACTCCGGGTACGTCGCCTCCAGCTGTTGCTGGGCCTCGGCAAGGCCCACACCGCGTTGGAAGGCGGCCATCAGACCCGGGTCGTGTGCGGCCGGCCGGTCGGATTCCGGGCGCGGCGCCGGGCCGTCACGCAGCTGGGGCACGATGTGCTCCTGCGCTCGGCGCCGGGGCAGTTGGGGCTTGCCCATGGTGCCGCGCACCGCGCCACCGACCCGGGGTGTGGGCGGCGCCGACGTGTGCTCGCCTACCGCTCGCCGGTCGTCGGGCCGGATCCCGGGCCGCGCCTCGGCCGGATTGGGCCGCTCTCCGTGCGCGCCCCGCCTCGGCAGGGGCGCCGGCGCAGCCGGTCGGCCGGTCTCCTGCCGCTTCTGTTCCTGCCGCTTCTGTTCCTGCCGCTCGTGTTCCTGCCGCTCGTGTTCCTGCCGCTCGTGTTCCTGCTGCTGGTGCCGCTCCGGGCGCTGAGGTCGCTCCGGGCGCGGATCGGCCGGTGGCCTCGCGGGAGCTGCCCGACGCGCTCTCCCGCCCCTGTCCCCGGAGTTCGACTGCGTGGGCCGTCGCGGTGCCGGCACAGGCGAGCCCGACGCCCCGGAGGCGGCCCCGGTCACAGCACCGGACGCACCCGAGGCGTCCTGCCCCTGCCCCGGCTGTCCCTGTCCCGGCTGCCCCGGCGGCAGTGCGGCCCCCGGCATCCCCGGCACCTCGTGGGCCGGGATGCCGGAGGGGGCCCCGGCGGCACCCGGAGGCGTACCGAGGAGCGCCTGCGGTACGACGAGTACGGCCTGCACCCCGCCGTAGATGTTGTTCTGGAGGCGGACGTGGATCCCGTGCCGCTTGGCGAGCTGGGAGACCACGAAGAGGCCGATCCGGCCGTCGGCCAGCAGGCTGGCGACATTGACCTGGTCGGGGTCGGCGAGCAGGGCGTTCATCCGGTGCTGCTCGGCGACGGGCATGCCGAGTCCGCGGTCCTCGACCTCGACGGCGAGCCCCGAGGTGACCAGGTTCGCGCGCAGCAGGACCTGGGTGTGGGGGGCGGAGAACACCGTGGCGTTCTCGACGAGTTCGGCCAGCAGGTGGATGACGTCGGCGACGGCGTGGCCGCGCAGGGTGCCGTCGATCGGGGGGACGAGCTTGACCCGCGAGTACTGCTCGACCTCGGCGATGGCGGAACGCAGCACCTCGGTCATGTCGACCGGGTTGCTCCACTGGCGCCGGGAGACCGCGCCGCCGAGCACGGCGAGGTTCTCGGCGTGGCGGCGGATGCGGGTGGCGAGGTGGTCGACGTGGAAGAGGCCCTTGAGCAGGTCGGGGTCCTCGATCTCGTTCTCGAGTTCGTCGAGGATCGAGATCTCACGGTGCACCAGCGACTGCAGGCGGCGGGCGAGGTTGAGGAAGACCTCCAGTTTCTGCTCGCTGCCCGCCTGGCTGGAGAGCTGGGCGGCCTGCACGACGGCGGTGACGGCCCCGTCGTGGGCGCGGGCGAGGTCGGCGGCGAGCAGCTCGAAGTCGTCGGCGTCGGCGGGCGGACCGGTGCGCGCCTTGCGCTGCGGTGGGCCCTCGCCCCGGCGCAGGGCCTCGACCAGGTCCCGCAGTTCGGCCTCACCGCGCGCGTTGCCGCGGCGCAGGGCGCCGAGACGGTCGTGCACGGAGGCCGCGGTGCGTTCGGCGGCCACCGCGGCGATCAGGATGCCGGCGAGGGCCACCGAGGCCGCGCCCGCGAGCACCCCGCACAGGGTGAGGCCCAGATGCGCCCCGGTGGAGCGGAGGGTGAACAGCAGGGCCGCGCAGGCGCTCAGGGCGACCGCGACGGGTGGCAGCACGGCGAGACGCATCAGCTGGGGACGTATGTGGGTCTCGGGCAGCCCGGGTCTGGTGCGGGCGGCCGGCGGCCGACCGTGCCGGCCGCCCTCACGGCGGTCTGCACGGGCGGCCGGGGCGCGGAGGTGAGACATCGGCGTCCTCGTACTGGTCCGTCGGTCGGGGCCTGGGCTCGCGTGGTCCGCGCGTGGCGGTCCCGCGTCATGGCTGTGCCGGTCGAGAGAGCCCAGGAATGCGGCCCTGCGTCGTCCGACGGACACTCACAGTAGTCGGCAAGCCATCATGTGCGGTGGGCAGTTGACAAAGTCCCCCAGCCGGCGTCCCGCTCTGGTATGAGGCCTCGTACGACAGACCGATAAGGCGTTCTCACGTCCGCTCGGAATATGGAAGCGATCGATCGTGCCTGGTCGGAACCGGTCGCAACGACAAAAGTGAGGGTCCGCGCGCTTCTCGCGCTGCGGACCCTCACCCTGCTGTTTCAGCGTCCCCGACCGGTCCGCCCGGACCGGTCGGGGACGTCCGCCGCCTCCGGCCGCGCTCGCCCAGATGTCACGGGCCGTATCGGAGGCCACCCGCAGGCCACCCGACGGGACGGGCCGGCCACTCCCGCGAGCCCCGACCGCCGCTACTCCCCCACCAACGCCTGCTCCGGACCGGACGCCACCGGCGGCCAGGTGGACCAGCCCTCGGCGGGGGCCAGCGCCACGGGCCGCCACCACGGGGTGGTGGGCGGCGAGTCGGCCGGCTCGAAGGGCTCGCCGGGCCTCGGCGACGCCATGGTCACCCCCGCCTTGTGGGCCGCCTGAATCGTGCCCTCGCCGGGCTCCGCCCAGGGGTGGGTCGCCAGGTTGAAGGTGCCCCAGTGGATCGGCAGCAGGACACCCGCGGCCGGATCGCCGCCCTGGAGGTCCAGGTGGGCGCGGACCCCCTCCTCCGGCGTCATGTGGATGTCGGGCCAGAAGTCCGAGTAGGCGCCGATCTGGATCATCGTGGCGTCGAAGGGGCCGTGCGCGGCGCCGATGTCCCGGAAGCCCTCGAAGTAGCCGGTGTCCCCGCTGTGGAATATCCGGTGCTCGGCCCCGGCGACGACCCAGGAGGCCCAGAGGGTGTGCTGGGTGTTGCGCAGCCCCCGGCCGCAGAAATGGCGGGCCGGGGTGGCGGTGAGGGTGAGTCCGGCGACCTTCGCCGTCTCGTGCCAGTCCAGTTCGCGCAGCCGGTCGGCCGGTACGCCCCAGCGTTCGAGGTGGGCGCCCACGCCGAGCGGCACGGCGAACAGGGTGTCGGTACCGGCCAGCGCCTTGATGGTGGGCAGGTCGAGGTGGTCGTAGTGGTCGTGCGAGATGACCACGACGTCGACCGGGCCGAGCGCGGCCAGTGCCACGGGGACGGGGTGCAGCCGCTTCGGCCCGGCGAAGGGGAACGGTGAGCAACGCTCGCCCCAGACGGGGTCGAACAGCACGCGCCGGCCGTCGATCTCCGCCAGCACGCTGGAGTGACCCGTCCAGGTCAGCCGCAGCCCGGTGGCGGGTGGCGAGGCGATGTCGGCGGGGGTGGTGGTGTGCACCGGGATCGTGCCGCTGGGCGCGCGGCGGGGCCGGGACTCCTTGTCGAAGAAGGCCTTCGCGAAGGCCGTCATGGAGCCGGAGGGCCTGGTCCGGGCCTCGCCGCCCGGGTTCTGGAAGACGCCGTCCTTGAAGTGGGGCGATCTGCGGATGCGCGCCATGCGCTCACCCTCGGGGTCCGCGCCGAAGGCCACGGGCCGCAGCGCTCGGAGCCCGGAGCTGAGGGAACGGAAGCCGGCCACGGTACCTCCAGGTGGAGTCGGTGAGTCGTTCCATTATGGTCGGCCCGTTCGACCGTACGGGACCGGCCCGTTCGCCGAGGGGTCGCGCCGGGCCGCCGCGGGGTCGCCCCGGTGGCCCAGCGGTCGCGTTCCGTCGCCGAGAGCGGTCGCGCGCGGTGCCGGAGGACGCCGTCCGGCACGTCGGCGGGACGTGCCGCGGGGCCGAGGCTGACTCGCCGTTCAGTAACATCAGTGCTTCGCCGAGCCGGGCGTTCGCGAGAGGACCGCATGACCACTCCCCTGATCTCGCTCACCTGGACCGACCACGTCACCGGCCGCCAGGGCTTCCTGGTCGTCGACCGGCTGGTGCGCGGTGTCTCCAGCGGCGGGCTGCGCATGCGCGAGGGCTGCACCGCGGACGAGGTCGCCGGGCTGGCCCGCGGCATGACCATGAAGGAGGCGCTGCACTACAACCCCGAGGGCCGCTACATCCCCCTGGGCGGCGCCAAGGGCGGCATCGACTGCGACCCCCGGGACCCGCGGGCGTACGGGCTGCTGGTGCGGTACCTGCGCGCGGTGCGGCCGTACGTCGAGTGTTTCTGGACCACGGGCGAGGACCTCGGCCTCGGCCAGGACCTCGTGGACCGGGCGGCCGTGGAGGCGGGGCTCGTCTCGTCCGTCCAGGCCGTGTACCCCCTGCTGGACGACGAGCAGGCCGCCCGCCGCCGGCTCGCGGACGCCTTCGCGGTCGAGGTGGACGGCATCGGCCTGGACGAGCTGGTCGGCGGCTGCGGGGTCGCCGAGTCGGTGCTCGCGGCCCTGGACCGGGCCGGGATGCCGTACGCCGGGACCCGGGCCGCCGTGCAGGGCCTGGGCACCATGGGCGGTGCCACCGCGCGCTTCCTCACCCGGGCCGGACTCACGGTCGTGGCCGTCGCCGACGTCAAGGGCACGATCGTGAATCCGGCGGGCCTCGACGTCGAGGCGCTGCTCGCCGCGCGGGACGCGTACGGCACCGTGGACCGTTCGGCGCTGCGCCCCCGGGACCGGGAACTGCCGGGCGACGCCTGGCTGTCCACCGGTGCGGAGATCCTGGTGCCGGCGGCGGTCTCGTACGCGATCGACGCCGTGAACCAGGAGGCGATCGAGGCCCGCTGGATCGTCGAGGCGGCGAACATGCCCGTGCTGCCCGACGCGGAGCAGCTGCTGGCGGCGCGCGGGATCACCGTGCTGCCGGACGTGGTCGTCAACTCCGGGACGAACGCCTGGTGGTGGTGGACCCTGTTCGGTGACATCGGCGCGGACGCGGACGAGGCGTTCGCACACACCCGCCGCTCGATGCGCGCGCTGGTCGAGCAGATGCTGGCCCGCGCGGACTCCGACGGGACGACACCGCGGGCCGCCGCGCACGCCATCGTCGCGGACCGGCTGCCGGTGATCGCGGAACGGTTCGGCTGGTATCGGTGACCGGCCGGACACCGCCCGCCGTACCGTCCGGAACAGGCCATATCCAGTCGTCGCGTACGGCACCCCACAGATCCACACATTAGGGTGACGGGGTGGCGAGAGTGCGGTTGAGCGTGGCGGAGCGGCGCGAGGAACTGCTGCGGGCGGCGATCGGGCAGATCCAGGAACGGGGAGTGGCGGCGGTCAGGATCGCCGACGTCGCCTCGGCGCTCGGCGTGAGCAACGCGCTGGTGCTGTACCACTTCTCGACCAAGGAGCAGCTCGTCGCGGCGGCCTTCCGGTACGCGGCGGAGGACGATCTCGCCCACCTGCGCAAGCTGCTCGGCCGCCGGACGACGGCGCTGCGCCGACTGCGGTCGGCCGTGCGCTGGTACGCGCCGACCGGTCAGGCGAAGGGCTGGCGGCTGTGGATCGAGGGCTGGGCGGCGGCGCTGCGCGACCCCGCCCTGCGGGAGGTCACCCGGGATCTCGACCGGGAGTGGAAGGCGGCGATCGCCGAAGTCGTCGCGGAGGGCGTGGCCGCGGGCGAGTTCCGCTGCCCGGACCCGTCCGCCGCGGCCCTGCGTCTCACGGCCCTGCTCGACGGACTCGCCGTACAGATGACGTCGTACGCGGGAGCGGTGTCCCGCGCGCGGGCACAGGCGTGGGTGGACGAGGCGCTCGCCCGCGAACTCGGCCTGGAGCGGGAGGCGTTGACGGCGTCGGAGCGGTGGTGACGCCGGGCGCGGTGACGTGAGGGCGGGGGGGGGGGGGGGGGGGGGGGGGGGGGGGGGGGGGGGGGGGGGGGGGGGGGGGGGGGGGGGGGAGAGGGGGGGGGGGGGGGGGGGTGTCAGTCCCCTCG
>NZ_JBWKDW010000030.1:0-49447 GCF_056435735.1 Streptomyces sp. NPDC043878
CCGACGGACCGGCACAGACCGTCGACGGATCCCCCGACCCACGTCGTCGGGGGTGCGGGGAACTGCGCGAAAGCCCCCGACGGACCGGCACAGACCGTCGACGGATCCCCCAACCCACCTCGTCAGGGGCGCGGGGAACTGCGCAAAACCCCCACGCACCCGCACCAACCCCTCAACGGATCCCACCCCACCCCCGCTCAGGACCGCGGGAACCTCCGCAACGCCCCAAGCCCGCCGCACGCCCCCAAAACCCCCCCAAGCCGCCCGCAGGGCACCCCGCCCCCTACTGTCGAGACATGGAAGGCACCGCACCCGCCACCCCCCAGCCCTACGAGCCCCAGTCCCCACCCCCCGGCTACGACCCGACGTCAGTCGACCGCTGGGCCACCGAGCCCGACAAACGCCCCGGCCGCACCGCCTTCCAGCGCGACCGCGCCCGGATCCTGCACTCATCCGCGCTGAGAAGACTCGCCGGCAAGACCCAGGTCGTGACCCCCGGCACCCGCAGCCGTGTCTGGGACGCCAGCCCCCGCACCCGCCTGACCCACTCCCTGGAGTGCGCCCAGGTCGGCCGCGAGCTCGGCGCCGCGCTGGGCTGCGATCCCGATCTCGTGGAGGCGGCCTGTCTGTCCCACGACCTCGGCCACCCGCCCTTCGGGCACAACGGCGAGCAGGCGCTCAACGAGTTCGCGGAGGACTGCGGCGGCTTCGAGGGCAACGCCCAGTCGCTGCGCCTGCTGACCCGGATCGAACCCAAGCGGTTCGTGACGTCGTCGGAGACGGGCGACCTCGTCAGCGTGGGCCTCAACCTGACCCGCGCCGCCCTGGACGCCGCCACCAAGTACCCCTGGCCCCGCGGCGCGCACCCCACCGAGCCCGGCTCGCGGAAGTTCGGCGTGTACGAGGACGACCGGCCGGTGTTCGACTGGGTCCGCAAGGACGCTCCCGGCAGCCGTATCACCTTCGAGGCGCAGGTCATGGACTGGTCCGACGACGTGGCCTACTCGGTGCACGACGTGGAGGACGGCCTGCACGCCGGTCACGTGGACCCCGGCTGCCTGCACGCGGAGCCGGAGCGTCAGGAGGTCTTCGCCGTCGCCGTCGGCCGTTACGTGCCCGCCGACACCGACCCCGCCGAACTCGCCGAGGCCCTCGACCGTCTGCAGGACCAGGAGTGGTGGCCGCACGGATACGACGGGTCGGCCGTCGCGCAGGCCCGCCTCAAGGACGCCACCAGCCAGCTCATCGGCCGGTTCTGCCTGGCCGCGGAGAGCGCCACGCGCGCCGCGTACGGCGGCGGCCGGCTCACCCGCTACGGCGCCGAACTCGTCGTACCGCGTGCGGCCCGCCTGGAGTGCGCGGTCCTCAAGGCGGTCGCGGACCGGTACGTCATGCAGCGTGCCGAGCAGGAACTGCTGCGCGCGGACCAGCGGATCGTGGTCGCGGAGCTGGCCGAGGCGCTGACCGCCCGCGCGCCGGACGGGCTGGACCCCCAGTTCCGTGCCCTGTTCGACCAGGCCGGCGACGACCGGTCGCGCAAGCGGGTGATCGTCGACCAGATCGCGTCCCTCACCGACGCCTCGGCCCGTTCGCTCCACGCCCATCTGCGCGGGCGCCCATGACCCGGGCCCGTTCGGGGCACTCGTGTCACACGGGACACCTCTGTGGCCCCCAAGGGGTCCGAATGTGACCCTCCGTGGCCTGATCGGGCCACTCCCTCTTCCCGCATCACGCTGCGTGCGGGACGCTCGCATGTGGCGGCACCCTTACGAGGAGGCATCAAGTGGTCGACGCGGATCAGACATTCGTCATCATCGGAGGCGGCCTGGCCGGCGCGAAAGCGGCCGAGACGCTCCGAACGGAGGGCTTCACCGGACGCGTGATACTGATCTGCGACGAACGCGACCACCCCTACGAGCGGCCGCCGCTGTCCAAGGGCTACCTGCTCGGCAAGGAGGGGCGTGACAGCGTCTTCGTGCACGAGCCCGCCTGGTACGCCCGCAACGACATCGAGCTGCACCTCGGGCAGACCGTCGACGCCGTCGACCGCGCCGCGAAGACGGTCCGCTTCGGCGAGGACGGCACGCTCGTCCACTACGACAAGCTGCTGATCGCGACCGGAGCGGAGCCCCGCCGCCTGGACATCCCCGGCACGGACCTCGCGGGCGTCCACCACCTGCGCCGCCTCGCGCACGCCGAGCGGCTCAAGGGCGTCCTGGCCACCCTCGGCCGGGACAACGGCCACCTGGTGATCGCCGGCGCCGGCTGGATCGGCCTGGAGGTCGCGGCGGCGGCCCGCGAGTACGGCGCCGAGGTCACCGTCGTCGAGCCCGAACCGACCCCGCTGCACGGCGTCCTCGGCCCGGAGCTCGGGAACCTGTTCGCCGAGCTGCACCGCGAGCACGGCGTCCGCTTCCACTTCGGCGCGAGGCTGACGGAGATCGTCGGACAGGACGGCATGGTCCTTGCCGCCCGGACCGACGACGGCGAGGAGCACCCCGCGCACGACGTCCTCGCGGCGGTCGGCGCCGCCCCGCGCACCGCCCTCGCGGAGGCGGCCGGCCTGGAGCTCGCCGACCGGGCGCACGGCGGCGGCATCGCCGTCGACGAGCGGCTGCGCACCTCCGACCCCGACATCCACGCGGCCGGTGACGCGGCCTCCTTCCACCACGCCCTGTTCGGTACCCGGCTGCGCGTCGAGCACTGGGCCAACGCCCTCAACGGCGGCCCGGCGGCGGCCCGCGCGATGCTCGGCCACGACCTCGTCTACGACCGCGTGCCCTACTTCTTCTCCGACCAGTACGACGTGGGGCTGGAGTACTCCGGCTGGGCGCCCCCGGGGTCGTACGACGAAGTGGTGATCCGGGGGGACGCGGGCAAGCGGGAGTTCATCGCGTTCTGGGTGAAGCAGGGCCGTGTGCTGGCCGGGATGAACGTGAACGTGTGGGACGTCACAGAGCCCATCCAGCAGCTGATCCGCTCCGGGGCCCCACTGGACACGGACGCACTGGCGGACCCGCACGTTCCGCTGGGCGACCTGACGTCCTGACCGTCACTGCTGTCAGTCCCGCCCCGTAGAATCACCTCGTGGCAGGACGGATCAACGACGAGGACGTGAAGGCGGTACGGGACGCGGTCCCGATCGACGCCGTCGTCTCGGAGTACCTCCAGCTGCGCAACGCGGGCGGCGGAAACCTGAAGGGCCTGTGCCCCTTCCACGACGAGAAGTCGCCGTCCTTCCAGGTCAGCCCGAGCAAGGGACTCTTCCACTGCTTCGGCTGCCAGGAGGGCGGCGACACCATCACGTTCGTGATGAAGGTCGACCACCTCACGTTCTCCGAGTCCGTCGAGCGCCTCGCCGCCCAGGCCGGCATCACCCTGCGGTACGAGGAGGGCGGGTACAACCCCGCCCACCAGCGCGGCGAGCGCATCCGCCTGGTCGAGGCCCACAAGGCCGCCGCCCAGTGGTACGAGGAGCAGCTCGACGCCTCCGCGGAGGCCGAGACCGGCCGGAAGTTCCTCGCCGAGCGCGGCTTCGACCAGGCCGCCGCCGCGCACTTCGGCGTCGGCTACAGCCCGCAGGGCTGGGACCACCTCACCCGCCACCTCCGCGGCAAGGGCTTCACCGACAAGGAACTCCTCCTGTCCGGCCTCTCCCAGGAGGGCCGCCGCGGCCCGATCGACCGCTTCCGCGGCCGGCTGATGTGGCCCATCCGCGATATCGGCGGCGAGGTCGTCGGCTTCGGCGCCCGCAAGCTGTACGAGTCGGACAACGGCCCGAAGTACCTCAACACCCCCGACACCGCGATCTACCGCAAGTCCCAGGTGCTCTACGGCATCGACCTGGCGAAGAAGGACATCGCCAAGTCCAGCCGCGCGGTCGTGGTCGAGGGCTACACCGACGTCATGGCCTGCCACCTCGCCGGTGTGACCACCGCCATCGCGACCTGCGGCACCGCCTTCGGCACCGACCACATCAAGATCCTCCGCCGTCTGCTGATGGACAACGGCAGCGCCCGCGTGATCTTCACCTTCGACGGTGACGCGGCCGGCCAGAAGGCGGCCCTGCGCGCCTTCGAGGACGACCAGAAGTTCGCCGCCGAGACGTACATCGCGATCGCGCCGGACAACATGGACCCCTGCGACCTGCGGCTCGCCAAGGGCGACGAGGCGGTCGCCGACCTGGTCGAACCCCGCACCCCGCTGTTCGAGTTCGCCCTGCGCCAGATCGTCGTCCGCTACGACCTCGACACCCCCGCCGGCCGCGCCGCCGCCCTCGACGAGGCGGCCCCGATCGTCGCCCGCATCAAGAACACCGGCGCCCAGCACGAGGTCGCGGTGCAGCTCGCCGGCATGCTCGGCATCCTCGACACGCAGTTCGTCGTCAAGCGGGTCGCCCAGCTGGCCCGCTGGGCCCGCGACCGCGGCGGCAAGGGCCCGGCGCCCGCCTCCCACGACTCCCGGCAGTACGACGCCGGCCGCCGGGCCACCGCGTCCGGCCCGGCGCTGAACCTCCGCAACCCGGTCTACGCCACCGAACGCGAACTCCTCAAGCTCGCCCTCCAGCGCCCCGACCTGGTCTCCCCGGCCTTCGACGCGTACGGCGTCGACGAGTTCACCGCCCCCGTCTACGCGTCCGTGCGCGAGGCCGTCCAGGAGGCGGGCGGCGCCGAGTTGGGCACGCAGGACCCGCAGGAGTACCTGGTCCGCGTCCGGGAGGCCGCCCCCGACGACACGGTCCGCGCGATGGTCACGGAGCTGGCGGTCGAGGCGATCATGCGCAAGACGGTCGACGAGGCCTACGCCGGCGACCAGTTGGTCACCGTCCGCCGCCGTGCCGTCGAGCGCCGCGTCCGCGACATCCAGAGCGCCCTCGCCCGCCTCGGCAGCAACGGCGACCCGGCCCAACTGGCCGCCGTCCAGAACGAACTGTGGGTCCTCCAGCAGTACGACCAGGCCCTCCGCGTCCAGGGCGCGGCCGCGCTCTGAGGCGTGCCCGCGCGGATCGTCCCAGATCAGGGCCGTGCGAGGCACCCGGACTCGCGTCGCCGGTAACCACCCGGTCACGGACCGGACTCAAAAAGTCGCCGCACGCCCCTCGTGGCAGCGATGTGTCGTACTCCACACTGGGTTCCGGTGCCTGAGTCCTCGGAGCGCGGCCGATCCGTCCCCCCACGGATCCCACATCCCCGCGGTTCCGCTCATCGCGTACGGGCCGGATTGCGGCGAGGCCGCCGACTCCGTCCCCGAAGCAGCGCTGCCGCACACCTCAGCAGCGATCATCCTGGAGGTCGCCCCCCGTGCAGACCCAGACCCTGACCCAGACCGACAGCCCGGCGAACGGCACGGAACCCGACGCGGAAACCGACGTCCTCGGCGCGGTGCCCCCGCAGAACCGCGCCGCGCTCCACCCCGAGACGGAACCGGACACCCCGCCCGCCGAGGCGCTGGACGACGCGGACGCCGAGACCCCCGAGCCCGTCGAACCGCCCGAGCCCGCCCGGGTCCGCGCCGACACCGGTGCCCCCTCCTCGGACCTGTTCCGCCAGTACCTGCGGGAGATCGGCCGCATCCCGCTGCTCACCGCGGCCGAGGAGGTCGACCTGGCCCGCCGGGTCGAGGCCGGTCTGTTCGCCGAGGAGAAGCTCACCAGCACGCCCGACCTGGACAGCGGCCTCGCCCTGGACCTGGACCGGCTGATCGTCCTGGGACGGATGGCGAAGCGCCGTCTCATCGAGGCGAACCTGCGGCTGGTCGTCTCCGTCGCCAAACGGTACGTCGGCCGCGGCCTGACCATGCTCGACCTGGTCCAGGAGGGCAACCTGGGCCTCATCCGCGCGGTGGAGAAGTTCGACTACGCCCGCGGCTACAAGTTCTCCACGTACGCCACCTGGTGGATCCGGCAGGCCATGTCCCGCGCGCTCGCCGACCAGGCCCGCACCATCCGCGTCCCGGTCCACGTCGTCGAACTCATCAACCGCGTCGTCCGCGTCCAGCGCCGGATGCTCCAGGAACGCGGCTACGAGCCGACCCCCGAGGAGGTCGCCGCCCACCTCGACCTGCTCCCCGAGCGCGTCAGCGAGGTCCTGCGCCTCGCCCAGGAACCGGTCTCCCTGCACGCGCCGGTCGGCGAGGAGGACGACGTCGCCCTCGGTGACCTCATCGAGGACGGCGACGCGGCCTCCCCGGTGGAGTCGGCCGCGTTCCTGCTGCTCAGGGAACACCTGGAGGCGGTGCTCTCCACCCTCGGCGAGCGTGAGCGCAAGGTCGTCCAGCTCCGCTACGGACTCGTCGACGGCCGCCCCCGCACCCTGGAGGAGATCGGCCGCATCTTCGGCGTCACCCGGGAGCGCATACGGCAGATCGAGTCGAAGACCCTCAACAAGCTCCGCGACCACGCCTTCGCGGACCAGCTGCGGGGCTACCTGGACTGAGTGCGGGGGCCGCTCGACCGTCAGCGGCCCCCGCCCGAATGCCACGGGGCTCAGTCGACCTCGGCGACCGCCTGCGCGAACTGCGCCTTGTACAGCCGCGCGTACGCCCCGTCGGCCGCGAGCAGGTCCGTGTGCGTCCCCTGCTCGACGATCGCGCCGTTCTCCATGACGAGGATCGTGTCCGCGTCCCGGATCGTCGACAACCGGTGCGCGATCACGAAGGACGTCCGCCCGTGCGCGAGCTTCGCCATCGCCTTCTGGATCAGCACCTCGGTCCGGGTGTCGACGGAGCTGGTCGCCTCGTCGAGCACCAGGATCACCGGGTCGGACAGGAACGCCCGCGCGATGGTGATCAGTTGCTTCTCACCCGCGCTGACGCCCGTGCCCTCGTCGTCGATGACCGTGTCGTAGCCCTCCGGCAGTGTCCGCACGAACCGGTCCGCGTGCGCCGCCCGCGCCGCCTCCTCGATCTCCCCGCGCGTGACCTCGCGCGAGGCGCCGTAGGCGATGTTCTCCGCGATCGTGCCGCCGAACAGCCAGGTGTCCTGCAGCACCATGCCGACGCCGGCGCGGAGTTCGTCCCGGGACATCTGCGCGATGTCGACGCCGTCGAGGGTGATACGCCCCCCGGAGACGTCGTAGAACCGCATGAGCAGGTTCACCAGGGTCGTCTTGCCGGCTCCGGTCGGGCCGACGATCGCGACCGTGTGTCCCGGTTCCACCCGCAGCGACAGGTCCTCGATCAGCGGCTTCTCGGGCTCGTAGCGGAAGGAGACGTGCTCCAGCGCCACCAGTCCGCGCAGTTCCCCGGGCCGGACACCCGGCACCGGGTCGGCCGACTGCTCCTCCGCGTCCAGCACTTCGAAGATCCGCTCCGCCGACGCGACACCCGACTGCACCAGGTTCGCCATCGACGCGACCTGGGTCAACGGCATCGAGAACTGCCGCGAGTACTGGATGAACGCCTGCACGTCACCGATGGACAGCGCGCCGGACGCCACCCGCAGCCCGCCGACGACCGCCACCAGCACGTAGTTGATGTTCGACACGAACAGCATCAGCGGCTGCATGATCCCACTGTTGAACTGGGCCTTGAACCCGGCCTCGTACAGCCTGTCGTTCTCCTCGGCGAACTGCGCCGCCGACTCCTCCTGCCGCCCGAACACCTTCACCAGCGCGTGCCCGGTGTACATCTCCTCGATGTGGGCGTTGAGTCTGCCGGTGGTGCGCCACTGCTGCACGAAGTGCGGCTGCGACCGCTTGCCGATCCGGGTGGCGACGACGAACGACAGGGGTACGGTCACCAGCGCGACCAGCGCCAGCAGCCACGACACCCAGAACATCACCACGAGCACACCGACGATGGTGAGCACCGAGTTGATCAGCTGGCCCATCGACTGCTGGAGCGTCTGCCCGATGTTGTCGATGTCGTTCGTCGCCCGGCTCAGCACCTCACCGCGCTGCCGCTTGTCGAAGTACGACAGCGGCAGCCGCGACAGTTTCGTCTGCACGTCCTCGCGCATCCGGAACATGGTCCGGTTCACCGCCCGGTTCACCAGGCGCGTCGCCACCGCCATCAGCAGTCCGGCGACCAGGAACGTACCGAGCGCGAGCAGCAGCACGTCCCCGACCGCGCCGAAGTCGATGCCCTTGCCCGGTGTGAAGTCGGTGCTGCGGAGCATGTCGGCGACCGAGCCCTCGCCCCGGTCCCGCATCGACTGCAGCGCCTGCTCCTTGGTGATCCCGGCCGGCATCTGCCGTCCGACGATGCCCGCGAAGACCAGGTCGGTGGCCTTGCCGAGGATCTTCGGCCCGATCACGCTGAGACCCACGCTGACGACCACACAGATCAACAGCCCGTAGATCGTGACGCGTTCCGGTTTGAACCGGGCGATCAGGCGTTTGCCCGACACCTTGAAGTCCATCGAACGCTGGTCGGGGCCGCCCCCGGCCATCATCCGCCCCATCGGCCCGGCCATCAGGCGGCCTCCGCTTCCGTCAGCTGGGAGAGCACGATCTCCCGGTAGGTCTCGTTGTCCGCCATGAGCTCGTGGTGCCGGCCGGTGCCGACGACCCGGCCCTCGTCGAGGACGACGATCCGGTCGGCGTCCCGGATGGTCGCCACGCGCTGCGCGACGATGACGACGGTCGCCTCGGCGGTCTCCCGGGACAGCGCCGCCCGCAGGGCCGCGTCCGTCGCGTAGTCCAGCGCGGAGAAGGAGTCGTCGAAGAGGTAGATCTCCGGGCGCTGCACGAGCGTACGGGCGATGGCCAGCCGCTGGCGCTGCCCGCCGGAGACGTTGCCGCCGCCCTGCGCGATGGGCGAGTCGAGCCCGTTCTCCAGCCCCTCGACGAAGCCCTTGGCCTGCGCCACCTCCAGCGCGTGCCACAGCTCCTCGTCGGTGGCGTCCGGGTTGCCGTACCGCAGGTTGGTGGCGACCGTGCCCGCGAACAGGTACGGCTTCTGCGGCACCAGGCCGACCGTCCTCGCCAGCAGCTTCGGGTCGATGCCCGCCACGTCCTCCCCGTCGACCAGCACCTCGCCGTCGGTGGCGTCGAACAGCCGGGGCACCAGGCCCAGCAGGGTGGACTTGCCGCTGCCGGTCGAACCGATGACGGCCGTGGTCTCGCCCGGCCGGGCCACCAGGTCGACCCCCTTCAGCACCGGTTCCTCGGCACCCGGGTAGCGGAACCCGGCCCCGCGCAGCTCCAGGTGCCCGTGCCGGCGCAGCTCCCGGACGGGGGCGGTGGGCGGGACCACGCTGGAGGAGGTGTCCAGCACCTCCTGCACGCGCTCGGCGCACACCTCCGCGCGCGGCACCATCATGAACATGAAGGTGGCCATCATGACGGACATCACGATCTGCATGAGGTACGCGAGAAACGCGGTCAGGTCGCCGATCTGCATCTGGCCGCTGTCGATGCGGTGCGCGCCGAACCACACCACGGCGACCGACGACAGGTTCACCACCGTCATGACGATGGGGAACATCAGCGCCAGCAGGTTGCCGGTGCCCAGCGCGACCTGGGTGAGCTCCGTGTTGGACTTCCGGAACCGGTCCTTCTCGTAGTCGTCCCGGACGAACGCGCGGATCACCCGGTTGCCGGTGATCTGCTCACGCAGCACCCGGTTGACGGTGTCCAGACGCACCTGCATGGAGCGGAACAGCGGGCGCAGCCGGCGCACGATCAGCGTCACGGAGACGCCGAGCACCGGCACGACCGCGACCAGCACCCCGGACAGCGGCACGTCCAGGCCGAGGGCCAGGATGATCCCGCCCACACACATGATCGGGGCGGACACCAGCAGGGTGAACGTCATCAGGGTGAGCATCTGGATCTGCTGGACGTCGTTCGTGGTCCGGGTGATCAGCGTGGGCGCGCCGAACTGGCCGACCTCGCGCGCCGAGAACGACTGCACACGGTCGAACACGGCGGCCCGCAGGTCCCGGCCCAGCGCCGACGCGGTCCGCGCGCCGTAGTAGACGGCACCGATGTTGCAGACGACCTGCGCCATCGAGATGCCGATCATCAGGGCGCCGAACGAGAGGATGTAGCCGGTGTCTCCCTTGACGACACCGCTGTCGATGATGTGCGCGTTGAGCGTGGGCAGGTAGAGGGTGGCGCAGGTCTGCAGGAACTGCAGCAGCACCAGCAGGGCGATGGGTTTCCTGTAGGGCCTGAGACAGGTCCGCAGAAGTCGTATGAGCACGCTACGTCTCTCGGAGTCGGCGAAGAGGGCGGGTGGTTGCCCCTGGCCCCTATCGTCGGACACTCCACCCGTGTTACCTCAACCGATTAAGCCGACAGCAGTGCTTCTTCCGGCCGGGGGATGCGGGATCCCCTGCCGGGGAGGCGTGAGCCGTGCCGTGGGGGGCGTGATCCCTGCCGGGGGAGGCGTGGCGTGTGCCGCGTGAGGCGTGGCGTGTGAGGCGCGTGGTGTGTGCGGCGTGATGTCTGCCGGGGGAGGCGTGACGTGTGCCGCGTGAGGCGTGATTTTCCGCGGTCCTGGCCCGCGAGCCTGCGGCCTTGGCTCCGCGGTCCTGGCCCGCGGTTCCGCACCGCCCCGCCGCCCGCGCACGCGGCTCGCGCCGGCTGTCGGGCCTGGAGGGATCCCCCTCCCCACGGGCCGTCGGCCTGGAGGATCCCACCCCTCCGCGCGGGCCGTCACCCGGCGCGTCCACCCGGGCCGTCACCCGGCGCGTCCACCCGGTGGCCGCCTACGCGCGGAACGCTCCCGGATGGGTCTGCTCCCGCACCGACACGTACTGCTGGCGCACCGCCTGCCCCACGGCGAGGTCCTCGCCGGGGTCCAGAACCTGCGCCGCCGCGCCCTGCCAGGCCGGCGGGGTCCGCGGGTCGAGTGTGCCCTGCGACACACCCAGCGCCCAGGCCGCCTGCCGGGCCGCGCCGATCGCCGCGTAGTCCGCGGGCTGCGGCACCACGACCTGCGCGCCGAACAGCGCGGGCGCCGCGGCCTGTACGGCGGGCAGTTCGGCGGCCGCCCCCAGCAGGAAGATCCGCCGCACCGCGACACCCCGGCCGCGCAGCACGTCGAGCGCGTCCGCGAGCCCGCACAGCATGCCCTCGAACGCCGCCCGCGCCAGGTGCTCCGCCCGCATCGACTCCCGGCGCAGACCCGCCAGCGTTCCGGCGGTGTGCGGGAGATTCGGCGTCCGCTCACCCTCCAGGTAGGGCAGCAGGACGAGCCCGTGCGAGCCCGGCGTCGACTTCATCGCCAGTTCGGACAGGCTGTCCAGGTCCGGCAGCCCCAGCAGCTCGGCGGTCCCGCGCAGCGCCCGTACGGCGTTCAGCGTCGTGACGACGGGCAGGTGCATGCCGGTCGCGTCCGCCAGCGCGGTGATCATCCCGCTCTGGTCGACGAGCGCCTCGGGGTGGACGGCCATCACCGATCCGGAGGCCCCGAGCGACACCACCGCGTCGCCGAAACCCAGCCCGAGCCCGAAGGCGGCGGCCATCGTCTCGCCGGTGCCCGCGGAGATCAGCAGGCCCTCGGGGGTCGTACCGGCCGCGTCGGACGGGCCGATCACCTCGGGCAGCATGGCCTGGTGACCGAGCGCCAGCTCGACCAGGTCCGGCCGGTAACCGCCGGTGGCCGCCGACCAGTAGCCGGTGCCGGAGGCGCCACCCCGGTCGGTGGTTCTGCGCGCGGGCCGCCCGAGGAGCTGCCAGACCAGCCAGTCGTGCGCCTGGAGCAGGACGGTGGTCCGCGCGGCGGCGTCGGGTTCGTTCTTGGCCAGCCAGCGCAGCTTGGTCACCGGCTGCGCGGCCTGCGGTACGCAGCCCACCGCCTGCGCCCACGCCTCACGCCCGCCGAGCGCGTCGACCAGATCGGCCGCCGCGACCTGCGCCCGCCGGTCCCCGCCGACCATCGCCGGCCGCACGGTGTTGCCCTGCGAGTCCAGCGGTACGACCGCGTTCTGCTGCGCGGACACCCCGATGGCCTGCACGCCTTCGAGGAGCCCGCCCCCGGCGGCCTCACCGAGGGACAGCAGCCAGGCCTGCGGATCGACATCGGCAGGCCGCCCACCGGCCTCGGCGCCCTCGAGCGGATGCGGCGCGTATCCCTGCCGGAGCACGGCTCCGGTGTCCGCGTCACAAACGACGATACGAGTGAATTCGGGCGAACTGTCCAACCCGGCGACTATCCCCATGGCCAAAATTCTGCCGCACGAACGGCAGTGACCGCGCCGGGACGGCACCGCACGGGCACACAGGCGCCCCCGCACACCGCGTCCGCCCGCCGCGGCGGGACCTCCGGCGCGGCGAAACGGAGCACTCCCCATGCCATGCGGGGCATGGGGAGTGCGGGTGTCGCGACGGTACGAGCGCTACCGCTGAAGGGCTTTACGTGTTGCTGGTGCCCCAGTCGTCCTCGACGCCGGCGTTGCCGTTGTGGCGCCGCAGGGACCGGACCCGGTCGGCGACCGAGGCGGGGACGCGGTCACCGACCTTCTCGCTGACCGCGTGGTACGCCTTGCCGGCGTACTGGCGGCCCTGCTGCGCCGCCGTCTCCGCGCTGTTGCGGACGGCGGGATTCTGCGCGACCTGACGTGCGGACTTCTTCAGCTGCTCGTAGCGCTCGCGTCCGGCCTTCGTGCCGAGCACGTAACCCAGAGCGAGTCCGGCGACGAACGTGAGCCGGTAGCGCATGGCGGCCACCCTTCCCTTCGTAGGTCTTCGGTGCGGCTGGTGCCGGGGGAACCGATTGGCGGAGCACCCCCCTGCTTGCGCTAATGTATGTGTCGCAGCGAGCGTCCGCCCCCTGGCGAATACCCAGGTAGGTACGTTCGATGCAGCCAAGCATTCCTCCGTAGCTCAATTGGCAGAGCAGCCGGCTGTTAACCGGCAGGTTACTGGTTCGAGTCCAGTCGGGGGAGCTCGGTCCTCCGTAGCTCAATTGGCAGAGCAGCCGGCTGTTAACCGGCAGGTTACTGGTTCGAGTCCAGTCGGGGGAGCATGGTGAAGGGGACCCCGTCGGGGTCCTTTTTCATATCCCTGGAACCGCCCGCTGTGCAGGGCAGTCCTCCTGGGCGTGCGAAGTCGACCATCCGAAGCAGGAGATCGTATGAGCGGCTATGCTGCGGCAGACGGCGCGCACACATGTACGCGACACGCCGCTATGGGGCGGTAGCTCAGCCGGTTAGAGCAGCGGACTCATAATCCGTCGGCCGTGGGTTCGAGTCCCACCCGCCCCACCTGTGCAGGCTTCTGACCTGCGGAAACGTTCATTTTTGGGTGTCGGGGCGTCAACTGTCGCTCAACGGACTGAATCCGCTGCTCGTGGCTTCGGAGCGCGGTGAGGCTCTTGCTGCCCCGCCGGGCAGGCACTGTGCTGACCTGCGGTAATGCCGATGATCAGGGTTCGGGCAGACGAGCCGACAGCAGCTGCTCGGCTTCGTTTCGTGATCCCTGGGGACGTGCTGGGGACACAAGGTTTCGGCGAGGTCTACGGAGCACTGCCCGCGGGCTCCTGTCCGGCCGGCCGAGAGGCTTCCGTGCGGGACTGCTGACCGGGTTCGACCTCGCCTTGGAGGAGCCCGATCGCATCGGCACCGGGGAGTGAGGGGCTGGTGCGCATCAGGCGGAAACTGCCCGGACTGAAAACGGCCCGATGGAACCGCCGAACTCACTCACCTGCAAGCGTGGCGACTGGCATCCATCTGGAAGGGACCCGTCCAGGGTGTGTCGTCGGGGCACGTCCGTGCCGGGCAACACGCCCGGTCGCCCCATGAACGCGGCGATGGCCTTTCTGTGGAACCGGTCGTGTGGGCCTCTGAAAACGGCCCCGCATGTGCAGTGGCCCCCAGAAGGGCACTCGGTCTCTCGTGTGCTGCCCTGAACGGCTCCGGGCCTGATGGAGGCTCGGGCCCGTCTCCGGCGACTGCCCAGGAGGGAGGCAGCAAGGTCCCCGGGGTGACACCACGGCTCCGTCAGAAAGCTCATGGGCAAGCTCCCGACGCAAGGTACCGCTGACTACGGCGATGAGCAGGGGTGCAAGGCGAGCACCCGGTCCACGAAGAGCCACAACAGGATGCCCCCGGTCGCCAGGCAGGCGATGGCGGTCAGGAAAGCGGCGATGAACAGTCCGCTGCGCTTCTCCTGCACGTCGACCTCCTTCCTCGGCAGGAAGGTGGACGCCCTGCGGTTCCTCCCCGCCGGCTGTCTCGGCGAGGCGGATACGAGGACTTGACGGAGACCGACGAACCTCACCGGATCTCCCGCTCCCCGCAGCGGGCCAGCGCCTCCGCGGCCTCGCGTGTACGCGGGTGGCCGCTGCCCTGGACACGGATCATGTCGGCCAGCAGCGAGGTGAGCAGGGTGGCAGCCCCGCCCCTGTCGCCCGAGCGTTCCAGGAGTTCGGCGCGTTGCTGGCGGGTCCGCAGCGCACGTGGGTGGTCGGCGCCGAGCACGCTGTCGACCCTGGGCTGCAGTTCGGCCAACTCTGCGAGCGCCATGGCAGGCTCGCCGGCGAGGCCGCGCCAGAAGCTCAGGTTGACGCGGTAGGTGAGAGTGGTCGGATGGTCGGCGCCGAGCGCGCGCTCGGCGTCCTCGGCCGCGGCGGTGAACTCCTCGACCGCGGGCTCGTGTTGGCCCGCCAGTCCCCGCCAGTACGCGAGGTTGTGCCGGGCGATGAGGGTGTCCTGGTGAAGGCGGCCGACGGCGGACTCCAACCGTGCCACCGCCCGCAGGTAGATGTCGACCGCCGCATGCGTGTCGCCCGCCTCGCCGGTCCACCTGCCCAGATCGGTGAGGGCGCTCAGCGTGAGCAGATGGCCGGGGCCGTGCCGCTGTCCCAGCATCTCGACGAGGGCGGCGCAGGCGTCCCGCGCGCCGACGGCGTCGCCCGCCAGGCCACGGCAGAGCGCAGCGTGGCTTCGCGCGTCGAGTACCAGGGGATGGCCCGTGCCGAGGCCTTCGGCTGCCTGGTCGGCGAGTTCGGTGAAGTCGTTCAGGGCGGCGGCCACCGCGCCCTCTTCCATCCGGAAGCGGGCCTCGTGCAGCCGTACCGTCAGGGTGTCCGGGTCCCTCGGGCCCAGGATCCGCTCGGCGTCCCGCCGGATGTGCTCCAGTGATGTGCGTGCCGACGCCGCGTCGCCCAGCTCGCCGGCGGCCAGGGCGGCCCGGCAGCGCAGGTACAGCACATCGCGGTGCTCGTCCCCGAGGCGGGGCCGCGCCAAGTCCAGCAGCTCCTGGCAGACGTCCCGCGCCGCCGCGTCGCGGCCGAGTCCGGCCAGATAGGGGCCGATCCGGCGCAGGACAGGGTGCATGCGGCCGTCCCACAACAGGTCGCCGCCCGTCGTCCGGCGCAGGACTTCGACGCTGCGGTACAGGGCTGCCTCCGTCTCGGGCTCGTATGCGCTCTCCGCCGTGGACGACCAGAGCTCCTCGACGGCGTCGGCGGCTGCCACGGCAAGGCGCGACAGAACCTGCTCCGGCACGCTCTCACGGGCCGCGCGCTGCACGAGGGCGTGCACCTCGACCGACGCGGGCGTGCGGGACGGGTCGTGCGTCACCAGGCTGAGCCGGTGCAGAGCGCGCAGCGACAGGAGCACGGCCCGTTCGCCGGGCTCTGCCGGTCCGCAGCCTGTGTCACGGTGGTCGTCCGCTCCTTGGACGATCCACCGGCGGGCCGCCGTCGTGTGCAACACCGCCTCCGTGATGCCGTCCGGTGCGAGCATCGACAGAAGTTCCAGGGTGGCCTTGGCGCTTCCGGCGGGCGCGAGAGTCTGCGCCCGGTCCAGGGCGAGCTGCCAGGCGGTGGCCACGGTTTCGCCGTGTTCGTCGGCCGGCGAGGTTGCCGGCAGCAGATCGGAGAGCGTCTGCCGTTGGTCCTCCAGGAGTTGACGGTACGTGGTCAGGGGCATGCCGGTGTCGATGAGGAACGCCGCCGCCTGGGACAGCGCGAGCGGGAAGCGGCCGAGCCTTTCCGCCAGCGCGTGCAGCTCCCCTTCGTCGTCCCCGCCTTCGTCGGCCGCGAGCCGTGAGCGGAGGTAGTCGACGGCCTCTTTGGGCGCGAAGGTTCCGACCTGCACGATCCGGGAGGACGAACGGATCACCGCCGCGTCCCGCCGACGGGTTGTCACCATGCTCTTGCCGTGGTCGCCAACCGGCCTAAGGCCCCGCAGGTCCACCGGTTCGTCGACGTCGTCCAGTACGACAAGCCATGGCCGCGTCGTCGTACGCAGCCATGCGACGAAGAGGTCGGCCTGCGTCTCGTCGTCCCACCCATTTCCGCCTTCCCCGCCCGAGACCACCCGCCACGCGCGCGCGTACGCCGTGAGCACGGACTGACGGGATGAGGCGGGCACCCACACTCGTACCCCGCCGGGCTGCCTGGACCGGTGGAAGGCGGCTGCGGCGAGTTGCGACTTCCCCACTCCGCCCGCCCCCGTGAGGATGACCTCCCGGACTGCGTCGTCCCGCAGCGCCACGTCGATCGCACTCGACAGGGCCGCCCGCTCCCGCAACGAGGCCGCGTCGCTCGGCGGCCGACCGATGACCACCTCGTCCGCAGTGCCTCCGGCCCGGTCGGCGGCGATACGCGGCGCGGGCACCGCAGGGGCGCGGTCGTCGTACGCCGCGCGCCACAGCCGCTCCCAGCCGGCGATCGAGGACCGCGGATCAGCCAGGCCTGCCAACGACTCGACGGCGCGCACGAGGGCGAGGACGGCATGGAAGTCACGGGGCACCGACCGCCCGCTCAGCCACTCACCGAGCCTGCGGGCGTTGACGCTGGCGCGGCGCCCGGACGGCAGCGCCGTACGGCTCGCTCGCCGGGCCAGCACCTCGTCCGACAGATCCGGCACTTGGCGTCGAAGCCGCTTCAGCGCAGCAGCGAACGCCGCTCTCGGTGACTCCTCCGACTCCGGGGGCTCCGGCTCTTCCATCTCAGCAACTCTAGGCGGAACGCCCGGATTACGGGACCGGTTCCGTCCCCCGGTCCGGCCCGGTCCGGGGACTTCCCGTACCGTTCTCCCGCCCCGTCCGACCTGCCCTGATGTCACCTGGGGGAGGTCTGCGCGCAGCGGGGCGGGTCGGTGGCGAAGTACGTTGCCCACCCATCGGATCCGGCAAGGCGGAGGAAGCGACATGGCGCAGGAACAGACAGGCGGCAACCTCGCCGGATGGAGGGCACTGGTCCTCATCGGGGTCCTCGGCAACGCCGTCGGCCTCATCGGCGGGGCACCGGTCATCACCCTCGTCGCGGCCCCTCTCGCGATCGTCGGAGTGATCGGTCTGATGTCGGCACGGCGCAAGCAGCGGTCGTAACGAGCAAAGCCGTAGCGGAGAACCGGGCGGGCGATTCTGGTTGATCACCACGCTGGTGTCCCGCACATCCGGCCCGAAGGGGGAAGACGATGCTTGCGTACTCGGGTCTGGGGTGTCTGCCCGTCGCGCTGCTGGGCGCTTTGTTGGCCATCTGGTTCCGTATCATCGACGCGCGAGGAGGCGACTGGGCGACCGCCTGCCTTGCCGCCGTTCCGATCGCCCTGGCGTTCGGTCTGGTCAACCTGGTGGCGGCCGTGTCCCTCAACCGCGCACCGGCCCCGGGCCGGCTGCCGGGGGGCGATGACACCGTATGGACCTCCCGGCATCGGGCAGGCGGGACACCTCTGCAGTGCTTCTCTCCGTACTTCCTGGCGGCGGCCGGTCTCTTCTGCGCAGGTTGGACGGTCCAATGGGTGCACTGGCTGGTCGCCGTGGCCGAGTACGGCGCTCTGACCGCCGTCTACTACGCCGTGCCGGGCTTCCGGCGACGCCCGGCCAAGGCCGTCACCGTCGCCGAGCGTGGCACGTTCGCGCGTGCTCGTGGCTGGGCCTTCCGAGACCGTCTGCCGGCTCTCGCCGGGCGCTGGAAGCCCGGGCCCCTGCAACAGCTGTCCACCACCCCGGCCGAGGTCTTGAACAGCCCGCCCCAGGCCGGACTCCGCGACCACTTCGCCGTGATGTCCGGCACCCATGGAGGCGTGAGATTCACGATCGCAGACGCCTTCGAGCCCGAACCTTTCGCGCCCTTCCGAGCCTGGCAGCAGCACCATGTGACCGTCTGTGCCGTGCACCTGGACACCGCCTTCCCGTCCATTCGGGTCGCGCTGCGCAGCAGGCGCGGCCGGCGCACTCGATACGCCCTCGAAGTCGAAACGCTGCGGCCGGACTTCGCCGAGGCACTGGTCACCGAGCAGACCATCGAGGCGATGCTGGCCGCAGAGGTGATGGAGTGGTCGATCCAGGGACGGGACGTCCTCACTGTGCTCAGGGACCAGCCGGCCGACACACAGGACGGCGGAACCGGGGGTCAGCCGGACTACGACCTCGATGCCGTCCGCGTGATCGAGCGGCTCACCGCCCTCATCGCCGGGCTGCCCACCAATCTCGCCCCGTGGGCTGACGGCGCCCTGTCGGGCCTGCCCCTGGAGCATTGAGAGGGCGGTTCATGAGTATTCAACCGATCCTGTTCTGTTGTCCCCTGATGGTGTGGGCGTCGGTGGAGTCTGCTGGTCCGCAGCCGGTCGTCTGTCGAGCAGCAAGGTGAGGCGGCCGCCTCCTGGTGCGGGCTGGCCGTCCTCGGCCTGGGCTTGGTCCTCCTGGCCGTCCCGGTCTGAGTCGGCAGCAGGGGCCAGTAGCCCCCGGGCACTGTTCCGGTCCCGGTCCCAGCGCCACTTCTGGGGCCGGACCTGGACAAGAACGGTCATGGAGGCTTCACCCTGATACCCGGGGCGGAGTCTCTGCACGTGGGAAAAGGAATCCGCTGCGGGTGGGTTCGAGCCCCGCTCCTGAGCCGGCGCAATGACCGTCCAGTGTCTCCGGCCCCGTCCTGTGGGGACGCGTTGAGGACGCAAGGACGGGAACAGACTGACAAGGGCCGAGAAGCGCGGACACCGCTCACCTCATCTGACCTGGTAAAATGCCAAGGATCGGCATTGAGCGGCAAGGCCCGCCAAGATCCTCAAAGGACTCATAACCCGTCGGCCGTGGGTTCGAGTCCCACCCGCCCCACCTGTGCAGGCTTCTGACCTGCGGAAACGTTCTTTTTTTGGGTGTCGGATCGTCAACTTTGCCTGAACGGACCGGATCCGTTGCTCGCGGGTTTGGAGTCGGGCGGTGCTCGGGGCAGCTCCAACCCCTCTGACCTGCGGCTGAGTAGATGATCGAGGGTGTCGCTCGCGGCCTGGGCGAATGCCTTGAGGGCCGATGCCAGGACCCAGGGGCCGTACAGGGGCCGGGACGGCGCAGGCGTGTGAGGGCCGACGGTGTCTCGGGGTCGGTTCGTTGCCCCATTCGATGGTTGCGCGGCTGGGGCAGCCATCCACAGGGCGGACAGTTGAGTACCGGGCCGGCGGCGGAGGCAGTGCTGATACCGGCGCGGCGGGCGGCCCGAAGGGGAAACGGCCCCGATGGGTCACTCGACCCTCTCGGCTGGCCTCGCGCCACAGTCGCCCCTCTGGAGAACTCCTGGTCGTCAACCGTTGCCACCGCAGCAGGTGCCGTGGGTTTGCCAGTTCAGGTGAAGCCAGGCTGGAGTCGGCCCGGCAGGTCCCCTTCCGGGTGCGGCAGGAATGTACGGCGATCCGTCAGAGCGGTTCCTCCTCCCACTCATCTGTCGGGCCCCGCTCGGGCGGCCGGACCGGCATGCGGGCCGGTCACCGGTGCTGCGCCGTGCCCAGCTCGTCGGTGTACCGGCCGAGGACGTCCTCGGCGGTGGGGGCGGGGCCGAACAGCTGCTCCTGGCGGCGGGGGTCGGCGACGTAGCGGCCGCTGTCGAACCAGCTGAACATCGCGGCCATGTCCTTGACCAGGGGCATGAAACGTCCGGCGACGGCTCCTGCGGCGCGGGCGACGACGGAGGGGACGGCCCGTACCCTGATCTCCTTTCCGGTCCGGTTGCCCATCAGGTCGGCCATCTCGCGCATGCTGACCGGACGGTCCCAGCCGATGTCGATGCGCTCACCGTTGTCTGCCTCGGCGTCAACGGCGGCCGCCAGGTACGCCCCGAGGTCGGAGGTGTGGACGAAGGTCAGCGGGACGGTGGTCTTGCCGATCCACGTCAGGCGGCCCTTGTCGATCGGGTTGCCCGCCATGGTCGCGATCTGGTCGAGGAAGGCCCCCGGCCGCAGTGCGACGAACGGGACGCCGAGCTGTTCGAGCTTGTCCTCGGCGAGCTTCTTGTGCCAGAAGTGCGGGACCTGGGGCGTCTGGTCGCTGGTGAGGATGCTGGTCAGGACGAACCGCCGGATGCCGGTGCGGTGGGCGGCCTCGGCGAGGTTGGCGTTGCCGACGGTGTCGATGTCGTGCGCGTTCTTGCCGCCGCGGGTGTAGCCGGCAGCGGTGGTGATGACGGCATCGGCGCCGTTCATGGCGGCGACGAGCGAGTCGAGGTCGAGCATGTCGCCGCGGGCGATCTCGACACCCTGGCTTTCGAGCCTGCTCGCGTCGGTGGTCGGCCGGACCAGGGCGCGGACGTTCTTACCGCGCTTGAGCAGTTCGTCGACGACCTTGCCCCCGAGGGAGCCGGTGGCGCCGACGACGAGGACGGGGAGGGTGGTGGTCATGGGGGTCTCACTTTCCATCAGGTCAGTAGCGGGGGGATGGGGCGGGCGGGGCAGTGGTGGCCGCGGACGTGGGCGACGTCCTGCCCGGGTCGCTCAGGGGGCAGGCCTGTGGTGGGCTGTTCCGCGGCGCGGGTCACCGGCGCCTGCCGGAGCTTGCGGAGGTCGAAGGCGGCCCGGACGCGGCTGATGCGGCCGTCCTCGATGTGTGGCCGGCCGGCGGCGGGGAAGGGCTCGCCGGCCTCGCGGGGTGTTGCCCTGCCCCCGAATGAGTTCCGTCCTGCTTACAACCCGGACAGCTCGCGCTTGCCCCGGGCGCTGGGGCCCCACTCACCCCGTTCTCCCTGATGTACGGGGGCAGTGGGCGGGTTCCGCCACATCCGACGGCTCGGCTCACGGTGCTTCTTGCGACAGGCGGGGAGCCCGGCTCCGTTCAGCACGGGCCTTCGTGAGCCGAGTGCCCTGCCGTAGTGGCCGCTTCGCAGGAACGCCGGAAACGATGCGCACTCCAGGCCGGAACCGGGGTGCGAGCCGAGGGGAGTTACTCGGACTCTTCCCGCGGAACGGCACGGCTGTTGATCGCGTCGGCGATGGCGTAGGCGGTGCGGACGAAGGACTCTGCCTGCTGCGCCGACAGGTTCAGCGCGGAGGTCTCCTCCAGGGCCCGCCACATGGCTGCCAGGGGCTCGCGCATGGCACGGCCCTTGTCGGTGAGGTGGACGACCATGACGCGCCGGTCGTGTTCGGCCGGCGCGCGGTTGAGCAGGCCGGCGTCCTGCATGCGGCGTAGGGACTTGGAGACGGTGGAGTGGTCCAGGCCGACGCTTTCGAGCAGTTCGGACTGGGTCTGGCCGTCCCGGTCGAGGAGTTGCATCAGCAGCAGTTCCTGTCCGGGGTGCAGGTCCATCTCGCGGAGCATGGCGGCGGCGCGGGCGCGGTGAGCGCGGGCGAGCTGGAAGATCGCGTAGCTCATCGGCCCCTCGCTGGCCGTGCTGGGGGTGCGGGGTGTGGGGGCGGGCATGATGCGGTTCCTCAGACGGTGTGGGTGGGGTAGTCGGTGTAGCCGGCCACTCCGCCGCCGTAGAAGGTCGCCGGGTCGGGGGTGTTCAGCGGCGCGTCAGAGCGTAGCCGCTCGACCAGGTCCGGGTTGGCGAGCGCGAGGGCGCCGACGGAGACGAGGTCGGCCGTGCCGTGGTCGATGTCCCTGGCGCGGGTGGGCAGGTCGGTGCCGGCCCGGTTGAGGATCAGCGTGGTCGGCCACAGTGCGCGCAGGGTGCCCAGCAGCTCCTCGTCGCCCGCGTGCAGCACGTGGAGGTAGGCGAGGCCGAGCGGGCTGAGGGCGCGCAGGAGCGCCGGATACAGCTTGGCGGTGTCGGACTCGGCGATGTCGTTGTAGGGGTTGCCGGGGGAGATGCGCAGGCCGGTGCGGTCGGCGCCGATCTCGTCGGCCACGGCAGCGGCGACCTCGACGGCGAAGCGGATGCGGCCCTCGATCGAGCCGCCGTAGCCATCAGTGCGCTGGTTGGTGTTGTCGGACAGGAACTGGTGCACCAGGTAGCCGTTGGCGCCGTGGATCTCCACGCCGTCGGCGCCTGCCGCTACGGCAGCCGCGGCGGCACGGCGGAAGTCCTCGACGGTCGCCGCGACCTCCCGCGTCGACAGAGCGCGGGGTGTCGGCATCTCCTGGGGCCCGGACGCCGTGAACATCACGCCCTGTGGCCGGATCGCCGAAGGAGCGACCGGCCGGCGCCCGTGGGGGGTGTTGTCGGGGTGGGCGATACGTCCGGTGTGCATCAGCTGGATGACGATCCGGCCGTCGGCAGCGTGCACGGCGTCGGTGACCTTGCGCCATCCGGCGATCTGCTCGTCATGGTGGATGCCGGGGGTGAGGAGGTAGCCCTGGCCGTCGGCGGAGGGCTGGGTTCCCTCGGTGATGATGAGCGCGTGCGAGGCCCGCTGAGCGTAGTACTCGGCGTTCAGCTCGGTCGGTACGCCTTCAGGTGTGGAGCGGTCACGGGTCATCGGGGCCATGACCAGGCGGTGCGGGAGGGAAATGGCACCGACGGTGGTCGGTGTCCACAGGGAGTTCAGCATGAAGGGGCCCTTCGGTGCAGCTGATGAACAGGTGGTGACCGGGAAAGCGGGGGCGTGGTGGAAGGAGAGGCGGGCGTGATCAGTCGAGGGTGAGGACGAGCTTGCCCCGGACATGCCCGGCGTCGCTGACCTGCTGGGCCGTGGCGGCCTGGGCGAGCGGGTAGGCGGTGACGGTGGTGACGACCTTGCCGGTCGCGGCGTCCTGGGCCAGGGCGGCCAGGCGGGCGGCCGAGCGTTCCTGGCCACCGCTGGCGAAGGTGATGCCGAGCTGCTGCGCGCGGAAGTCGGCGATGGTGACGATGCGCTCGGTGCCGCCGCGCAGGGTGATGGAGTCCTCCAGGGCTCCCTTCCCGGCCAGGTCGAACACCGCGTCCACGCCGTCGGGGGCGAGCGCCCGGACCCGCTCGACCAGGCCCTCGCCGTAAACGGTCGCGGTGGCGCCGAGCGAGGCGAGATATTCCTGATTGCCGGGTCCGGCGGTGCCGATGACACGCGCTCCGCGGGCCGTGGCGAGCTGGACCGCGAGGGTGCCGACCGCTCCGGCCGCGCCGTGCATCAGTACGGTCTCCCCGGCGGCGACGCCCAGCAGGTTCAGGACCCGCTCGGCCGTCTCGCCCGCCACCGGCAGCGCGACCGCGTGCTGCCAGTCGAGGCCGGCGGGCTTGGGAGCCACGGTGGTGGCCAGCGCGTACTGGGCGTACGAGCCGGTGTCCGACCAGCCCAGCACCTCATCGCCCACCTGCACGTCCCGCACGCCCTCGCCCAGGGCGTCCACCACGCCGGCGAGCTCGGCACCGGGGACGGAGGGCAGCGGCGTGGGGAACACGGCTTCCAGCGCCCCGGAGCGGATCTTGCCGTCCAGCGCGTTCAGCCCGGCCGCCCTGACGCGGACGCGGATCTGCCCGGGGCCGGGCTGCGGGACCTCGATGTCCGCCTCGTGCAGCACGTCCGTGCCTCCGAAGCGGTCGAACAGGATGGCCTTCATGACGACTCCTCTCGTGCCGCCACCCATTTAGGTGGCTGGACACATAACCAACGTAACAGCAAACATGTGGCTAGCCAAGTATTTGCTGTCGCTCGGGCTGCGCAGGATCGGTCGCGGTCGTGTCGGTCTCCTCGGGGCGGCGGTCGAGCGGGAGGCGCCCGCCGGAGCGCGCCTTGCGCGGCCAAGGGCTGCATCGACTGGAAGCTGGAAGACGGGCCGGTCGGGCCCTGGCTGGCGGTGTGCGGCTTCTTTCCGGCCCGGAGCCCGGGCCGGCTCGTGGTTGGCCGCCGGACGGCCTCCAGCTCCGCGTCCTCTCCTCCAGTCGAGCCGACGGCTCGGTGTCCGGCTGTTCCAGCAGGAGGCCTGGCGCCCCGTACGGCCCGGTCTGGTCTGCGGCGGCGGGCTCCGCACCATCTCCCGCGGGTAGGCTCTGCCTGATCAGGCAGAGTCGGCGGGGACGAGGCATGGGCGGGGTCGAGAAGACGCGGGGTGGCGGGGCCGAGCGGGCGACCTCGCGGGATGTCGCCCGGCTTGCCGGGGTGTCGCACACGGCCGTGTCCTTCGTCTTCAACGGGCGTGCCCAGGGCAACCTCTCCGCCGAGACGCAGGAGAAGATCCGCAAGGCGGCCGAACAGCTCGGCTACCGGCCGAACGCGGTCGCCCGTGGCCTGCGCCGACGTCGTACCGCCGTGATCGGTCTGGTCACGGACGAGATCGCCACCTCGCCGTTCGCCGGGCGGCTGCTGCGCGGGGCCATGGACATGGCGTGGAGCAGTGAGCACCTGGTGCTCACCGTCGACTCCGGGCAGGACCCGGCCGCCGAGGACGCGGCTGTCGCCGAACTGCTCGACCGGAGGGTCGACGGGATCATCTACGCCGCGCTGTCGTTGCGCCGCGCCCGAGTCCCGGAAGGGCTGCACCGCACGTTCGCCGTGTTCGCCAACTGCCTCCCCGAGGACGGCTCCCTCCCGGCCGTCATCCCCGCCGAGCGGGCCGGTGGCCGCAGCGCCGCGCGCGTCCTTCTCGACGCGGGCCACCGCCGTGTCGCCCTGGTGGGCGGTCTGGACGACATCGCGACCGCGGAACGGCTGCGCGGCTTCCGGGACGCGCTGCGGACGGTGGGGCTGACCGCCGAGAAGGACTGGATCGTGCGGACGGGAGGGGAGATCGCCGCCGGGTACCAGGGCGCGCTGCGGCTGCTGGACGGTGTTCCCGCCCACCGGCGGCCCACGGGGATCGTCTGTTACAACGACCGGGTCGCCGCGGGCGTCCTCCACGCCGCCGCGCGCCTGGGCCTCGACGTGCCCGCCGAGCTGTCCGTCGTCGGCTATGACGACCAGGAACACATGGCGGCTTTCCTCAGCCCGCCCCTCACCACGGTCGCTCTGCCCCATCGCGCGATGGGAGAGACGGCCGTCCGCCTGCTCCTGGACGCCATCGACAGCGGGACCGCGCCGCCGGTCACCACCCGGCGGCTGGAGTGCCCCGTCGTCACGCGGGGTTCGGTGGGACCAGTTCCCAGCCCGTGACCTCGACGTCCGTCCCCGGCACGGCCAGCTCCGCGATGTCGTCGTCCCGTCGGTACACCCGTTCCGTGGCCGTCGCCCGGTCACCCGCGAACAGTTCCAGCAGGGAGCCGTCCACGAGGATCCGTACGGTGAGGGTCTCGCCCGGTGGGGCCGGCAGGACCAGGGGGGCCGTGCCGTCCGGGCGGGAGCGTGGCCAGGCCGTGCGGTCCAGGGTCACCGTGCCGGACGCCGGGTCGAGTCGCACGGTCAGTTCGGCCCCGGACGCGGCCCGCAGCAGACTCACGGTCGCCGCTGAACGGGCGGTCACCAGCAGGTCGTACGCGAGGGGGAGTGGCCGGCGCGGTCCTGGTGCGGCCGTGAACGGGACGGCCGCTCGCAGTAGTTCGAGCTCCGGAGCCGGTACGACCCGTAGCGTGCCGTCCTCGTGGGTGTCCATCACCCGGGGTGCCGTGAGGACGCCGGACCAGCCCGCGCGGTCCACCTCCTCGGGCGGGCGTGACTCCCAGGACCAGCCCCAGAGCAGGGCGCGGCCGGACTCCGTGTCCTGGAGGACGGAGGGGGCGTAGAAGTCACGGCCGAGGTCCAGCGGGCCGCCGCCCGTACCGGCCGCGAACCGCGGTCCACCGTCCGCCCGCTCCACCAGACGGCCCGTGACGTACGCGGTGTTCAGCGGGTCGCCGTCCCACAGGGCCACCGCCAGCACCCAGTCGCCCCCGGGGGTCGCCCACAACTGCGGGCACTCCCAGCCGATAGCCCGCCTGCCGAAGGCGCGGGCCGCCGCCGGGTCCCGGCCGTCCAGCAGGACCCCGGCGAACCGCCAGTCGTACAGGTCCTCACAGTCGTACACCAGGACGGACGGGGTGCCGTCGGCGTGGCCGGCGCCCATCAGCGCCCAGCGGCGTCCGGCGAAGCGGAAGACAAAAGGGTCCCGGAACATCGTCACGTCCAGGCCGGGTGGTGGGCCGGCGACCACCGGCACCGGCAGTTGCTTCCACCTCCGGAGGCCGTCGTCCTCGGTCACGGCGAGACAGATCGAGCTCAGGCCCTGGTGGTCGTGGCCGATCCCGGAGTACACCGCTGTCGGTACACCACCGTCGTCCACCACGCAGCCGGACCAGCAGCCCGCCTCGTCCGGGCCGTCGGGCGTGGGGCGCAGGGCGATCCCGTGGTCGTCCCAGTGGGCGAGGTCGGGGCTGGAGGCGTGGCCCCAGTGAACGTTCGTGTGCACGGGGGCGTCGGGGTTGTACTGGTAGAAGAGGTGGTACCGATCGCCCCAGCGGAACGGGCCGTTCGGGTCGTTCATCCAGTTGGCCGGCGGGCGGACCCTGAAACGCGGGCTGTTGGCGTCGGTCGACCGGCTCACGGAACTCAACGATCGACTCCTGCGGATGTGATGCCCTCACGCAGAGGGCGCTGGCCGACGACGAACACGACGACGGCGGGGATCATGGAGAGGACGACTCCGGCGAGGACGACGGAGATCGAGCCGGTGCCGAGGTTGCCCTGGAGGGAGACCAGGCCCAGGGGCAGCGTGAGGTTCTCGGTGGAGGTTTCGAGGATCAGCGGCCGGAAGAACTCGTTCCAGTGGTAGTTGAAGGCCAGCACGCCGACGATCGCGAGACCGGGAGCCGCCAAGGGGGCGTAGACCGACCGGAAGACGCGCCAGGGACCCGCGCCGTCGATCACCGCCGCCTCGCCCAGGTCCTTCGGCATGCCCAGGAAGTACTGGCGCATCAGGAAGGTGCCGAACGCCGTCGGGAAGGCCGGGACGATGAGGCCGAGCAGGGTGTCGGTCAGACCCATCGTCTTCAGTTCCAGGAAGACCGGGACCATCGTGACCTGCAACGGCACCATCATCGTGGCCAGGACCAGCGCGAACAGCGGCTTCTTGAAGCGGAATTCGAGGCGGGCGAAGGCATAGCCCGCCAGGCCCGCGGTGATCATCTGGCCGACCGCGATAAGCGCGGTCACCAGGGTGGAGTTCAGTGCGTACAGCCAGAAGTCGATCTGGTCGAAGACCCCGCGGTAGGCGTCGACGGTGGGGTCCGTGGGGATGATCTCCGGCGGCAGGTCGAAGGACTCCGCCGGCGTGCGCAGTGACGTCGACACCGTCCAGATGACCGGGCCGAGCGTCAACAGGGCGCACAGCGCCAGGCCCGCGATCCGGCCCCAGGGCGCCAGGCCGTGCCGTACGCGTGACGCGGTGGGGCTCGTGCGGGGACCCGGCATCGAAGCCGATGCCGGACCCGTTGCCGAACCCGGGAGGGAACTCGTACTCAACTGACTCACCCGGCTCACTGGTAGTGGACGTAACGCCGGCTGAGCCGGAACTGGAGTGCGGTGACCGCCATGACCAGGGCGAAGAGCAGGACGCCCACGGCGGACGCCTCGCCGAAGCGGAGCTGCTCGAAGGCCGTCTCGTAGATGGCCATCACGACCGTGCGCGTCGAGTCGCCGGGACCGCCCGCCGTGAGGACGTACGGCTGCTCGAAGACCTGGAGGGCGTTGATGATGCCGACCACGGACGCCACAAGGAGCGTGGGCGACAGCAGCGGCAGGGTGATGGCGAGGTGTTTGCGCACCCCGCTCGCGCCGTCCAGCGAAGCCGCCTCGTGCACCTCTTTCGGGATGGTGTTCAGGCCGCCGACGAACAGCAGGAACGAGAAGCCGAACTGCTGCCAGACGTACGCCAGGACCACGGCCGCCATCTCCCCGTTCTCCGAGGTCAGCCAGGGGACCGAGGGGATTCCGACCGTGCCGAGCAGCCAGTTCACGGGGCCGAAGTCCTGGTTGAACAGGTACTTCATCACCACCGAGAGGGACGCGGCGGACAGCACCAGCGGGAAGAAGAACGCCGAACGGAACACGGACCGCAGCCACTTGGGCATCCGGCCGTTCACCGCGATCGCCAGCGCGAGCGCGATCAGCAACTGGAGCGCGACCGCTAGCACCATGAAGACGAGCGTGTTGCGGAAGGAGACGAGGACCGTCGAATCGGTCAGGATCTCCCGGTAGTTGGCCGCTCCGGCCCACCGCGGGTCGTCGATCACGTCCCACTGGAAGAAGCTGAGGACGACCGAGCCGACGATCGGCAGGACCGTGAAGACGACGATGCCGACGACGGTGGGCGCGAGGAACAGTACGGCGAGGAGGCGGGTGCCCCGGGTGCGGATGGTGGTGGCGGCCGTGGACGCGGATGCCTCGCGGGTCTGACCGGTCCCGCGGTGCCTGCGGCTCCTGCGGGTGCGGGCGGGCTCCGGCCCCACGGGCCTGATCTCGGTGTTCGTCACACTTCACGCTCCATGGCCTGCTCCAGGTCCCCCTGCAGCCGGCGCAGCGCGGGACGCACCGCGCCGGGGCTCGCCAGGGCGGTTCCGGTGTGCTTGATCAGCAGCTGCTCGACCTCGTTGACCTGCGGCGGGGCCGGGATCGGGCCGGTGGTGGGGATCTTGTCGAGGGTGTCGTAGAAGACCCGCCAGTGGGCCGGGCCGGTCTCCCGGTAGCGGGCCTCGTCGACCATGGAGCGGCGGGCCGGAGTGGTCTGGTTGGCCGCGAAGAGCTGGGTCATCACGTCCTTGCGGGCGGTGTACTTGATGAACTCCCAGGCCTCGTCCCGCATCGTCGACGTGCGCAGCATCGCGTACCCGGCGGCGCCGAACTGGTGACGCCGGGTACGCCGGCGCGGGAAGTACCGCACGTCGTAGTCGGTCCGTTTCATGCCCGCCTGATGCAGGCCGCCCGCCCAGAAACCGCCCGCGGGCGTGGCACCGACGCGGCCGGTGGAGAAGACGCCGACGAGGTTGCGGCCGTCGCCGCCCTCCGGCCGGGTGCACAGGTCCTCCTGGACGAGGGAGGAGAGGTAGTCGTAGACCTCCGCGACGCGGTCGGAGTCGGCCAGGGGTGTCGTCCACCGGTAGCCGCCGCCCCGGCCGAGCCGCTGTGCCTCGGGATAGAAGGAGTTCCAGAGCCAGTCGCCGCCGGGGGCCTTGGACTCGGTGAGGAGGTTGGTGTCGTTGGCGAAGAGCCAGGGGACCACTCCGCCCCACAGCCGGTTGGTCCAGAAGTACGGGGTGAACCGGTCGCCGTTGCTGCGTTTCATCGCTCGCAGCAGCGCGGTGAAGTCGTCGTGGGTCCAGTCGTCGTCGGGGAGGCCGGCACGATGCGTGGCATGAAGAGGAGTTCGCTCGGCCCGGGGGAGACACTGTCCAGGCGGTCGCTGCTGACGGCCTCGGCCGTCGGCGCCGCCGGTGTTCTGCTGCCGGACCTCGTGAGACCGGCGGTGGCGGTGCCCCGCGAGGCGACGGCCGCGTGCACGGGCAGCTACCGCGCCGAGTACCACTTCACGGTCCCCGACCAGTGGATGAACGACCCGCAGCGCCCGATCTGGATCGACGGCGAGTACCACTACTACTACCTCTACAACCCCGACTACTCGACGAGCGGCACGACGGCCGGCACCGCCTGGCGCCTGGCCACCAGCACCGACCTGGTCTCCTTCACCGACCGGGGCATCGCCGTGCCGAAGGACACGACTCCGAACGGCGATGTCTGGTCCGGCTCGGCGGTGGTCGACACGGACGACACGGCGGGCTTCGGCGCGGGCGCGGTGATCGTCCTCGCCACCATGGCGCCCGACGAGGTCACCCAGGCCCAGTACCTGTACTACTCGACGGATGACGGCCGCACCTTCACGAACCACGGCACCGCTCCGGTCCTCCCCAACCCCGGCGTACGGGACTTCCGTGACCCCAAGGTGATCCGCGACGAGGAGCGCGGGCGGTGGGTGATGGCGCTCGCCGAGAACGACAAAGTGGGTTTCTACCACTCCACCGACCTCAAGGCGTGGACGTACGTCGGCGGCTTCGTCAAGGGCGGCATCGGCGTCCTGGAGTGCCCCGACCTGTTCCGGATCAGGGCGGACGACGGGACCTGGAAGTGGGTGCTGGGCGTCAGCGCCAACGGCAAGGGCTCCGGGCTGCCGAGCACGTTCGCGTACTGGACGGGTTCCTTCGACGGTACGGCCTTCACCGCCGACGCGTCCGATCCCCAGTGGCTGGACCACGGCTGGGACTGGTACGCGGCGGTCACCTTCGACAAACGTGACGCGCGCGGGGTCCTGGACCCTGACGCGCGGTATGCGATCGGCTGGATGAACCACTGGGACTACGCGAACACCACGCCCACCATCGAGTGCGACGGCTTCAACGGCACCGACTCGATCGTCCGCGAGGTACGACTGAAGCACGCGTCGGGTACGTACTACCTGGTGTCCCAGCCGGTGGCGGCCCTGGACGACCATGTGTCGCGCACGGTGGACCTCGGCGACATCGCGGTCGACGGCATCCGACCGCTCGACTACACGGGTACCGCCTACGAGCTGACCTGTGAGATCACCTGGGACCAACTGGTGGGCGCCGGACTCCAGTTGCGGCGGTCGCCGGACGGTGGGCGGCACATCGACGCGGGGGTCTACGGCGACTACGCCTTCGTCAACCGCGGTTACACCGTGAGCCCCGACACCTCCGGCCGCTGGCAGGAGAGCCGCACGCCGTTCGACCTGTCCGCCGGCACGGTCCGCCTGCGGATCCTCGTCGACCGCACGTCCGTCGAGATGTTCGTCGGCGACGGCCGGTACGTGCACTCGACCGAGGCCTTCCCCGACCCGTCCGACACCGCACTGGCGCTGTTCACGATCGACGGGCAGGCGGTGTTCCGGAACGTGGTGATCCGGGAGTTCACGGTCTGATCCGACGGGGAGGTGGCCGGGGCGGGCCGAGAGGCCGCCGACGACCGGCGCGCCAGGGCCTTCTGCACCGAGGCGAGCCAGGGCCTGTCCGGCGGATCAGGTCGGCGCGCCGTCTGGTGGCCACGTTCGCCCCTTGCAGCCAGGGATGATGCTCCACCCCGTACTCGGAGTCGAGCATCATCGCATGGCGAGGGAAGCCCGCTGCCCTGTGCTTCCCCCGCTGTCGCGGTCTCCACGGTACGAGGGGAAGCACGCCGCCTCCGGCGGCTGCTCTTGGGTGCTGACAGCCCTCGATGTTGGCGATGTATCTTGATGGCATACATCGTGGATGCTGGAGGTGCCGGATGTCCGTCACGCAAATTGATCTCGATGACGAGGCGCTCGCTGAGGCTATGCGGCTGATGGGCGCCACGACGAAGAAGGAGACGGTCAACGCGGCCCTGCGGGACTACGTGGCCCGGATCAAGCGCCTCGATGCTGCCGAGAAACTGGCCGCGCGCGGTGCACGTGGCGAGTTCGAGCAGGCTGCGGCGGCGCATGACGCGGGCAAGCGTGCCCGACGCGAGGCCTTCGAGTGATCACGTATCTGCTCGACACCTCCGCACTGTGGCACCTGTTCCGCACCCCCGGGGCTTTGGCGCCCTGGGAGGGGCACATCGCCGCGGGGGTGTTCCATCTCTGCGAGCCGACACGCGCCGAATTTCTCTACTCGGCAACCAGTCCGTCCCACCGGGACGACCTCGCGGAGGAGTTGGACGCACTCTGCCTGCTCTCTCCCGTTCCGGGGAATGCCTGGCGTTGGGTCGATACCGCCCAGTACAAGCTGACTCAGCAGGGCCAGCATCGTGCGGCAGGAGCGATCGACCTGTTGGTGTGTGCGACCGCGGTCCACCACGGGCACACCGTCCTCCATGTGGACAACGACTTCGCGACGGTCGCCGGAGTACTCAAGGAACTTCAGCAGCGAGACGTACGAGCCTGATCAGTCATTCGACCGCCGCGCCTCCCGACAGGCGGATCTCTTCGCTGTCGAGGGCGGCCTGCTGGCGGCGCAGTACGGTGTCGTCGATCCGGCGCTCGTCGCGCAGCCGTACGACGGTGGCGCGTTTGTTGGCGATGAGGGCCAGGCGCAGCGCGAGGTAGTCCTGGTGCTGGAGCACCGCGGGGTCGTCGTGGGCGCCCGCGCTCCGGGCCCGGACGGACGCCAGGTGGGCCTCGTACTCCTGCCGCAGCCACTCGACGATCTTCGGATCGCTCCGCAGGTCGGCGGCGAGTCGGGGCATCGCCTTGATCGCCTCTTCGATGGCGGTGGTCTCGGCGAGGTCGTGTTCGTCGTCGACCGCGGTGTCGGGTGGCAGCTTCGCCCAGCGCACCGCCACCGGCAGCAGCAGGCCTTGCACCACCAGCGTCACGAGGATGACGCCGGAGGTGACGAAGACGATGAAGCTGCGGTCGGGGAACGGCTCGCCCGAGTCGAGTGTCTGCGGCACCGAGAGCACCATCGCGAGCGAGACCGCGCCCCGGAAGCCGGCCAGCCCGTTGACCACCCGGGTGCGGTGACCTACGCGGAGCCTGCGCTGCTGGGGGCGGCGGTCGAGCGCGCGGACGAGGTACGTGGAGGCGTACAGGAACGCGAAGCGCACGGCGACGAGCACCACGCAGATGACACCGACCGCGATCAGCGCGTCCTGGAGGTCGGCGCGGCCCAGGTCGCGGACGGCGTACTGCAGTTCCACCCCTACCAGGACGAACAGCGCCCCATTGATGATGAAGGTGGCCAGCGGCCAGAACGCCAGTGCCTGCGTGCGGTGTTCGGCCTGGATGATGTGCGGGGCGACCTGGGACATGATCAGGCCGCTGACGACCACCGCGAGGACGCCGGAGGCTTCGACGAGTTCGGCGAGCAGGTAGGCGGTGAAGGGCGCCAGGATCATGACCAGGTTGCCCAGCAGGGGATCGGTCAGGCGGCGCCGCAGGTTCGTGTTGACCCACGCGACCGCCACGCCTACCGCGGCTCCGCCACCGTAGGCGAGCAGGAACAGCCCGCCGACGTGCGGGACGCTGAGGTGTTCCCCGCCGACCGTGATGCCGACGGCGAGACCGTAGACGACCAGGGCCGTGCCGTCGTTGACCAGGCTCTCCGCGCGCAGGACGGTGACCTGGCGGCGCGGCAGGGCGCGGGCCAGGACACCGACCGCCGTCGCGTCCGTGGGCGCCATGGCCGCGCCGAGCACCCACGCCGGTCCCCGTGGCAGGCCGAGGGCATGCCCGGCCGCGGCGACGGCCCAGGCCGTGAGGATGACGAGTACGGTGCTCAGCTGCAGGATGCCGCGTAGGTTGGTGCGGATCTCCCGCAGGGAGGTGGTCAGGCTCTCCCAGTACAGCAGGACCGGAAGGAAGAGCAACAGCACGACTTCCGGGGGTAGTTGCGCCTCCCGTACAGCCGGGACGAACCCCAGGAGCACACCCGTCACGAGTAGGACGACCGGCGGGGCGATGCTGAGGCGCTGCCCCACGGCGTTGCCCACCAGCACGGCCACGCCCAGGACCACGACGAGTTCGAGACCGAGCAAGGTGCTTCTCCTGGAGGGGTGAAAGTGCTGCCGTTCAGCGGGGTACGAGCTTCAGGGTCGTGTCCCGCGACGCCACCATGGGATTGACGTAACTTGCTCCGTACCGGCCGTACTTGGTGCGGTAGGCGGTGTCGACGCGGTCGTTCACGCCGGGGTCGGTGACCTCGACGAAAGTGACTTCCCTGTCGACGCCGCCCGAGCGGATACGGCCCTCGTGGCGGGACCGGGCCGCGCGGTACCAGGCGCCGGCACTGCCGCGGAAGGAGCGGACGTAGAGGTCGTCGCCGTCGCGGACGACCCAGACCGGCACGGGTGCGCGCGGCGTTCCGTCGCCGCGCGAGGGGGCGATCCGAAGTTCCTCGGCGTGCCCGATCCGGGTCAGCTCGTCGTTCGTCCAGGTCGTCATGGGCTTGCCTCCTCTGCGAACGGTCAGTGGGGTGTGCTCTCGTGAGCGCGACAGGCGCGGCCGGTCACAGGGGGGTGCGGTCAGGGCGTGAGGAGGGTCTTGACGGCGCGGCGTTCGTCCAAGGCCTTGTAGCCTTCGGCGACCTGGTCGAGGGAGAGGGTGCGGTCGAAGACCTTGCCGGGGTTGATGCGGCCGGACAGGACGCGGTCGATGAGGTCGGGCAGGTAGCGGCGCACGGGTGCGGGGCCGCCGCGCAGGCCGACGTGGGAGAAGAACAGTTCCTGGCCGTCGATCACCGCGTCCGTCGGCTTGACCATATTGGGCTCGGGGACGTCCTCCACCCGGATGTCGCCGGGGGCGTGAATCACAGTTGCTCGCATGTCTTTTCTCCTGATGCGTTTCTCGGGTGGGGGTGGCTTTGGCGCCCCTTTTACCTTCGCGCCGGTGGGTGGCCCCTGCCGGTCGGCGGCCGCTTCAGGAGTTCCATCGTGATTCTCTTCGTGCGTCGCTGTGGCGCTGCTGCCAGGGCAGCGGTGTCACCCGAATTCGCCCGCTTCCTCGACGATGGCCAAGGGGGTATACAGAAGCGTCGACGGCCTGAGAAGGACAATTGCCGGTCTCTCGCTCTGTCACCGCCCGCGGCCCGCACACAGGAGAATCCCACCCCGCGGCGGAAGTAACCAGGGACAAAACCCTCCTACCCACCGAAGCCCAGCCCCCGCACGGTCGGTCTGCCCGAACCCGACTCGCGCGCCTACGGGGGGCCTGCGCTTCCTCTGTTCCTGGGCGGCGACCCAGCATGACGACTCCGAGTGCGACACCGTCAGCTGAGGGGTGCGGTCTACTTTCACGCGAGTACAGAGAAACGGCAGAGGGATCCCGGTGTGAAAATCCACTGGCATTTCCGGCGCCCACTTCTTCCTCCCGGCCTGGAACGGAATCCGACCAGGGGCAGAACCCGGCCTGGACCGGAATCCGACCAGGGGCAGAACCCGACCAGGGACAGATCCTTCCTACCTTCGCAGCCGAATTGCGTGCCATGCTTCCGGAGCACGGTTCGCGCAATCCTTTTCGAGGAGCAATACCGCCATGTCTTCCACCTCCCGCCCCACGGTCGCCGTCGCGTTCCACTCCGGCTACGGCCACACCGCTGTCATGGCCGAGGCCGTGGCGCGCGGTGCCGCGGCAGCCGGTGCCGAGGTGATCTCCATCCCCGTGGACACGATCACCGACGAGCAGTGGGCGCAGTTGGACGCCGCCGACGCGATCATCTTCGGTGCCCCCACCTACATGGGCACCGCCTCCGCCGCCTTCCACACCTTCGCCGAGGCCAGCAGTAAGCGCTGGTACACCCAGACCTGGGCCGACAAGATAGCCGCCGGCTTCACCAACTCCGGTGCCAAGAACGGCGACAAGTCCTCGACCCTGGGCTACTTCTTCACCATGGCCGCCCAGCACGGCATGCACTGGGTCAGCCTCGGCGTGCAGCCGGGCTGGGCCTCCACCGAAGGCAGCGAGGACGACATCAACCGTCTCGGCTACTTCGTCGGCGCAGGTGCCCAGACCCCGGTCGACGCCGGCCCGGAGGCCGTCCACAAGTCCGACATCGCCACCGCCGAGGGCCTCGGTGCCCGCGTCGCGCAGCAGACCGCGTTCTTCCGCGCCGGCCGCGCCACCCTCGCCGCCTGAACCCGAGAACCGACCCGCAAGCCCGACCCGAAATGGAGCAGCATCATGTCCGACTCCCCGAACGTCGCTCTCGTCCGTCGGCTCTACGACTCCGGCATGGCTCCGGACGTGGCCGCCGAGGTCATCGACCCCGACGTCGTCTGGGACATCACCCCCGGCTTCCCGTACGGCGGCGTCTACAAGACCTGGGCGAGTGCCGGGGCCGACTTCTTCGGCCGGCTCGCGCCCGAATTCAGCTCCTTCGGCGCGGTGGCCGAGGAGTTCTACGGCTCCGGTGACCACGTCTTCGTCCGCGGCCACTACCACGCCGTGTCCAAGTCCGGCCTGGAGTCGGACGCGCGCTTCATCCACCTGTGGACGGTCGGTGGCGGCAAGCTCACCCGCCTGATCCAGGCCGCCGACAGCCACGTCGTCCAGCAGGCCGCGAACCGCTGACCGCACTGACTTCCAGGGAGAAACCCATGGCGAAGATCCTCTTCCTCGTCACCGCAGCCGACCACTGGACCCTGGCCGACGGGTTCGAGCAGCCGTCCGGCTTCTGGGCCGAGGAGGCCATCGGTCCGTACGGCGTCTTCAAGGAAGCCGGCTACGAGATCACCGTGGCCACCCCGGGCGGCGTTCCGCCGACCGCCGACGCGCTCAGCCTGACGCCCGACTTCAACGGCGGCGAGGAGGGCGCCGAGCAGATGAGGACCGCCCTGCGCGAGGCCACCGAACTGGCGAACCCGATCCGCATCGAGGACGTCCGGATCGACGACTACGACGCCGTCTTCGTCCCCGGCGGCTGGGGCCCGATGGAGGACCTGTCCGACGACCCCGCGGCCGGCACGCTGCTGAGCGACTGGCTCGCCTCCGGCAGGATCGTGTCACTCGTGTGCCACGGCCCGGCCGCCCTGCTGTCCACCGTGGACGCCGACGGCAGGTCCCCCTTCGCCGGTTACCGCCTGACCGGACTGTCCAACTCCGAGGAGATCCAGAACGGTCTCGCCAACCGGGCGAAGTGGCTGCTCCAGGACCGTCTCGTCGCGGACGTGGGCGCGGACTACCACAAGGGCGAGGAGAACTTCGCCCCCCACCTCGAGGTGGACCGCACCCTCATCACCGGCCAGAACCCCGCCTCGGCCGTCCCGCTCGCCCAGGAAGTCGTCAAGGCCCTCGGCTGACACCCCGCACCGCAGCTCAAGAAGGAGGTAGTACGGATGGACGGCAACGTGACCCTGCCCAGCGTGGGGCAGACCTGGCTGGCGGACCTCGGTCCGGACACGCCGCTCGGCCACTTCACGGTGGAGATCACCTTCGACTCGGCGACCCAGGTCACCTTCGAGGTGACGGGCGGTGCCATCGAGGGCCGGAAGCAGACGATGGAGTACACCACCACCCAGCTCCGCGACGGCCTGTACGTCGTGCGCTGGACCGAACCCGACGCCGGTGACCACGTCACTCACATCGAGGACTACACCCAGGGGACCTGCATGGCCAGCTCCGTCATCGGTGGCGAATTCGTCCAGCTCCACGGAAAGTGGAGCCGCGTCCGCTGAACCCGTGGTGACGGCCGCAGGTCGCGCGTCATCCGGGCGGTGAGGCTTCCAGGGACAGATCCCTCCCCCTGACAACACTGCTCCGCGATGTCAGGGTGATGGCATGAACCGAGATCCTCACCGCCGTGATCTGGGGGAATTCCTCAAGGCACGCCGTGCCGAGCTCGACCCGGCCGCCGTCGGCCTGCCCGACGGCGGCCCGCGTCGCGTCGCGGGCCTGCGCCGTGAGGAGATCGCCGTACTCGCGGCCATCAGCACCGACTACTACGCCCGCCTCGAACAGGGCCGTATCCAGCCCTCGCCGTCCGTGCTGGAGTCCCTGGCCCGGGTGCTGCACCTGGACGCCGACCAGCGCGTCTACCTGTACGAGCTCGCGGCCAAGGACGAATACCGCCCGCCCCGCCGACAGCCGCGGCCCAGGGTCCAGCCCCAGTTGCAGCGCATGCTCGACGACATGGCGCACACCCCCGCCTTCGTGATCGGACCGCGCACCGAGATCGTCGCCTGGAACGCCATGGGCGCCGCCCTGATCACCGACTTCGCGAAGATCCCCGAGAAGCAGCGGTACTACATGAGACTCCTCATCACCGATCCCGCGATGCGCGAGCTGTACGCGGACTGGGAGGGCGTCACCCGGCTAGCCATCGCCCAGCTGCGGATGCACAACACGAACAACCCCGGGGACGCGCGGCTCGCCGCTCTGGTCGGCGAACTCTCGGTCCGGGACGACCGGTTCCGCCACTGGTGGGGCGCCCACGACGTCGCCGTCCGGGACACCGGGAGCAAGCACCTGCGCCACCCCGTGGTCGGAGACCTGCACCTCGACTGGAACGCCGTCACCTGGGCGGCAGGCCCTGACCTGCAGATCATCGTGTGGACCGCGGAATCCGGCACGCCGACCCACGACAGCCTGCGCCTGCTGGCGTCCTGGGCCGCCGAGCCCAGCCACACGACCAGCGGCAGCTCCGCCTGAGAGAGTTCGGGGCCGGCCGTGGGCGCACGGGGATGTTCGACAACGTGGCCGTGCCAGGCACGCCGGGCCCGGCAAGGCAGCCGGACCGACAGCGTTCACCGGCGCGCTGCCCCGCACGCCGGCCTGCCCCGCCCCCGCGCGCCCGTGATGCACCGTGCGGACCTGATCCGCTCCGCCGTCAGGTGAGGGGGAGGGCCTGTTCGGCCCAGATTGTTTTGCCGGTGTACGTCTGGCGGGTCCCCCAGCCCTGGGTGAGGTGGGCGACCAGGAGCAGGCCGCGGCCGCCTTCGTCGAAGGTGCGGGCGCGGCGCAGGTGGGGGGCGGTGTTGCTGGCGTCGGAGACCTCGCAGATGAGGTTGCGGTCGCGGATGAGCCGGAGCTGGATGGGGGCGCCGCCGTAGCGGATGGCGTTGGTGACGAGTTCGCTGACGACCAGTTCGGTGACGAAGGCGGCCTCGTCCAGGCCCCAGGTGGCCAGCTGCCGGCAGGTGTTCTTACGGGCCTCGGCGACCGCTGAGGGATCGGGCGGCACGTCCCAGGTGGCGACATGGGCCGCGTCCAGGGCGCGGGTGCGGGCTATCAGCAGCGCCACGTCGTCGGCGGGGCGGTCCGGGAGAAGCGTCCGGAGTACGGCGTCGCAGGTGCTCTCCAAGGACGAAGCCGGCCGGGCCAGGACCTCGCGCAGCGCGTCGAGGCCTTCGTCGATGTCGCGGCCACGGTCCTCGATGAGACCGTCGGTGTACAGCGCGAGGAGGCTGCCTTCGGGCAGTTCGATCTCGGTGGCTTCGAAGGGCAGGCCGCCCAGCCCCAGCGGCGGGTCCGCGGGGAGGTCGGGGAATTCCACGGCGCCGTCCGGGGTCACCACCGCGGGTACGGGGTGACCCGCGCGAGCCAGGGTGCAGCGCCGGGAGACCGGGTCGTAGACGGCGTACAGGCAGGTCGCGCCGAGGTCGGCGGTGGTGCCGGCCGCGCTTTCGGCCTCAGCGGACAGGTGGATGACCAGGTCGTCCAGGTGGGTCAGCAGCTCGTCGGGCGGGAGGTCGACATCGGCCAGGGTGCGCACGGCGGTGCGCAGCCGTCCCATGGTGGCCGAGGCCTGGATGCCGTGGCCGACGACGTCGCCGACGACGAGCGCCACCCGGGCGCCGGACAACGGGATCACGTCGAACCAGTCGCCGCCGACGCCGGCCTGCGTGCTGGAGGGCAGGTAACGGGAGGCGACGTCGACGGCGGCCTGCGGGGGCAGCCGCTGCGGCAGGAGACTGCTCTGCAAGGTGAGGGAGGTGTGGCGCTCGCGGGTGTAGCGGCGGGCGTTGTCGATGCAGACGGCGGCCCTCGCGGTGATCTCCTCGCCCAGGAGCAGGTCGTCCTGCTCGAAGGGTTCCGGGCGCCGGTGGCGGGAGAAGGTGGCCACGCCGAGAGTGATGCCCCGGGCGCGCATCGGCACGGCCAGCACCGAGTGGAAGCCGTACTGTCGCATCCGCTCGGCCCGGTCCGGGGTCTGGCTCGCCACCCGGTCCATCGAAGAAGCGGTCACGTTCTCGATCAGCGGCCGGCCGCTGGTCAGGCACCTGGCCGCCGTCGAATCGTCCGGGTACGCGGCCACCGTTCCGCGCTCCACCACGACCTCGGGGGAGCCCTCCAGGACGGACTGGTAGGCGACACGGCGCAGCATGACGGGGCTGGGCGGTGAGCCGGCGCGCGGGTCGTCGCCGCCTTCGATGGCGGGGAGCAGGTCGACGGTGACGAAGTCCGCGAGCTGGGGGATGGCCACGTCGGCGAGTTCCTGAGCGGTCCGGGCGAGGTCCAGAGTGCTGCCGATGCGGATGCTGGCTTCGTTGAGCAGGGCCAGACGTCCCCGGGCCAGGTGCTCCTCGGTCATGTCGTGTGCGGAGAGGAGCACTCCCCGTACCGTTCCCCCGGCGTCCCGCACAGGGGTGAGTGACGTCGTCCAGATGCTCTCGCGCTCGTGGCCCGCCAGGCGCAGGATCTGCTGCAGGTGCTGCTGTTCGCCGGTCTCCAGCGCCCGCCGCATGCACTGTTCCGTCCGGTCGCCCTCCGGGTCGACCACGATCTCCGACACACGCAACCCCTGCATCGCCGCTTCGGGCAGGCCGATCACACGTTCCATGTCCGCGTTCGCGCGCCGCAGCCGCAGGCCGGTGTCGTAGAGCGCCGTCGTGGACGGCGACCGGGTGAACGCCCACATCACCAGTGCGTCGTCCTGGAGAGGCGACGACGGCCGGGCCAGCGGGGAGACCAGGAGCCACTCGCCGCCCCCGTCGTCCCCGGAGTCGGGCGCCCGGCGCTGGGCCAGCAGGTTCACCGCGAGGCGGTGGCCGTCCCGGTGCAGGAGGGTCGCCGTCCCGTTCCACCTCGGCAGCGTTCGCAGGGAGCGCAGCGTCTCGGCGGGCGGCTCCCCGGCGAGCAGCGGCGCAGCGGGCCGGCCGACGACCTCCGCGGGCCGGTATCCGAGCAGCCGCCGTGCACCCTCGCTCCACCCGGTCACGACGCCGTCCGGACCCACGGTGGCTCTGGCCGTGGCCGACTCGTCGATGAGGCCGTCCGGCCGGCACACCGCCCCGTCGTCGTCGGCGGCTTCCGAACCCGTCATCACGTTCATCCGCCCTCACCTTGGTCTTCCCACCGTGCGTCCCTGGCTGGCCGGGAGCAACCGGGAGAGTGGTTGAACATATACGCTTTATAAAGGTATATGCACAAAAAAGGGGTATCAATGTGTCGATGACGGAAGGGCGTGCCATGACTGTCACCGGCGAGGGAGCGTGGCCGGACGCGACCGAGTGGACCGGGAAGATCTACAGCGGCGGCTGGCGGCAGTCCGAGGGCGGGGCCCAGTCGGTGAACGAACCCGCCACGGGCAAGCGGCTGGCGGAGGTGGGCGTGGCGGCGCCCGCGGATGTCGCCCGGGCCGGGCTCCTGGCCGCCCGGGCTCAGCGGGCCTGGGCCGAGACGGCACCCCAGGAGCGCGCCGAGGTCCTGCTCCGCGCCGCCCGGACACTGCGCGACAACAGCGGGGCGATCCGCGAGTGGATCGTCAGGGAGTCCGGAGGCGTCCCGGCGAAGGGCGACTACGAGATCGCGGCCGGACTCAGCCAGCTGGCGCAGGCCGTCGGGCTCGCGTCGCTGCCCCGGGGCGAGATCCTGAGCCCGTCGATGCCCGGTCAGGCCAGTTACGCATGGCGGGTACCGCTGGGGGTAGTCGGCGTCATCAACCCCTGGAACGCCCCCCTGCTGTTCGCCATGCGGGCCCTCGCGCCCGCGCTTGTGCTGGGCAACGCCGTCCTGCTCAAGCCCGATCCCCACACACCGGTGTCCGGCGGCGTCGTCGTGGCGCGGCTGTTCGAGGACGCCGGACTGCCCGAGGGGCTGCTCCACGTCCTGCCCGGGGGACCCGGCACCGGTGAGGCGGTCGTGGCTGATCCCCACGTCGCCATGGTCGTGTTCACCGGCTCCACCGAGGCAGGACGGGCGGTCGCCCGCGCCGCGGGCGACGGGCTCAAGCGGGTGGCTCTGGAACTGGGCGGCAAGAACTCGATCGTCGTGCTCGACGACGCGGACGTCGACGCCGCCGCGGCAGCCGGGGCGATGAGTTCCTTCGGCTATCAGGGGCAGGCCTGCGTCGCCGCCGGACGTCATCTGGTGCACGCCGACCTCGTGGAGCCGTACACCGAGGCACTGGTCGGGCAGGCCGAGGCGCTGCGGGTCGGCGACCCCCGAGAGGAGGGCGTGGCCCTCGGTCCCGTGATCAACGAGCGCCAGGCCGCGAGGATCGAACGCATCGTGGACGAGAGCGTGGCCGCAGGGGCACGGGTGCTGGCCGGCGGACGCCGCGACGGGCTGTTCTACCCGCCCACCGTCCTGGATCACGTCGAGCGGACCATGCCCGCCTTCACCGAGGAGATCTTCGGGCCCGTCGCCCCCGTCGTCGCGTTCCGTACCGACACGGAGGCCGTCGAGATCGCCAACGACACCGAATACGGCCTGACGGCGGCTGTGCACTCCCGTTCGGTGCCGCGGGCGGCGGCCATCGCCGAGCAGTTGCGCACCGGCATGGTGCACCTCAACGACGTCTCCGCCAAGGACGCCGCGAACGCCCCCTTCGGCGGGATGGGGGCATCGGGCAACGGCTCCCGCGTCGGCGGCACCGCCAACCTGGAGCAGTTCACCCAGTGGCGCTGGATGACGGTGCCCGAGGCGGTCTGAAAGAGGGGACGTTGGTCTCACTCATCGGCGTGCCCGTCGACTGCTCGTCAGGGCAGCTGCGGGTACAGGGCGGTGACGCCTCCCGCCAGCCCGGCCTGCACCTGGCGGCTGATGTCGTCCACGACGATCTCGTAGGCGCCCTCGGCGATGCCGTCGGCGGCGAGACGGGCGACGTCGGCGGGGGCGGTCTTGGGCGCGGTGACCGTGCTGGTCATGTCGGTGTCCATGTAGCCGACGTGCAGTCCGGCCACCCGGATTCCCTGGTCGGCGAGCTGGAGGCGCAGGGCGTTGGTGAGCGACCACTGGGCGGACTTGGCGGCGCAGTAGGCGCCGGCCTCCGGGAAGCTGAACCAGGACAGGGCGGACAGGATGTTCAGGACGGCACCGCCGCCGCCCGCCGCGATCTGGGGTGCGAAGGCCCGGACCACCGAGAGGGTGCCGAAGAAGTTGGTGTCCATGTCCCGGCGGATGTCGTCCAGGTCGCCGGTGAGCAGGTCGCCGCCGGTGGATATGCCGGCGTTGTTGATCAGGACGGTGACGTCACCGGTGGCCTTGGCGGCGGCCGCCACGGAGGCGGGGTCGGTGATGTCGAGCGCGATCGGCCTGACGCCGGGCAGGTCCACCTGGTCGGGGTTGCGGGCACCGGCGTAGACGGTGGCACCGCGGCCGAGCAGCTCTGCGGCCAGGGCGCGGCCGAGGCCGCGGTTGGCTCCGGTGACGAGAACGGTGCTGGCGGAGAGGTCCATGAGAATGCTCCTGGTGCTTTGGCGCGCGTGGTGAATGGGGGGAAAGAAGGGCCGGTCGAGACGGGAGGCCGGTGTTCCGCCGACGTGCTTCTCGCCGGTCTCCGTACGGAGGGAGGCGACGTGAAACGGGCGTCATCGCGAGAGGAACGGTGCTTATGCCTGTTCGTTGATGAGACCCGCGTAGTGGCCCAGGTTCCGCTCGATCTCCTCAAGGCCGACCTCGGCGATGGCCTTTCCCAGCTGCGGCACGCGCGCCTGGAATCCCGGCCAGTTGACCGATTCCGCGAACTCCGCCCAGGACGCGCGCAGATCGGCCACGGGCGGCAGGGTCGACCGGTTGATCTGTGCCTTGGCGGCCAGGACGGACTGCTTGTCGAACGAGGCGATGCGCGCCGCCACGCCGCTCACGAGGTCGTCGAGTTCGGCGTCGGCGACGGTCCGGGTCACCCACCCGTACCGCTCGGCCGTATCGGCGTCGAAGTCCTGGCTGGTGAGGATCGCTTCGAGGGCGCGGTCCCGCCCCAGCAGCCGGGCCAGACGGTCGCTGCCGCCACCGCCGGGGACGATGCCGATCGCGACCTCGGGCTGGCAGAAGAACGCCTCCTCGCGGCTGGCGTAGCGCAGGTCGAAGGCCAGGGTGATCTCGTCCCCGCCGCCCCGCGTGCGCCCGCGGATGGAGGCGATGCTGATGAACGGGGCACTGGTCAGGCTCGTGACCAGGTCGACCCACGTGGGAGTCCCGTCGGCGCTGTTCAGCGCCAGGAGTTCGGGCACCTGGCCGAGATCGGCGTGGTTGAAGAAGTATCCGGGCGTACCGCTGTCGAAGATGACGACCTGGACCTGCTCGTCCCGCCTCAGCTCATCGACGACGTCGACCAGTTGGGTAACGGTGTCCGCGCCGACGACGTTCACCGGCGGATTCGAGAAGGTGACCTTGCGGATCTTCGGCGCCACGGCCTCGATGCTGAACATGCTGTGCTGCGTCATGGTGTGCTCCAGTGCTGAAGTGTTGAGAGTGCTGAGGGGCGAATTGGGGGGAGGGGGAAATCTGTTCCAAGTCGGTTTTCAGGTCGGTTTTCGTCAGTCGGCAAGGGAGTCGGCTGCTGCCTGCATGCCGGCCTCGGCGGGCGGGCTGCCGAGGCGCTGTGGCGACCGGCAGACCGGCCGCACGCGTCGAGGACAGGTGACCGGGTCAGCCGTGTGGGCGGCCTGGGAGGGTCGGCTTCGCACGCGCGTCGCCGGCCGGACGGCGTCCCTCGAACGCGGCCAGTGCGACGACGATCGCGGCGGCGACCACGGCCGCCAGGTACGCCGGGGCCATCGGCGTGAGCATGCCTGCGACGACGAGAGCGGACAACGCGAGCAGCCGTGACCAGTGCAGGTCGTCGAACAGGGTCGCCCCGTGCCAGGTCTGCGTGGCGATGAAGAGGGCAGGCCCCCCGAACAGCAGCAGGTTCGTGGTGATGCCGGCGTGCTCCACCGGGTGCGCGATGACGCGTTCATCGGCCACGGCGACCGCGATCAACCCGGCGACGGAGACCATGAGGCTGATGACACCGCTGCGCCCGGCCCGCATCGGGTCCTCGGTCCGCTCGTAGTGGCGCACGACGCGCTCGGAGCGGCCGAAGAACAGCCAGAACAACGCGATCGTGCCGGTCAGCGCCACACCGGCGGTCAGCAGGGTCATCGGCTCGTAGGGGGCCGCGGTGAGCGCGGTGCCGGTGGTCATGACCGTCTCGCCCAACGCGATGATCATGAACAGGCGGCCGCGTTCCAGCAGGTGCCCGCCGGCGAAGCCGACCTGCCGGGACTCCAGCCTGCGGCCGGGCAGGGGATGCGCCGTCCAGGTACCCACCAGCTCGACCAGGGTCGCAGCGGCCCACCACGCCAGCCGCGCGCCACCACCGACCGCCGCGCCGGTCAGCCAGAGAGGCGCGGCCGCCACGAACCAGACCAGAACGCGGCGGAAGTGCTCCTGGTTGACCTCGTCGAGGCCCACCCTGAGCAGCCATACCGTCCGGCCGAGGTGAATCAGCAGGAACGTGACGACGAAGACCCACCCGGCGTCATCGAAGGCTCGCGGGATCGCGGCGTTCATGAACAGCCCGACGAGCATGACCGTCAGCAGCATCCGCCGGGTCCGCGGGTCCTCGGCCGGGACGAGGGTGACCGCCCAGGTGGTGTAGGCCCACGCCGCGTAGACGGCGAGGTAGAGCACGAGCGTCTGGGCGGCACCGGTCCACGTCGGGTGGGCCAGCAGCTGATGCGACAGCTGACCGATGGCGAAGACGTAGACCAGGTCGAAGAACAACTCCAGCGGCGTGACCTCCCGGCGCGCCGGATCGCTGGTCAACTCCACGGTGTCTCCTCGGTTTCACGGTTGCAGGGCGAGGTCTCGCAGCTCCCGGCCGGCCGCCGACGGAACCGCGCACGGATACGTCATCCGGGGATGCGGAACGGAGCCTCGGCCATGACCGGGCAGGCGTTCCGGCGTCCGTGCTGCCGGGCTTCGTGCCGCTGGTCAGCCGGCGAGGAAGGCCGTCACCTGGGCGGCGAAATCCCTGGCGTGCTGGAAGAGGAAGGCGTGGCCGGCGTCGCTGTAGGCGACGAGGGTGGCGTTGGGGAGGTGCTGGACGGCGGTGTAGGCGGCCAGCGGGGGGATCATCACATCCCGCATGCCGGTCGCGTACAGGACGGGCTGCCTGATGCTCGCCAGGTCCGCCCGCACCTGCTCGAAGGGAATCGCCGCGTCCTTCCCGATGGCGGTGATCTGGCCCATGGCAGCCGCCTCGGACACCTCGGGGAGCCCGGTGGCCGGTCGCGTGGCCACCCTGGCGAGATGCGCGTACCCGGCGGCGCGCCCGGTGTCCGTCTCCGGGAAGAACAGGAACACCAGGTCGTCCCCGGTGACCTCGGGCTTGGTCATGGTGGCCCGCACCTTCGGGTCCGGGTCGGGAGCGCCGGGCACCGTGCCGCCGGGGTTGGCGGCGGCCACGACCAGCCTGCGGACCAGGTCGGGCCGGGTGCGGGCGATGTGCTGGGCGACGGTGCCGCCCAGCGTCCAGCCGAGCAGGTCGACCTGCGTGAGGCCGAGGGCCTCGACGAACTCGACGGTGCCGTCGGCGAGTCCCTCGACGGAGTCGCGCGGGGTGCCGGTGGTGTATCCGGTGCCGACGTTGTCGAACACGATCACGTCATGGGCTGCGGCGAGGTGGTCCAGGAACTCCGGGTCCCACCAGTCGAGGGTGCCCCGGACCCGGTTCAGCAGGACCAGCGGGATGCCGCCCCGGGGGCCGACGCGCCGGTAGGTGAACGTCGCGGAGGGGCCTTCCACGGTGAGGTCCTCGGCCGCGTCTGCCAGATAGGTGCTCATGGCGGGCTTCGCTTTCCTGTCGATGTGTCTCGTGGGTGTCTTCTGGGAGTCGTCAGGCGGGCAGCCGGTTCATCTTGCGCAACTGCTGGTCGAACATGCGGGTGGGGACGATGCGGCGCATGGTGCGGACGCGCCCGGTCATGGCTCCGGCGGTGTAGCGCAGCTTCGGCTTGGCGTCGGTCGCCGCCGCGACGATCTCCTTGGCCACGACGGCGGGGTCGTCGCCGTCCTTGACCGCGCCGGCCATGTACTCCTCGAAGACGTGGCGCTGCTTGGCGTAGACGTCCAGAGGCCGGTCGGGCCGCACGCTGGCCGCGTCGAACGCCGTGTTGGTCCAGGCGGGTTCGACGAGCAGGGACCGCACGCCGTACTCGCGGAGCTCGTGGTCGACCGACTCCGAGTAGCCCTCGACGGCGTGCTTGGAGGCGGCGTAGACCGCCATGTAGGGCTGCGGCATGAAGCCGACGATGGACGAGATGTTGACGATCCGTCCGCTGCGCTGGGCACGCATGTGGGGCAGGACGGCGTTCGTCATGCGGATGACGCCGAAGACGTTGATGTCGAACAGGCCCTGCGCCTGCGCGGCGGAGCTCTCCTCGGCGGCGCCCGCCGAGCCGATGCCGGCGTTGTTGACCAGGACGTCGATCCGCCCGAACTTCTCGATCACCTCGCCGACCGCGGCGGTCACCGACGCGTCGCTGGTCACGTCGAGGTCGAGGAGGGTCACGCCCTTGAGGGGGGTGACGTGCGCGGTGTTGCGGCTGGTGCCGACCACCTCGTATCCCGCCGCCACCAGTGCGAGGGCGGCCGCCTTTCCGATACCGGAGGACGCACCCGTCACGAGGGCTACCGGACGTGTTGTCGCCATTGTGGGCTCCTGACTCATGGACTGCTTCGTCTTACGGGGGTGTGGGGGTCGCGGTGCCTGACGCGGACGCCGGTCACATTGAGGTCCGTCGCCGTCCCTGCAACCCTTAATCGGTTTCACCAATGTATCAGCTTCTAGATAAGAGGCAACATAGAAGCATCAATTAAAAAAGCATCCGTAGCGTTCACGTATCTCTTACGGAGGGTCACGGCGTCGGCGGCCCGTCACACGCCGATGCCCCACCGGGCTCGGCTCCGGCGGGGCAGCGGGCATGAGACCGGTCTGCAGTCACCGCTCCCGGCGGCGTCGGCGACCGTCTCGCGGCGGAGGGGCTGTCAGCGGTCGAGGAAGGTGTTCACCTCGGTGCCGAACTTGACGGCGTACTGGTAGAGGAAGCCGTGACCGGCGTCCGGGTAGATGTGCAGCTGGGCGTCGGGGAGGTACTTGGCCAGCAGGCGGGAGTTCTTGGCGGGCATGAGGATGTCGCTCTCGCCGTCGGCGACCAGGGTGGGCTGGAAGAGGGCGTGGAGGCGGACGAACTTGGCCTTGTCGGGGATGCCCCACTCGGACCACGCGGTGAGCTGGCGGTCGCGGGTGGCGAGGCTGGAGGGGGCGTCGTGGTCGGTGGTGCGCTGCCCGAGGCGCTGCAGGAACTCGCCTCCCGCGGCCTGGCTGGAGGCGGTGTTCTTGAAGAACAGGAAGAGGTAGTCCTCGGGGCCCGGGTTGTCCTTCAGGGTCCGCTGGAGGATTTTGGGGTCGGATGCGCGCTGGTCCACCCCGCCCTGGGGGCCGGTGGCGGCCAGGACGACGCGGCGGACCTGCCAGGGGCGGCGCAGGGCGACCTCCTGGGCGACCTCGCCGCCGAGGGAGAAGCCGAGCACGTCGTAGCGGGGCAGCTTGAGGGCGTCGATGAAGTCGATGGCGTCCAGGGCCATCTGCTGGACGGTGCTGGCGGTGGTGCCGGTGGAGCCGCCGACGCCGACGTTGTCCACGAGGATGACCTCGCGCTCGGCGGCGATGGTGTCGATGAGCTTGGGGTCCCAGCTGTCGAGGGTGCCGCGGAAGTGCTGGAAGAAGACCAGCGGCACGCTGCCGGTGCCGGGGTGGCCGAAGCGGCGGTACTGGTAGGTGACGCCGTTGGCGGCCTTGACGCGCAGGTTGGGGGCGGTGCTGGCGCTCCCGGGGCTCTGTGTCCGGGTGACCGCCGGACGCGCGGCGCCCGAGCTGTCACTCACGGCGGTCGCCACGCTCGGCGTCGCGCCGGCGACGGCAGCGAGGACCGACATGGTCGCCACCGCCACGGCGGTGCGCCGGGAGATACGGGTGTGCAGTTTGGTCGAGGGCATGACAATTCCTTGGGTGTCAGTGCCGGAGTGATGCTCCGGCGGGGCGAACCTGCCGTGCGCTTCACACGGCTCCGCCAGGCAGTGGCGTCGGACATCGGGGAGCCCTGGTCGCGAGCGGCGGCCACACCGGTGCCCGTGCTCGCCAGTGCGGCGCGACCCCTTATCCGTATCATCAAAGTATCACCTTGGAGCTTAGAAGCAACACCTATGAATCAAGTAATAAGGAACCCGTAGCGTTCACGTATCCTCTACTAGGGACCAGATGGCGAACGAGGCAGGAGACAGACATGGGCCGAGCACTGCGGGCAGATGCCGAGCGCAGTGTGCGCGCGATTCTGGAGGCGGCCGAGCGGGTCCTCGCCCAGGACGCCGGCGCCTCCATGGAGCAGATCGCCGAGGCGGCGGGGCTGACCAGGATCACGGTGCACCGCCGGTTCGCGAACCGGCAGGCGCTGCTGGAGGCGCTCGCCGTCTCCGCGAAGCAGCAGCTCCTCGACGCCATCGAGGAAGCCCGACCCAGTGCCGCTCCCGCACTCGTGGCCCTGTACCGGGTGACCGCGAATGTCCTGCGGGTCAAGAACACCTGGCGCTTCACCCTCAGTCACGCCACGCCCCACACCAGCGCCGCGGCCGCCCTCTGGGAAGAGATCGACACCTACACCGTCGAACTCCTGACACGAGCACGGAACGAGGGACTCCTCGCCCCGGACGCGGACCTGGACTGGACGCGGCAGGTGTACTACGCCCTCCTGAGCGAAGCCCTCGACAGGCCGGGCGCCGACCAGGATCCAGCCGCGCAGGACCCGGACGCGCTGGCCGCGCTCGTCATCGACACACTCCTGCACGGCGCG
>NZ_JBWKDW010000030.1:49544-112226 GCF_056435735.1 Streptomyces sp. NPDC043878
ACGGGACCACGCGGCTGAGCCGCAACCGCACGGCGCGGGACCACGCGGCTGAGCCGCAACCGCACGGCGCGGGACCACGCGGCTGAGCCGCAACCGCACGGCGCGGGACCACGCGGCTGAGCCGCAACCGCTGGAGTCGCATCCTGATCGTTGCCACGCCCGCTTCCGGCTCGCCCGGCCTCTCACCGAGGACCACCGCCGGCCAAGGGAGCAAGCCGCGGCCCCGGGTCACCGCGCTGACGTTCGGTGAGCCATGCGGCCTCAGTCTGCGGCCGGGGAGGCGAGCGGGGTGAGTTGGTGGATGTCGTGGCGGAGCCGTAGGGCCGCGATCCCGGCCTGATCCGGCGGCCCCGAGGCGCTCAGAAGGTCGGTGAGCTCCTGGAGGTAGGTCTCGTGCCCGGCCGGGGACACGAGGAACAGCATCCGGGCGGGTTCGGCGCCGGGGTTGGAGAATGCGTGCGGGCATCCGACGGGCACGAACATGAAGCTCCCGGGTCCGGGATTCCGGAGTGCGCGTCCGCGCCGTTGAGCGAGCTGTAGACCAGGTGCCCGCTGCCCAACTCCCCGGCAGGGTCCGCCACTGCCTTTCCCCGCCGCTCCTCGGCCACCACGCCTTCGGGACTGATCCGGGGGCCGACCATCATGGTCGGCACCAGGAACACGCCATGCACGCCCCTCATCGCCCTGCGAAGCGACGGCGGATCGTCCAGGTCGCCCACGACAAGGCCGGCTCCCGCCGCACCCAGCGCCCTGGCGGGGGGTGAATCGGAGTCGCGCACCAGGGCTTTGACGATGCCAAGTGGTCATCCGCTTCGGCCGGTTCCGTCGTAAGTCGTGGACGTATGTCGCTGTCCGTAATCTCCGGGTAGGGCTAGACTCCTTGAACAGGCCCCGGCCCCCGGCACTGATGCGTTGTTCCGCTCCGGGGAGGCCCGCCGTGTTCGTTCTGCTTCTCATCCCGATCGTGGTCCTGTTAGGCCTCGGCTTTCTCCATCCCCTCTGGTGGGTGGCCGCCGCCGTTTTGATCTTCGGTGCCACCCGCTACGGCCGCGATCGCGGCGGAGGCTGGATCCGCGGCGACGGTTCCGATCTCGGGGGCTACCGGGACTACCAGGAGCGCCGGGACCGTCAGGACCGCTGGGACCGCCGCTACAGCCGCCAGAACCGGGCGCGCTGGAGGCGCGAGGACCGTCGCGACCATGAACGCCGTGAATGACCGGCGAACCGGCCTGGCGTCCAAGGGTTCCGGGGCGGCATCCCGTCACGCCGGGCGCGCGACGAACGTGGAGGGGCGGATGCCGTGCAGCGCACCACCACGCTTCCGGAGGACTGGTGGGGGGTGGGGGCCGAGACCTCGGTGGAGGGGGACCCGGCGGGTCAGGATGTCGTGGGGCCGCCCCTTGACGCGGCGGGGCCTGCGGCGGCTCCGCGCGGAAGACCGAGGGTACGACTCACCACCGGCGGACGAGCCGTCCGGAAGGGAAGGGCCATGATTCACACAGCCGATGTCCGAGAGTGGCGTGACCGCGACGTCGTGGATGCGCAGTCGCACAAGATCGGAGTCCTGGAGGCGGTGTACGTGGACACCACCACGGACGAGCCGGCCATGGCCACGGTTCGCGCCGGGCTGCCCACGCGGCGTCGGCTGGTCTTCGTCCCCTTGGCGGACGCGACCGCCGGGCCGGACTATCTCAGGGTGTGTTACGCCAAAGCACTGGTGAGGCAGGCTCCCTCGATCGGCACCGACGACGTGCTGCCCGCCGAGCAGGAGGAAGCGATCTTCAAGCACTACGGACTCGCCTACCAGCCCGGTACGGCCGGCGAACGGCAACTGGCGCGCCGCTGACCGCTCCTGGGCAGGATGACGCTTCTGGACGGCGCTGCTCGACCTGCCCGGTCGAACAGGCCATGGGCATCCTGGCGAAGCTCGGGCGGGCCTCGACGGACCAGGCTTTCGAGGCGTCCGAGGTGTTCCGTCTCCGTGCCCGCGCCCTTCACGGCTGTCGACCCTGCTGCCGGAGGCGGATCGCGCCCCGCACCGGGCCGAGTTGGCGGCCGTTCAGGAGGCGCACCCGTCCGGTGGGCTGTCCGGGGCGATCCCGCGTTCGGGGCAGGCGCTCACCGGATGGTGCCGGTGTCCATCGGGCCGGGGGCGTCCCCGGCCCGGTCGATCAGCAACTGGACCCCGTCGAGGACGCGGTCGACGGCAAGTCGAGCGGGTCGATCCGGGTGGGGGCGTAGAAACCGTCGGCGATGGCCCGGGTCAGAGCCGGGAAGCGGTCGGCGTGGCGGTCGAGGAGTCCGGCGGTGAGGCGGGAGAACTCCTGGCTGTGCTCCTCGTCGAAGTCGACGAGCTGCTGGGCAGGGTGCGGCCGGTGCTCGGCGAATGACCCTGCCCATACCCACCCGACGTCCGCTGCCCGAGCACTCAGGTGCCCCTGTTCGAGAAGCGACACGACCACCAGGCACGCCACGCCTTCCGCCACCGCCGTCCGCCACCGGAGTGTGAGCAGCCTCAGCCGCTCGGCCCGGCTCCCCCTCCCCCTCCCCGTCCCATCCCCATCTCAGCGGTCGTCCATCCCCGCAGGTCACACGCGTGGGACTGTCCCGGCGTCCCAGAGCGGAGGCGGAGAGATCCGCCGCGGGGCGGGCGGTGCCAGCATGAGCGGCGCCGGGGCTCCCGGCTACTCACATGAGGGGGAACACAGATGGGACGACGGACGCTTCTGCGGGGTCTGACCCTCGCCGTGGCAGCGGTCCTGCCCCTGTGCGGGCCCGCGGCGGTGCAGGCGGCGGAGACCGCTGCCACCGCGGTCGCGGTCTGCGGGCACACCAGCGCACAGCCCACGCTGCAGCTGGGATCGACGGGTGACCCGGCGGTCGAGGCGCAGTGCGAGCTCAACCTGGCGACGAAGCCGAGCCGTTACACGCCGATCGCGGCGGACGGCTCGTTCGGGCCGGGGACGGAGACGCGGGTCAAGGAGTTCCAGCGGTGTGCCGGGCTGGGCGTGGACGGGGTGCTCGGCCCGCAGACCTGGGCGGCGCTGAACACCTGGGCCGCGCAACCCCACACCTGCGCGAGCCAGGGCACGTCGAGCGCGGCGCAGGCGACCGTGTGCGGCCACACCGGGACGCGCCCGACGCTGAAACGGGGTGCGACGGGCAGTGAGGTCGAGGAGGTGCAGTGCCGTCTGAACCTCGCCATGGAGCCGTTCCACTATCCGCCGCTGACGATCGACGGCGACTTCGGGGGCGGGACCGAGGCCCGGGTCGCCGAGCTGCAGAACTGCGCCAACCTCAGCGCCGACGGCGTCGTGGGACCCAACACCTGGGCGAAGCTGGTGGACTGGTCCAGCCGGAACACGTACTGCACGCCGCCGCGTCCCGCCGGCTACCCGATCGACGGCCTGGACACGGCCAAGTACCAGCACCCCGGCGGAGCGCCGATCGACTGGAAGGCCGTACGGGCCTCGGGGGTCGAGTTCGCGACGGTCAAGGCCACCCGGGGGCTGAACGTCACCGACGAATACCTCACCAGCGACCTCCAGGGCGCCAGGGCGGCGGGCCTGGCCGTCGCGCCGTACCACTTCTACACGGGCACGGCGGCCGACACGGGTGCCGCGCAGGCCGACCGGTTCATCGCCGCGGTGCGGGCGACCGGTTACACCGGGCAGCGGGCGGGCGACCTGCCGCCGATCTTCGACCTGGAGCGCATGGACGACGGCAGCGGCCGCTGCCCCACCTACGGCACGGTGGCCGACGCCAAGGTCTGGCTCGACCGGGTCGAGGCGGCGTTCGGCCGTACGCCGATGATCTACACCCAGAAGTCCTTCCTGGACGACTGCCTGGGCGCGACCACCGCCTTCGCCCGGTATCCGCTGCAACTCGCGGACTACCGCCAGTCGATCACCCAGCCGCCCGTGCCGACCGGGTCGACGACCTGGGCGATGTGGCAGTACACCGACTCCGCGCTGTTCCCGGGCATCAAGGCACCCGCGACCGGCGACGTGTTCAACGGCACCCAGGCCGATCTGGACCGTCTGGCCAACCGCTGATCCCCGCCGGACCGAGGAGGACCCCATGACCACCCCCCTGACCACCCGATGGGCACGCGCGTCCCTCGTCGCCCTGCTCGTCGCGCTGGGCTTCACCGTTCCGGTGCCCGCCTCGGCCGCCACAGCCGCCACGAGCTGCTACGGCGGGGCGGTGACGGTGCACTACGGGGACGTGCTCGACTTCGGCCCGTACCGGACCACGAGCCGCTGCACCGACATCAACATGCGCATGACCGGCGGAGACGCGGAGTACGTCGTCGCCTGCGTGAAGTTCGAGAAGACCGGCGTCTGCAACCACTGGACCAGGGTCGGCCGGAGCTGGACGACCATCGCCACCGACGTCCTGGACGGCACCAGGTTCACGGTGCCCAACGGGGTGGACCTGGAGGGCAGCTCCGCCACCCTGCAGATCGCCTTCTGACCCCCCTCACCCGAACGGAGACCACCATGATCCGGAGCAGGACGTTCGTCTCGGCCCTGTTCGCCGCGGCCGCGCTGCTGGGCGCCGGCATCGCGCCCGCCTCCGCCTCCGCGCACTCCCCGGCCGCCGCCACCAGCTGCTACGGCGGCGCCAAGACGCTGACGTACCACTACCAGGCAGCCGCCAAGGAGTACGGCACCTACACCACGTCCTCGCGGTGCGGCGACATCAACATGCGGCTCATCACGGACATCCCGGGGGTCTACCTGGACGCCTGTGTGGTGTTCACCGACCACACCACCAAGTGCAACAACGGCGACGCGTACACCACGCACGGCACCGAGTGGGGAACCGTCGCCACCGACGTCAAGGACGGCACGCACTTCGTCCTGCGCGTGCACGCCTATGACATCGACGCGCAGAACGTGACGTTCCAGCTCGCCTACTGACCTCCTCCCGCACCACCGTTCCTGAAAGGACGACGATGACCTCCTCCTTCCGTGCTCCCGTCAACCGCCGCGCCATGCTGCGTGGCACGCTCGCCGCCGGCGTCGGTGTCGCCTTCGGCCAGCTGCTCTTCTCCGGTGTCGCGCAGGCCTACTCGTGGTCGCGCACCCTGGGACAGGGCGACACCGGCGCCGACGTGACCGAGCTGCAGATCCGGGTGGCCGGCTGGGCGGCGGACAGCGCCGGTCACAGCCGGGTCGGCATCGACGGCGACTTCGGCGCCGGTACGGCGGCTGCCGTACGCCGGTTCCAGGCGGCGTACGGTCTGACGGCCGACGGCAGTGTCGGACCCAACACGCAGGCGAAGCTCAACGCGCTGGAGCAGTCGGACGGTTCCACGGTCCACTTCAACTGGAGCGAGTTCGTGGACCAGTCGAGCGGCACCTTCAACGGCGGCAAGGTGAGCGCGGCGGCGGCGAAGGAGAACGCCCGCCGCTGCATGTACAAGCTGGAGGCGCTGCGCAAGAAGCTGGGCGACAAGCCGATCACGGTCAACTCCGGCTTCCGCAGCATCGCGCACAACGCCGACATCGGCGGAGCCAGCGACAGCATGCACCTGTACGGCACCGCCGCCGACCTCGACGTGCCCGGCGTGGCCAACAAGACCGTCTACCAGAAGGCGGAGACCTGCGGGTTCTCCGGCCTTGAGACGTACACCGTCGACCACCAGCACGTCGACAGCCGGGCCGACCTGGGCCGCGACTGGTGGTGGGAGAACGGCACCGTCTGACGGCTTCGGTGATCAGGAGCCGGTCCCGGGTGCCGCGGCGGCGGTACCCGGGACCTCCGGGCGTCAGCTCTTCGGGCCGTCCTTCAGCGCCGCCTCGCAGGAGGGCCAGTCGTGGAAGTCGCGGCGGGCGCTCCACAGCCGGTGGGCCGCCCGGATGTTCCAGTCCGGGTCGAACGCCCGCCGGGGTGTGCCGCCGAGTTCCCGCAGACGGGCGTCGGAGATCTGGAACACGCCCCAGTTGCGGCTGCCGTTGGTGTTGGGCAGCACCCAGAGCGGGTCGAGGAACGACGCGCAGCGCGCGACGGCCACGGCGGTGCGGGGGTCTTCGGTGAACACCTCACGGATCCGCCGCGCCACCCTGTCCGGCGACCAGGTCGCCATACTCACCTTCCGCGCGTAGAGCGCCTTCTTGGTGGCGTCGTCGACCACGCTTCTGGCCGTCACACCCGCCAGCACCTGGAACGCGGTCAGTCTGCGCAGGGTCTCCGGCCCGAAGTCCCCGTCGACGGCGAGCCTGCCCTTCGCCAGCACCAGCAACCTCTGGACCTCGCGCACGCACTCGTCGTTCTGCCCCATGCTCACCGTTCTGCACGCCGGGGAGTACAGCAGTCCCTCGCGGGATGCCGGCGCGGCAGCGGGGGTGCGCCCGCTCGGCAGCCACACGAAGCCGGCCACCAGCACCACCGCGACCACGGCGGCCAGCACCGCGAAGGGGGAGGACAGCTTCGCGGACACCCGGGACCGCCGGGGCTCGCCGGTCTCGCCGGAGGCGGTCTCCGGCGGGGTGACGTCGTCCGCCTGTCCATGGTCCGCCGGCAGGGGTGCGGAAGGCTCCTCCGGGTGCGCACGCGTGCCGGCGGCCACGTCCGGGGCCGGTTCCGGTTCCGGTTCCGGGGTCAGCTTGGCGGTCGCGGCCGGTACGTCCCGGTCGGTGTCGGCCAGTGCCCACAGCCGGTGCAGTTCGCGGAGCTCCTCCGGACTGGCGCCGCACACCTTCGCGAAGGCGTGCACCACCCGGTAGTCCGCCGGGACGCTGAGGCCGGAGCAGTACCGGTGCAGACTGGAACCACTGACGCCCGCGTCCTTGCCCAGGCGGTCGTAGCCCCGGCCACTGCGGTCCTTCAGCATCCGAAGACAGGCGGCGAACTTCTCGGTTTGCGGAGACGCAACCACGCATCCACCCTTGCTCAAGCCTCTACTGACGGGTAGAAGCTACACCGCTGAGAAGAACTTGTGTGTGTCCTTTCACTTCCGGAACCTGGTCATCAACGCCTCGCTGTACGACCGTGTTTGACTGTCCGTCGATCCGCCGGGTCGGGTGTCGGGATGATCTTGCCGGGGTGGTGCGTGCGGAGGACTCGGCCAGTTCCGGTTCCAGTGGCGCGGCCGCCTCGGCCAGCGGGAAGCGGGCGGCGATCCGCGCGGTGAGGGCGCCGTCGCGCGGCAGGCCGAAGACCTGCGTGAGGTCGGTGCGGACGCGGGCCCGGAACGCCTCGGTCCCGGCGACCGCCCACCGCCCAGCCCGGGAGGTTCAGGTCGTACCGCGCAGCGCGTCCCAGGTGTCATGGCCCACGACGCCGTCGGCGTCCAGCCCCTTGTCGCTCTGGAAGGCGCGGACCGCGGACGTCGTCCCGGGGCCGAAGTCGCCGTCCACGCCGGAACCGCCCACGCTGTAGCCGCGCTTGGTCAGCATGCACTGCGCCTGAAGCACGTGCTTGCCGCTGTCCCCCTCGCGTGTGCGTCCCTTGCCCTTGTAGTAGGTGCAGTCGGAGATCCAGGGCGGGGTGGCGGCGGGCTCCGAGGCCGCGGTGCTCGGCGGCGGGGCGCTGTCGGGGGAACCGGTGGCGCGGGTGCCGGGAGCGGGGGAGGTGGCGTCCGCGCCGCCGGGTGCGGACTTCGAGACCCCGGGGTGCGCCGGGGCGTGATCGGTGGCGGTCCCGGTGCGGACGTTTCTGCCGGACGTGCCCTCGACGAACGCGTCCCGCGGGGTGCCGGACGCGGCCGGGGAGCCGGCGTCGCCGGGCACGACGGCGGCCGGGGACCTTCGGCCGGCCGCCGGGGGGTGGGCGGTGGCGGAGGTGTCCGGACGGGTGAGCGTGAACACCCCGGCTGCCACGGCACACGCGGCGAGGCCCGCGCCCACGGCCAGAGCCGCCTTCCTCCGCCGGGTCCGGGTCCGGGCGGGGGTCTCCACCTCGGGTAACGGCTCCGGCGCGGCCGGCTCCGGCCGGGCGTCCGCGGGGCGGGAACGGGCCCTCCGCTCGACGGGGAGGCGGTACAGCACCTCGTACGCCCGCTGCCGGGCCAGCACCCTGGCGCCCAGCGGCTCCGCCCACCCGGCGGTCCCGGCAGCCGTCCCGGACCGGGCCACGGCCGCCTCGACGAGGTCCCGCGGAGCGGGCCGGCTCGCGGGATCCTTGGCCAGGCAGGCGGACAGCAGCGAACCCAGCGCCGGGTCCGCCGCCGCGATCCGGCCGAGCAGCTCCGGATCGGGTTCCTCGAACGCCACCCGGTGCATCACGTCCACCCCCGTGCCGTCGCCGAAGGGGGCGCGTCCCGCCGCCGCGTAGACCAGTGTCCCGGCCAGCGAGAACACGTCCGACGCCGTGTCGGACCGGCCCGTGCGCAGGTGCTCCGGAGACATGTAGGCCGGGGTGCCGACCCGGTTGCCCGTGCCGGTGATCGAACTCGCGTCCACCGCCTTCGAGATGCCGAAGTCGATCACATGGGCGCCCCGGACGGACAGCAGGACGTTGGACGGCTTCAGGTCCCGGTGCACGATCTCCGCCGCGGCGAGACCGGCCAGCGCACGCCCCAGTTCCGCCGTCAGCCGCCAGACCGTGGCCGTGTCCAGGGCGCCGTCCTCGCGTACGGCCTCCGCGAGGTCGATCCCCGGGACGTACTCGGTGGCCATCCACAGCAGCGCGTCCCGGAACCCGGTGCCGCACAGTCCGGGGGTGTGGGGGGTGCGCAACCGGGCGTGCACCGACGCCTCACGCTCGAACCGGTGCCGGAACCTGGCGTCCTCCGCGTACTCCGGCCTGATCACCTTCACCGCGACCAGCCCGGGGCTGTCGTCCACCGGACGCGCCAGATAGACCCGCCCCATACCGCCGCTGCCGAGCAGTGCCAGCGGCACGTAGGGTCCGACCTGGGCCGGGTCACCGGGGTGCAGGGGAGACGCGCCGGCCTGGCGCAGTGCGGCGGTCCCGCCCGCCGCCGCTTCCGGTGGCACCGGCCGCTGTTCCGCCACGAATCCCCCGAAGTGCTACACGTCGTACGCCAGTTCGTCACGCAGAGGAGACGAGGCTAACCCAGCGCTGCCGTGAGTTCCCGGGTTCCCGCCGCTTCCGGCCGCCCACTTCCACGCCGGCCTCCGTGCGGGGCGGCGGGTCACTCCAGCGTCGCGTACACGATGAGGTTGTTCACCGGGTGGCCCTGGGCGTCGAAGTCGCCGTCGCAGGTGATCAGCCGGAGGGCGTGGTCGGTGGTGGAGCCGTAGACCCGCTGGGTGGGGAAGGCGGTCTTGCTGACGCTCTCGGTGGACGTGACGGTGAAGTGCGAAGCCTTCCCCCGCTCGTCGGTGACGGTGATGTCCGCGCCTTTGGTGATCTTCCTGAGGTCGTGGAACACGGCCCTGCCGAAGCGGGTGTCGTTGTGGCCGATGATGACGGCGGCACCGGCCTGACCGGGCACCGCGCTCCCGGTGTACCAGCCGGCCGTCATCCCCTTGTCGGACGGCGGCACCTCGACGGTTCTGTCCGCGTTGAGGCCGAGCCTCAGCAGCGAACTGCTCACCCCGATCGAGGGGATGGCGACCTTGGCGGGCGCCGCCACCCGCGCGGCCCGCGCGGTGCCGGGGGAGGGGGTGGCGAGGGCGGCGGCGGGAGCGGCGGCGGGTGCGGGCGCGGCGGACGAGCAGCCGGAGAGTACGGCGAGGACCACGGGGACGACGAGCGCGAGGCGGGCGGACACCGGCGGGGTGCCACGACGCCGTACGGGACGGGGTGCAGGGGACAAGACGGGCTCCAGGGCAGGACCGGGTGAAGAAGCGGTGGGGGGGGGGGGGGGGGGGGGGGGGGGGGGGGAGAGGGGGGGAGGAGAGGGGGGGGGGGGGGGGGGGGGGGGGGTCCCCCACCCCCAAGGGAGCCCACCCTCGTTGAGGTGCGCCAACCACCCCCCGCCCCCCCCCCCCCCCCCCACCGCCCCCCCCCCCCCCCCCCCCCCCCCCCCCCCCCCCCCCCCCCCCCCCCCCCCCCCCCCCCCCGGCTCGACGGGCCGGCTCAGCCGTTGCGGTGCCCTGCCGAGCGACGGCGCAGGACGAGGGTTCCGGCGCCGGCCAGCAGCAGGGCGCCGGCCGCCGAACCGGCCAGCGGGACGACGTTGCTGTCGTCCGCGGGCGCCTCACCCGCGGCGACGCCGCCGCGCGGGGCGCCGGCGCCCGCCTTGGCGGCCTCCTGCTTCTTGCGCTCCTCGGGCGACAGGGTCTTGGAGTCCGTGGCCCGCTTGGCGGCCTCGGCCTTCCGCTTGTCGGCGGCTGCCTTCTGCGCGGCGGTCTGCTGCCGGCTCGCGGACGCGGACGGCGCCGCGCTCGGGTCGTCGGCGAAGGCCGCGGAGGCCGGCACGACCAGCGCGCCGGCCGCGACGGCGGTCAGCACGGCGAGACGGAGGGTGAGATGGCGGGACATGTATCGCTCCAGTTCCAGCCCGGCCTTGGTGGTACCTGGATGCCTAGCCGCACCAGGTTCCGGGCTTGGCCCCACACTGGAGACCGCTTGTGAAGAAGCTGTCAGAAAGCCATGGCCGCGGCGTCATGGCGTCACGGTTCCGGAGCGGAGGGGCCTCACGCGGCAGGGCCCGGTTCGCCGGCCGGTGGGGCCGGGAGGCGCAGGGTGAAGACGGAGCCCCGGCCCTCGACGCTGGTGACCGTCGCCGTCCCGCCGTGGGCCTCGGCGAGCTTGAGGACGATCGCCAGGCCCAGGCCGCTGCCGCCGGTGCTGCGGTTACGGGACTTCTCCGCCCGCCAGAAGCGGTCGAACACATGGGGCAGGTCGTCCGCCGGGATACCGCTGCCGGTGTCGGCCACCTCCACGGCCACCTGTCCGGAACTCGCGGGGTCCGCAGGGTCCTTGAGGTCCGTGGGGCCACTGGAGGCCCCGGCGCCCGTGGCGTCCGTGACGTACGAGCGCAGGGTCACCCGGCCGCCGGGAGGTGTGTGCCGTACGGCGTTGGAGACCAGGTTGCTGACGGCCTGGCGCAGTCGCACCGGGTCGGCGTCCAGCAGGGGCGGCGCGGGCGAACCCGCGGGTGCCGCGGCGACCGACAGGGTGACGCCCGCGCTCTCCGCCAGCGCCTGGTGTGCCGCGGCGACCTGCCCGAGCAGGTCGCCGACGCGGACGGGCTCCCGGTGCAGGCGCAGGGCCCCCGCGTCGGCCGCCCCCAGGTCCTGGAGGTCGTCGATGATGTGCTGGAGCTGCACGGCCTCCTCCAGGAGCGAGGAGACGAACACCGGGTCCGGATCGGCCAGACCGTCCTGTGCCGCCTCCAGCCAGCCCCGGATGTTGCTCAGCGGGGTCCGCAGTTCGTGGGCGACGTCGCTGACCATCACCTTGCGCTGCTCCTCCAGCCGGGCGCGGTGCTCGGCCATGTCGTTGAAGGCGGCCGTCAGCCGGCCGATCTCGTTGTCCGGGCCGACCGGTACGGGCGCCGGTCCCAGCCCGTCCCGCATCCGCTGGGCGGCACCCGTGAGCGCGTGCAGCGGGCGCACGAGGCGGGCACCGGCGATCACCGACGCGCCGACGGTCAGGGCCAGGACGAGAGCCGTGACTCCGGCGATGCGCGCGGTGTTCCCGGGGGAGAGGTCGAAACCGGGCACGCTGACGGCACCGGGATCGTCGATGAACAGCAGGGCGGGCGCGGCGACATAGGCGGTGAGCTGCTCGCGGCGGGCGCTGCCGACGCAGGAGGCGACGGCCCGGTCGTAGGTGCTGCTGTGGGCGGCGGCGGCCGCCCGGTCCGCGGCCATCTTCTGCGCGAGCGCCCGTTCCTCGCCCGGCTTCGCGAGGCCCGCCTTCACCCGGGCCGCCTCCTCCGCGGTCAGCTTGGTCCCGACATCCAGCGCCGAGTCGTAACCCGGGTCGCGCGGGGCTTCCTGTCCGTAGCCGCGGTCCCAGGACAGGTCCAGGTTCAGGTGTACGCCCCTGCGGCCCTGACGTTTCAGGCAGGCGTCGGCCAGCTGGTTGAGGGCGTGCAGGGCCTTCCGCTCGGTCGGGGTCGGGGCGGCCGCCCCGACGGCCAGGCACTTCTCCTCCATCATGCGGTCGTTGTCGTTGCTCACGAACTGGATGCGTGGACGTCCGCTCGGGCTCTGGACGATGTCCGCAGCGATACCGGCCCGGTTCAGACAGGTGATGCTCTCCGTGGTGGACCGCCGCAGCGGGGCCCGCTCCCTGGCCGGCAGCAGGAACGGTCCCACGGCGCGCGGATCGACCCGGTCCGTGCCGGCGGCGGCGGTGTCGGGCACCAGCACGCTGTCGACGGAGAGCGGGTCGACGACCGCGGACGCCTGGGGCGGCAGCGGCGCTGCGGACGAGGTGTCCGGGGAGGCGGCGCCCGAGGAGTCGGAGAGCGGCCGCCGGTCCTGGGTGGTCAGCACGATCCGCCGCTGGGACTGCCGGGCCAGTTCGCGCACGGTGGCGTCGACGCCCTCCCAGCCGGGATGGGTGGCCGCGTACCCCAGCAGGGTGTTGTAGATCGTGGCGTCGGCGCTGAGGTTCTGCCCCTGCTCCTGGCGGATCGCGCCGGACGTCGTCTGCACGGCGAGCCAGGCGGTGGCGGCCACCGAGCAGGAGGCGACCAGCGCCGACACGGTCAGCAGCCGGCCCAGCAGGCTCCTTCGCAGCGGCAGCCGCGTCCCCCGGTCACGACGACGCATGACGTACGTTCCTCGCCGGGTCCGTCAGCTTGTACCCGACGCCGAAGACGGTGAGCAGCCGGTCCGGGCGCCGCGGGGCGCGTTCGATCTTCTTGCGGAGATGCATGACGTGCACGTCCACGGTGCGGCGGCTGATGTACTTGTCGAAGCCGTGCAGCTCCTCCAGCAGCCGCTGCCGGGTGAACACGCGGTCGGGTTCCGCCGCCATCGCGGCGAGGATGCGGAACTCACCGGGCGTGCACACCACCGCAGCCGACTCCACCCACACCTCGTGCCGGGCCGGGTCCACCCGGAGCGTGCCGACGGTCAGCACGTCGTCCTCGGCGGCTGCGACGGCCGCGGGGCCCGCGGTGGGGGCGGGGCCGGCGGCGTGCCGGTGGCGGCGCAGCAGGGTCCGTACCCGGGCCACCAGCTCGCGCGGGCTGAACGGCTTGGTCATGTAGTCGTCCGCACCGAGATCCAGCCCCAGCAGCAGATCGTCCTCGGTGCTGCGGGCCGTCAGCATCAGCACCGGCATCTCCCGGCCCTCGGCGCGCAGTATCCGCACCACGTCGAGGCCGTCCGCGCGGGGCATCATCACATCGAGGACGAGCAGGTCGGGTGCTCTTCGCCGCACCTCCTCCAGCGCGGCGCGTCCGTCCGCGACGACCGTCACGCTGTGCCCCTCGTGCTCCAGGTAGCGGCGCACCAGTTCGGCCTGCTTCGCGTCGTCTTCGGCGACCATGATGTTTGCGTCCACACCGAGGATCGTAACGAGCGCGCGTTCGAGGGCAGCGGTAACTGGCCTCACCGCGGCGGGAGTTCGCTGAGGCGGGCGGAGGGCGTACGGTGCTGGGGCGGCCGTCCGGCGCCTCGCCGGTTCAGGCCTGGAACTCGGTCAGGTCGATGTGGTGGACGCGCAGCGGGAAGCCGTGCACCGGGTGGGCCGTCTCGCGGTCCTCCGTCATGCCGAGCTTGCGGATGACGTTCTCGGAGGCGTCGTCGCCCGGCCGGGTGATGCTGATGACGCGATCGAGGCCACGGTCCTGGAGCGCGAACTCCAAGGTGGCCTGGGCGGCTTCGGACGCGTATCCCTGGCCCCAGAACTGTGCGCCGAACTGCCAGCTGATCGCCACGGCGGGCAGTACCTCCGGCAGGAACCCGGGGACCGACAGACCCGTGACGCCGGCCAGTTCCCCGGAGCCCAGCAGCTCGACGGCGAAGAGGCCGAAGCCCTCCTCGTCCCACTCCTCCTCCCACCGCTCCACGGCCTCGGCGGTCTGCTCCAGGTCGAGCACCGAGCCGTCGCCGACCCAGCGCATGACGTACGGGTCCGCGGTGATCTCCGCCAGGGGCACGAGGTCGTCGTCGTCCCAGCGGCGGAGCAGGAGGCGAGGGGTGTGGATCTCGGTCATGGCGCCCATCCTGCCCAAGGCGGGGGCCACACCGGTAATCGACGCGGGTCGGCCGGCGGGACGGGGGGTGCGCCGGGCGGGCGGATCGCGGGTCGGCCGGCGGTACGGGGGTGCTTAGGGCGGGCGGTTCGCGGGTCGGCCGGCGGTACGGGGGTGCTTCGGGCGGGCGGTTCGCGGGTCGGCCGGCCGGACGGGGGCGGAGGAGGTGAGGGGCCGCGAGGCCCGGGGGTGGGCGGCGGCCCCGGCCGGGGGGTCGGGGCCGCGTGTCAAGATGGACGTGCCCCCGCCGCCGATCCACCGACCCGACCGACCCATCGAGGTTTCCGTGACCAAGCCCATGGCCCGCGAGCCGATGCGACGCAATTCGCGGTCCAACCGGGCGCGCATCCTGGCCACGGCCCGCCGGGAGCTGGGGCGGAACCCCGACGTCACGCTGGAGGAGCTGGCGCAGGCCGCCGGTGTCGTACGACGGACGCTGTTCGGCCACTTCCCCGGGCGTGCGGCGCTGTTGGAGGCGCTCGCCGAGGAGGCCGCGGAGACCATCCGGGGCACGGTCGCGGCCGGGGCGAGAAGGGCGACGGAGCCGCCCGAGCGGGCGCTCGCCCACTTCTTCTTCTCGCTGTGGCCGGTGGGCGACCGCTACCGCATGCTCCTGGCACTGGCCCGGCGCGATCTCGGCGCCGAACGCGTGGCGGAGGTGCTGGCGCCCGCCCGCGAGCAGGCCACAGCCATCCTGGAACGAGGCCAGCGCGACGGTGTCTTCCAGCGGCACCTGCCGCCCGCGGTACTGAGCGCCGGCATCGAGGCCATGACGGTCGCCCTCCTGGAGGAGGTCAACACCGGGGCGTTCAAGGACGACGGAACCCGGGTCGCGATCGCCACGCTGATCGCCGCCGGTGTGCCGGAGAAGCGGGCGGGCGCCGTGGTCGAGGACGTCTCCGCCGCCGCGTCGGCGGAGACGGAGACGGCCGCCGACGCCTGAGGGGGCCTCTGCCTGGAGGCTGGGCGGGACCTGCCCGGCGCCCGATCGGGGCCGCCCGGCCCTTGGCCGGGACGTGCCCGGCGCGCCGGCCCGGGAACCACTCGACGCCCACCCGGGACCTGCTTGACGCCCGCCCGGGACGTGCCTGGCACCCGCCTGGCGCCCTTGACCGGGCCACGCTCGGCGGCCGCCCGGAACCCCCCGGCGCCTAACCGGGACCCGTCGGCCTCCCGCCTCGTCCGCTACCTCTGCCCGTCGGCGTCCGTGCCGTCGTCCTGTGTGTCGTCGCGGTCGCCTTCCGCCTGGGAGGGGGTGGGGTGCGGCGGGGACGGGTGGCCGGTGCGGTTGAGGGTGTCCGGCTCGTCTGGCTCGCCCTCGGCCTGGGGCGGGGTGTGCTCGCTCATCGTGCTGCCTCCTCCCCGAGGAGCGGACCGGCGGCCGGCCCGAACGTCTTCGTGATCTGGTACCGGTGCAGTTCCTCCAGCCGGCGCAGCTGGTCGTGGGCCCGTTCGAGCAGGGCGTCCAGCCGGCCGGCGTCCAGGCGTTCGTCGTGGCCGGTCAGGTGGCGCAGGGTCTCCCAGCAGGCCGCCTTGCCGCTCACGCCGGTGCGCAGGACCTCCAGCTCCACCAGCGGGGTGAGCGGGGAGCGGCGCACCAGGCGGCCGTTGGTCTTCAGCCGACCCGCCTTCTCGGCCAGGGAGCCGGCGACCACCTTGTACCGGCGGACGGGCACGCCGAGCCGGCGCATGATCTCCAGGAGACTCGCCCGGTCCTCGGCGATCTCCTCGGCGAGCCGCCCCACGACCGCCGCGAGCGCCGCGTCCTGCTCGGCGCCGGCCAGGTACCGGACCCGTTCGACGCCGGCGGTGGCACCGGCGAGGTGGTCGTTGAGGTAGATGCCCAGCAGTCCGGTACGACCCTCGCGGCCGTCGTGGCCTTCCTCGCCCTCGTGGCCGTCCTGGGCGTCCGGCTGGTCTTCCGTGCGGTCCTGCATCGAAGGTCCCCTCGTGATGACGGGCGGCCGGTGTCGGTACCGACCGGCGGCCGTCGACTCCCGGCGGTGGCCCGGCGGCGTCGCCCGCCGGCTTGTCGGCACCGACCGAGTCACCCTTCTCGGCCCCGCCACACCTCACCCCGTCCCGCCGGCCTGCCGCCGCCACCCGCTTCGGTGGGTGATCGCCGTGCGCAGGGCCACGCGGACGCGTTTCCGGTGGCGGGGGCCGTCGCCCCTCGGCGCTCGCCGTGACCGCCCGGGCGACCGTGTGAGGGTTGGTGTCGGAGAGCGCGGCACCGTCCGGGCGGACCGCGAAGCGGCGGACGGCCGGGCGGAAAGGGCACTCCGGTCGGCCGCTTCGGACAGGGGGCCGGTGGTGTCCGGCCCGGTCAGCTCCAGGATCCGGCGCGGCCGGGCGTTCCAGCGGGTGGCCGACACGGCCGTACGGCTCCGGTCGCGGTGGCCGTCGGGAAGCTCCGGGAACTGGAGGCCGCCCGCGCCCACGAAGCGCATGCCGGACATGTCCAGATCGCTCCGGCGGACGTCAGGCGGCAGCGTCGCCGGCGTCCTCGCCAGGGTGCCCGCGCAACCGTGCACGAACTCCCCCCGGGGCGCCGGCACGACCCGGCCGGCCTCCGCCGCGCCGTACTCGTCCTCCGCGTACCGGTCGATGACCAAGGTGTCGAGCCGTGCCGCGAGAGACACGCTTGGGGTCATTTGTCCCCCTCGTCGGTCCCCACCCTGGTCGTTCGTGACGATCCGCACCACTGTACGGTTCGCCTGCCCGCCCTCCTGCGTAGTAGACATGGGTCCGGGGAACGAGGAAAAGCCGTGATCGCGTGTGCGAACCCCGCCGGACGCGGGCAGGGGAGTGGGAGACGGAGTGGGCGACCGGTATCAGGTCCTGTCCGGAGTCGTCGGGGTGAACCCGGCGCTGAGCGTGTCACCGCTCACCGGGCGGAGCGGCCTGCGGGTGGCCGGAGAGGTCGGCCTCGCGACGCAGCCGATCTGGGAAAGCGCGTTGGAGCGCGCCGTGCGCGAGGACGAAGACGTGTACCACTTGGAGTTGTCTGCCGTGACTTTCGTCGATGTCGCAGGCGCCGGTGCGCTCGCGGCCGCCGCCCAGCGGCTCCCGGACGGTCGGCGTATCGTGCTGAACCGGCCACCGGCCACCCTGCGAAGGGTCCTGGAGATCTTCTGGCCCGAACTGCCGGCGATCGAGGTGTCGATGTCATGAGTGCCACGGCCCGCCCCTTCGACGCCTTCGAGTCCGGTGCCCCGAGCGGTGCCGGCGGTCCGGACGGCTCCGCCCTCCCCGGCGGCTCCGCCGACTCGGACGACACCGCCGACCCCTTCTACCATCCCGCCCTGTTCTACGGGGACGAGCACGAGTACGTCACCGCCACCGCCTCCTTCGTGCGGGCCGGACTCGCCGCCGGTGAGCCCGTCGCGGTGGCCGTTCCCGGGGAGAACCTCCGGCTCATCCAGGACGAACTGGGCGACGCCGGCGACGGCGTGCGGTTCCTCGACATGCGGGAGGCCGGGCGCAACCCCGGCCGGATCATCCCCGGCGTGCTGCTCGCCTTCGCCGACGCCCAGCCGGCCGGCCGCCGGGTGCGGATCATCGGCGAGCCCATCTGGGCCGGCCGTTCGGAGACCGAGTACCCGGCCTGCGCCCAGCACGAGGCGCTGATCAACGCGGCCTTCCGGGGCCGGGCGATGAGCATCCTGTGTCCCTACGACACCCGCCGCCTCGACGCCCGCGTGCTCGCCGACGCCCGCGCGACCCACCCCACCCTGGTCCTCTCCGGTTCCGGGGAACGACAGGACAGCGCCGCCTACGACCCCGCGGACGTCATCGCCCGCTACAACGAGCCGCTGCCGCCCGTGCCGGACGGCCTGTCCGTGTCGTACGACGCGGACTCGCTCACGCAGGCCCGCCACCTCGCCGCCGACGAGGGCGGCCGGCTCGGGCTCGCGGGTACCCGGCTCCAGGACCTGACGCTCGTCATCGCCGAGCTGACCACCAACAGCGTGGTGCACGGCGGCGGTTCGGGCACGGTACGACTGTGGTCCGAGGACGGGTACGTGCTGTGCGAGGTGCGCGACAAGGGGCGGCTCACCGATCCGCTCGCCGGGCGCCGGCCACCGGCCCGCGAGCAGCGCGGCGGGCGCGGACTGCTCCTGGTCAACCTCGTCTCCGACCTGGTGCGGGTGCACTCGGACGCGGACGGCCTCACCGTGCGCTGCTGGTTCGGCCTCTGACGGCGCCATCGTGGGGTGGCCGTTGGGTCTGCGGTGCCGGTCGGGCCGGTGACGGCACCAGCGTGCGCTGCTGGTTCGGCTCCGACGGCACCATCGCGCGGTGCACGTTCGCCCTGTGACGGCACGGCACGGCAGAGCGACGGCGGCGGGCCGCGACGGTGTGCGGGAGAGCCGGGAGGCCGGTGGGTCAGGTGGCCAGCGGGGCCAGTACGAGGGGTCCGATCCGGCCCTCCAGCATGGCGCCCAGCCCCTGTACGGCGCACACGTCGGGCCGTTCGGCGATGTGCACCGGCATGCCGGTGGCGTGCCGCAGCATCTGGTCCAGGCCGGGGAGCAGGGCGCTGCCGCCGACCATCATGATCCCGCGGTCGGCGAGGTCGGCCACCAGGTCGGGCGGGCAGTCCCGCAGCACCCTGCCGATGCCGTCGAGCACGGCGGTCAGCGGGGTCTCGATCGCGTCGCGGACGGCGGCGGTGTCGACCCGCACGGAACGGGCCAGGCCGGTGGCCACATCCCGCCCGTGGATCTCCGTGGAGGCGGGACCCAGCGGGGTGAGGCCGTTGCCGGCGAGGGCGAGCTGGAGCGGCCGTACGGACTGGCTGGGCAGCATCAGTTCGTGTTCGTGGCGCAGATGCTGCACGATCGCGTGGTCCACGGCCTCGCCGCCGACGGGGATGCGTTCGGCGGTCACGATGGAACCGAGGGACAGCACCGCCACCTGGGTCGCGGCGGCCCCGCACACCATGATCATGGTCGCTTCGGGGCGCTCGACGGGCAGTCCGCACCCGACGGCGGCGGCGATCAGCGTGTCCACGAGTTCGACCCGACGGGCGCCGAGGCCCACGAGCGTCTCGATCGCGGCGCGCTGGGCCAGCGGGTCGGCGTCGTGCGGGGTGCAGGCGGCGGCCCGCAGCCGGGGCTTGCGGCGCAGGGAGCGGCGGATCTTGTCGCCGAGCAGGTGCCGCAGCATGCGCTGCGCCATCTCGATGTCGACGACCGTGCCGCCGGAGACGGGCCGGACCACGCGGATGTAGTGGGGGGTACGCCCCGTCATCTTCTCCGCGAACTCGCCCACCGCGATCAGCGCGCCGGTACGGGTGTTCACGGCGGCGGCCGACGGCTGGTCGACGACGAGTCCGGCGCCCTTGACGTACACCCGCGTCCTCGCCGCTCCCAGGTCTACGGCGAAATGGCAGCGGCGCAGCTGCTCCAGACTGGCGGTCATGGCAGGTCCTCCCGAGTGCGCAGACCGTGGGGGCCGCCGAGCGGCGGGCCTCTTGGGAATCGTGCGGCGACGGGGAGAGGGGCGCGCGCTGGGAGGGGCCGGGCGGGGGGCCGCTGAACGGGGGCTTCCGTCAAGCATGTGCTTTCTGGGTTTCGGACAAGGGACCGCCGGTTCACGGAAGGCGGGCAGGTGGGAGGCCGGGTGTGGAAGGCGAGCGCGTGGGCGGCGGGCACGCGGGAGGCGGGAAGCGGGAAAGCCTTGCGCCCCGCCTGGTCCGCCCGGTCTCTCACCCGGTGTCCCCGCCGTCGGCCTCTCCGCCCCTGACGCCCCGGATCACGCCCAGCTCCACCAGGTCCTGCGGGCGGACGCGCAGGTGGTCGGCGGTCGCCTCCACCTCCTGCGGTGGGCGCTTGAGGATCGCGGCGGCCGACTCGGGGGCGATGACGGAGAAGTAACTGTCCGGCGTTGCCCAGGTGTTGCCCGGCGCCGCCAGGGCCAGCGCGCCGCCCGAGCCGCCCTCGCCGATCACCAGCGTGGTGACCGGCGTGCGCGCGGCCGCCACCGCGCCGAACAGGTCCGCGATCGCGGCACCCGCGCCCTGCCGTTCCGCCTCCGCGTCGTTGGCGGCGCCCGGGGTGTCCACCAGGGTCAGCACCGGAATGCCGAGCCGGTCCGCGAGACGGATCAGCCGGGCGGCGGTGCGGTACCCGGCGGGGCGGGTGGCGGTCCCGGTCTGCGCGGCGAACGCGACCGTCCGCCCCTCGTGCTCGCCGAAGCCGCAGAGCATCCCCGCGTCGGTGCCGCCGCACCGGTCGCCGCCGATCGCGGCCCGGTGTGTGAAGTAGGCGTCCAGGTACCGCTCGGCCCGTGGCCGCCCGGCCGAACGGGCGCGCAGCACGGCCTCCCACCCGGTGCGGGGGAGCCTGTCGGCACCGGCACCGGCACCCGCTTCGGCAGCGGCACGGGCTTCGGCATCGGCTTCGGCGGTACCCGTCTCCGGGGTGCCGTCCGGCTCCCCGGTGCCGTCGGGCGTGCCACCCGGGCCGGTGCCGTCGGGCGTGCCAACCGGCCCGGTGCCGGGAGCCGCCGACCCGGCGTTCCCCGCCGCCGTGGCCTGCGGCGCAAGGGCCGCGGGGGCGGGGGCCGGGGTCTGGGACAAGGACGTCAGGAGTCGCAGCCAGCGGCCCAGGGTGGGGCGGAGGTGCTCCGGGGGGACGACCGCGTCGGCCGCGCCCGCCGCCACCTGCGCCTCGGCCGTGTACGCGGCCGGGTCCGCGTCCGGTGGGCGGACCCGGGAGCCGGCGAAGCCGACCTGGACCCCGGGCAGGGCGAGGACGATGTCGGCCCCCGCGCCGAGGGTGGCCCAGCCGCCGCCCGTCGTCGGGTCCCGCAGCACCGCGATCTGCGGCAGGCCGGCCTCCCGGGTGAGCGCCGACTGCCGTGCCACCCGCTGGAGTTGGGTGAGGGCGAGCATGCCCTCCTGCATCCGGCTGCCGCCGGTGGCGACCAACGGGACGACGGGCAGCCGGTGTTCGCGGGAGTGGGTGTACGCCGCCTCCAGCCGGTCGCCGGTGCGTTGGCCGAGGGAGCCGCCGAGGAAGCCGAACTCGAAGGCGATCAGGACGGCCCGGGTGCCCTCGACGCTCGCGGTGCCGCAGACGACGGACTCCGTCTCGCCGGTGCGGTCGGCGGCTCGGGCGCGTGAGGCGTCGTAACCCGGCCAGGACAGCGGTCCGTCGGGCGCGGACTCCCGCGCGGGGTAGGGCAGTTCGGTGAAGGTCGAGGCGTCGGCGACCAGGGCGATCGTCTCGCGGGCGGAGCGGCGGTCAGTCATGGCTCAGCGCCCGCTTCATGATCTTGCCCATGTCGTTGCGGGGGAGGGCGTCGAGGAAGTGGACCACCCGGGGGCGTTTGTGCGGGGCGAGACGGGCCGCCACATGGTCGGCCAACTCCCCTGCCGCAGGCGCTTCCCCGGGGTTCTCGGGGACGATCCAGGCGACGACCCGCTCGCCGAGGTCGGCGTCCGGCTCGCCGGTGACGGCGGCCTCCCGCACCCCGGGATGTTCCAGCAGCGCGTTCTCGATCTCACCGGCGCCGATCTTGTAACCGCCGCTCTTGATCAGGTCGGTGGCCTTGCGGCCGACGATCCGGACGTAGCCGTCGGGATCGCGCACCGCCATGTCCCCGGTGCGGAACCAGCCGTCGGTGGTGAACGCGGCCGCGGTCGCCTCGGGCCGGTTGAGGTAGCCGCTGAACAGGTGGGGCCCGCGCACCTGGATCTCGCCCACCGTCTCGCCGTCGTACGACGTGATGGGCGCCCCGTCCTCCTCCACCAGCCGCAGCTCCACGCCGGGCAGCGGCACGCCGACGGTGCCGGCGCGGGGCTCGCCGTCCGCGCGGACACTGGTGTTCATGAGCGTCTCCGTCATGCCGTACCGCTCGATCACCCGCCGTCCGGTGGCCGCCGTGATGCGTTCGTGGTCGTGCACGGGCAGGGCGGCCGAGCCGGAGACGAGCAGGCGCGCGCCGGCCAGCGCCCTCGCCAACTCCGGTTCGGCGGGCAGGGCCTGGGCGATCCGGTGGTACATCGTCGGCACCCCGAACAGCATGGTCGCGCCCGCGCCGAGCTCGCGCGCCACGCCCTCGGTGTCGAACCGGCCCAGGTGACGCACCGAACCGCCGCGCCGCAGCGGGCCGAGGACGCCCAGCACCAGTCCGTGCACATGGAACAGCGGCAGCGCGTGCACGAGCACGTCGTCGCCGGTCCACTGCCAGGCGTCGGCGAGCGCGTCCAGGGTGGTGGCGACGGCCCGCCGGGGCAGGACGGCGCCCTTGGGCGGGCCGGTGGTGCCGGAGGTGTAGACGACCAGGGCGGGGTCGGTGTCGTCGGCCGCCCGGTCGTCGGGGACGGGACCGGTGGCCCGCACGTCCACGTCGATCCGTTCGAAGTGCCGCAGGGCGGCGGGGAGTTCGTCGCCGGGTGCGGCCAGGACCGCCGTCGGGGCGCTGTCGGACAGGATGTGCCCGAGTTCCTTCTCGCCCGACCTCGGGTTCAGCGGCACGACGGCCACCCCGGCGAGCAGCGCGCCGACGACCCCGACGGCCGTCTCCAGCGAGGGGGTCGCCCAGACGGCGACGCTCCCCCCGTCTCGACCGCGCCCGAGCGGGGGGACACCCGTGACACCCCCGATCCGTCCGCCGACGGCACCGGCCGCCGCCGCGAGCCGCGCGTAGGTCAGCGACCGGTCGCCGAACCGCAGGGCGACCACGTCACCCGGATCGCCCGTCAGGGCCGGAAAGAGGGAGGTCACGCGGCGCACTCCTCGATGTCGGGGTCGGGCCTGGAACAACACCCAGTTCCTACACCAGCGGAAGCGTCATCCAACGCCCCGCCGACTTGACGCTCGTCACGTCCCCCCGTCCACCGTCCCGGCAGCACGGCCGCGGCACCCCCTCAACAGCCGCCCGGCACCGCGTACCGGGTGCCGACCAGCGTGCTCAGGTCGGGAGCGAGCCGCAGCTCCGTGGCCCGGAGCGCCGGGTGCTCCAACCAGAACCGGCGCGCCCGGTCGGGGCGGCCCTCGTACAGCGGGGGCCAGGTCGTCGCCGGTGTGAAGTCGTCGACGACGACCGTGCCGCCCGGGGCGAGCAACCGCTCGACGGGGGCCGCGCGGTCACCGTCGGTCTTGCCCTGCCCACCGCCGTCCAGTACGAGCAGGTCGTACGGCCCGCGCTCCCCGATCCGTTCCCAGTCGCCGGTGAGCACCTCGACGTCGGGCCGGTCCGCGAACACGCCGGCCGCGACGCGGGCCCGCTCCGCGTCCCGCTCGACGCCGACCAGCCGTACGCCCGCGCCGGCGCCCGAGGCGAGCCAGGCCAGCCCGACGCCGAAGCCCGTACCCGTCTCCCCGACGTGTCGCCGGGCGCCACCGGCCAGGGCGTGCAGCAGGCGGCCCTGTTCGGGACGGCAGGAGTGGGGGAAGCAGTGGGCGCGGGCGGCGGCGAGCGCCCGCTCGACGAGCGGGGGCAGGTCGGTCACGCCGTCGTACGCGTCGGTTCCGGAGATCGCCACGCGACCGATCCTGCCGCCCGCGCCCTGCCGGACGGGCCGGTTCCGGAGTCGCCGAATCGCCCGCGTCCCGTCGGACGGGCCGGTTCCGGACTTGCCGGGTCGCCCGCGTCCCGTCGCGGGTCGGTTCCGGACTTGCCGGGTCGCCCGCGCCCTGCCGGACGGGCTGGTTCCGGACTTGCCGGGTCGCCCGCGCCCTGCCGGACGGGCCGGTTCCGGACTTGCCGGGTCGCCCGCGCCCGACCGGACGGGGTTCGCTCCCCCTCGCCCGCCGCCCGTGGCAGAGGTGTCGTCAGGCCGCCCCCCTCTCCACCACGTCCGCCACCACACAGCTCACGTTGTCCGGGGCGCCGGCCTCCGTGGCGGCGGTGGTCAGGGCGTGGACCGTTTCGGCGGGGGCCCGGGTGGTGGACAGGACGTGGCGGATGCGGTCGTCGGGGACGACGTTCGACAGGCCGTCCGAGCACAGGAGGTAGCGGTCGCCGGGGTGGGCGTCGTGCAGACGGAGGTCCGGCGGCACGGAGGTGCCGTCGCCGGTCAGGGCCTTCAGGAGGAGGGCGGGGCGGGGGTGGGTCACGGCCTCCTCCGCCGTCAGCCGGCCCTCGTCGATCATCGACTGGAGCACGGTGTGGTCGTGGGTGATGCGGAACAGGCCGCCGTCCCGCAGGAGATAGGCGCGCGAGTCGCCGATGTGGACCAGCGCGAGACCGGAGCCCGTCCACAGCAGGGCGGTCAGGGTGGTGCCCGCCTCGGCGGTGCCCCGGGCCGCGACGCGTACCGCCTCGGTCGCGCCGTGCACCGCGTCCTGGAGCACGTCGAGGACGTCCCCGGCCGGCAGGTCCCGCGCGTCGAGGAAGCGGAGGGCCTCCACGGCGGCGCTGCTCGCGGGCCCGCCGTCGGGCCCGAAGCCGTCGGCGACGGCGAGCAGTCGCCTTCCCGCGTACGCCGTGTCCTGGTTGGCGGGGCGGACCAGACCCGGGTCCGAGTGGGCGGAGTAACGCAGTTCCAGCATGCTGGTGTCCTTCCTCGGTGCTGCCGTCAGCTGGTGGACGAGGAACGCGGCGAGATCCCGCCGGGCGGCCGTCTCCGCCTCGACCCGCGCCCAGTAGGCGCGGACCTCGCGGGCGGCGGCCGCCGGAGGCAGGGCGCAGACGTCACGGATGCGGGCCAGTGGCATGCCGATGCGCCGCAGCCACGCCACCAGACGGGCCCGCTCCAACTGCTCGACCGCGTAGTACCGGTATCCGTTGTCGGGGTCGACCCGTGCCGGACGCAGCAGCTCCAACTCGTCGTACAGCCGCAGCGCCTTGGGCGACAGGCGGGACGCTCTCGCGAAGGCGCCGATCGTCAGCCACTCCATGGGTGCTCCGTCCCCTCCCGCGTTTCCCCGGCCTTCGTTCCTCGCCACCGATGCTCGGGCTTCACCGAAGGGGAAGGTCAAACGGGTTGTCGTGGTTGCGGGGGTGGCGGTTAGCCTGCCGGGGCAGCCGACCGTACGACCGACCGAGAATGGAGCCGCCGTGCCCCGCGTCGCCCTCGTCACCTACGACCCGCGTCCGGAACCCAGCCGGGACGCGGACCTGCCCGTGCTGGTGCGGGCCCTGCGGGAGGCCGGCGCCGAGGCGGACGCGGTGTGCTGGGACGACGCCGGCGCGGACTGGGCCGCCTACGACCTCGCCGTCATCCGCTCGACCTGGGACTACAGCTGGCGCGCGGCCGAGTTCACGGCGTGGACGGAACGCTGCGGCAAGCTGACACGGCTCGCGAACCCGCCCGGGGTGGTGCGCTGGAACACCGACAAGCGGTACGTCGGTGACCTCGCGGCGGCCGGGATCCCCGTCGTCGCGACCAGCTTCCTCGCTCCCGGCGAGACGGCCGACCTCCCCGTAGACCACGAGTACGTCATCAAGCCGACCTCCGGCGCGGGCGCCCGCTACGCCGCCCGCTACACGCCCGACCAGCACGACACGGCCGTACGACACCTCGCGCGGATGCACGCGGAGGGGCTGACGGCGATGATCCAGCCGTACATGAGGAGCATCGACACCGGCGGGGAGCGGGCCCTGCAGTTCTTCGGCGGCGAGCTGCTGCACGCCAGCCGCAAGCGGGCCGTGCTGTCCCCGGGCACCGCCTTCGACGCGGACAAGGTCGCCCACCCCGGCCTGGAGCGCTGGACGCCGACCCCGGCCGAACTGGCCGTGGCGCGGGACGCCCTGGCCGCCGTACCGGACGCGCCGGAGCTGCTGTACGCCCGCGTCGACCTGGTGGACGGCGAGGACGGCGCGCCCCGGGTGATGGAGCTGGAACTGGTCGAGCCGAACCTCTTCCTGTTCCTGCACCCCGAGTCGGTGCCGGTCGTGACCGGGGCGATCCTGACAGCCGCCGCTCGCTGACCCGGCTCACCGGCCGCCGCTCACCGGCCGCCGCTCGGCACCCGGCGCTCGCTACTCGCCGACCGCCGTCCGCTGGAGCAGCCCCCAGGTGAACTCGGCGGCCACCTTCCGCCGGACGCCCTCCCCGTCCGGTGCCGTGAACGCCAGTCCCCAGCGGGTCGGGGCCGTGCCCTCCAGGGGGCGGGCGGGGGCGAAGGCGCGGGCGGCCTCGTCGACCACGCAGGACCACGGGGTCAGGTCGTCCAGGGTGCGCAGGTCGGGGGCGGGCGAGCCGGGCGCACGGACCAGCCACTCGTTCCAGACCGCCCCGTTCGGCGCGAGCAGCACCTCGAACCTCAGGTCCGGCCAGAGGGGGAGCGGCCACTGCCACGCCTCGCAGTCCAGGTCGCCGACCGTGCGGGCGGTCACCGACTCGGGCGCGCCGAGGACCGAGCGGTACCGCGAGGCGGCCGCCCGCGCACGCGGGGAGCGCAGCATCGCCTGCCACCGCTTGTTCGCCTCCCGCATGTCCGCGAGCGAGGCGCCGAGGCTCCGGCGGGCGTCCTCCACCAGGTCCGGGTTGTGGTCGGCCATGCGGCGCAGCAGGACGAGCTGGAAGTCGGGGACGGTGAAGGGCCCGGAGGGTCCCGAGGAGCGTTTCGCGGAGGACGGCATGCGAGCCATCGTCGCGCATCGACCTCCGTCCCCGGGCCCGCGCCCTCCTATGTCTCCGGGCCTGCGCCCGCGCCCCAGGAGCTGATCGACGAACCCGACCGCCGGTTCGAGCGGGAACACGTGTTCAGGGCGCAGCGGCTGCGCGGGCGACTGGGCGGCACCTGGGGTTGAGGCCAGGCGAAACGGTACAAAGCGGTTGACGAATCACCCGTAGTCACAGGTGGTGCACGCGCGCCCATTGCCCGGACATACCGCGATGACTAGCCTGTGTTCGTCATGCCGATCGTCTGTTGAAATTTCGAACACAGGCGCTTAATCCCAAGGGAGGGGGCCGGTCGTGGGACGCTTGGTACCTGCCGTGACCCGGGCTCTCGACATTCTCGAGCTCTTTCTCGACGGGGACGGGACGCTCTCCGCCCCCGACATCGTGCGGCGGCTGCAGCTCCCGCGCACCACCGTGCACGAGCTGGTCACCACACTCGCCGCCCGGTCGTACATCGTCCAGGTGCCCGGCCAGCCCGGACGTTACCGGCTCGGAGTACGCCCGTACCAGCTCGGCAGCCGCTACGCCGAGCAGCTCGACCTCGCCGCCGAGGGCCAGCAGGTCGCCCGCTCGGTCGCCGAGACCTGCGACGAGACCGTACACGTGGCGATACTCGAGGGCACCGACGTCATCTACATCGCCAAGGTCGACTCCACCCACGCGGTGCGCATGGTGTCAGCGGCCGGCCGGCGGCTGCCCGCCCACTGCACCTCCGTCGGCAAGATGCTGCTCGCCTCCCTCCCGGCTCCCGAACTGGCCGCGCGCATCCCCGACGACAGCGCGCTCATCGCGATGACCCCGAACAGCATCACGGAACCCGGCGCGCTGCGCGAGGCCCTGACGGAGATCAGGCAGCGGGGCATCGCGGTGGAGAGCCGCGAGTCCAACCCGGACGTCTCCTGCGTCGCCGCCCCCGTGCACGACCGCACCGGCCGGGTCGTCGCCGCGCTGTCCATCTCCGTGCCCATGATCCGCTGGAGCGACGAGCGCCGCGGCGAGCTGGAACAGCTCGCCGCGAAGGGCGCGGTCGAACTATCCGAGCGCCTCGGCCACCGGAGCGTGGGATGACCATCGAAGTGGCGGTACGGGCCGAGGCGGCCCTCGGCGAGGGCCCGACCTGGGACGCGGACGCCGGGCGGCTCGTCTGGATCGACATCCTCGCCTCCCGGGTGCACACCTACGACCCGGCGTCCGGCCGGCGCACGGTCCGGGTGACCGGCCAGCACGTGGGCGCTGCCAAGCCGCGCGCGGGCGGCGGACTCGTCCTCAACCTCCGCGACGGGGTGGGCCTGCTCGACGCCGACGGCGAGGGCTTCCGGTGGCTGCACCGCGAGCCCGTCCCCGGCCGCCGTGCCAACGACGCCGCCGTCGCGCCCGACGGTTCGCTGTGGACCGGCACCATGCGCTACGACGAGGCGCCGGGCGGCGGCACCCTCTCCCGGGTCACCGGTGACGGCACGGTCGAGGTGGTCCTCGACGACGTGACCGTCAGCAACGGCACGGGGTGGAGCCCCGACGGCCGGCTGATGTACTACGCCGACTCGCCGACCCGCCGCGTCGACGTCTTCGACTTCGTGGACGGACGGCCCGTCGGCCGGCGCCCGTTCGCGCGGATCGAGGACGGCGCCGGCTTCCCCGACGGACTCACCGTCGACGCCGACGGATGCGTGTGGGTGGCGTTGTGGGACGGCGGTGCGGTGCGCCGCTACACCCCGGCCGGCGCACTGGACCGGGTGATCGAACTGCCGGTCCCGCGTGTCACCGCGTGCGCGTTCGGCGGCGCCGACCTGACCGACCTGTACATCACCACCGCCCGCGCGGGCCTCACGGCACCGCACCCGATGGCAGGCTCACTCCTGGTCGTCCCGAACGCGGGCAAGGGCCTGTCCCAACGGCCGTTCGCGGGCTGAGGGGCCGGGGGAGGCGGACACCGGGCCCCGGGGCACGGGCGCGCCGATCCCCGACCGGTGCCCCGCCGGTGTGGGGGCGGCCGGCCGCGGCGCCGCGTGTCGAACGCCGTCGGCGCCGGGGCGTGGGCTTGTCGTTCGCCGACCGGTGCCCCTCCGGTGGGGGGCGGATGGCTGCGGCGGCCCGCGGGTGCCGGTCGTCTCGCCGGCCCCCGCCGGGTCACGGCAGGCCCGCCGCCTTGCGTTCGGCCGGGGTCAGAGGGGGTTCCGTCAGGGGTGGTCTGAGGGGGCCGGTCGCGGCGGCCAGCAGGATGCGGGGGGCGAGCAGGACCTCCGGGCCGCGCTCCAGGGACATCACGTCCGTCACCTTGCGGGCGACCCGTCCGTTGCCGGTGGCCGTCAGGGTCAGCCGGTCGACGTAGGCCGCCAGTAGCCGCTCCCACCGGGTGGGCCCGGCCTCCGTCGCGCCGGGGAAGAACACGTCCTGTCCGACGGCGAGGTCCCACGCCGCCCCGGCCGGCCGGGCGACCGCCTTCTGCAGCCGCCGGGACAGCCCCGGCGAACCCCAGCCGTGCCGCCGTACGACGTCCCGCAGGGCCACCGCCTCCTGGGCCGCCACCGACATGCCGTGACCGTAGGCCGGGTTGAAGGCGGCCAGCGCGTCGCCGACGACGGCGAAGTTCTCCGGCCACACCGGCATCCGCTCGTAGAGCCAGCGCCGGTTGGCGGTCGAGCGGGTGAACGTCACCTCGGACAGCGGCTCCGCCCGGGCGGTCAGCTCGGACAGGATCGGGTGCCGCAGCTCCTCGCGCGCCCACCGGTCGAAGTCGGCGGTGTCCGCGGACGGTTCGCCGCCGCGCGTGCCGAGCAGGGTGACCAGCCACTGCCCGTCCTCGACGGGCATCAGCACACCACCGCGCCCCGGCCCGCCCGCCCGCGGATCGGCCATCACGGTGACCACCGGGAAGCCGTCCCTGGCTGCCTCCGGCGCACGGTACAGGCGGCTCGCGTAGGCCAGACCCGAGTCGACCTCCCGCCGCCCGGGCTCGGGCAGCCCGAGGTCCGTCAACCAGCGCGCGGCCCGCGAGGCACGCCCGGTGGCGTCGACGACCAGACCCGCGTCGAGGACGCGTTCGGTGCCGTCGTGCGCCCGGATCCGGACCCCGGTGACACCGGCGTCCGTCCCCTCGACGCCGAGCACCTCCGTCCGGTCGGCCAGTTCCACCCGGTCGTGCGCGAGGACCTGCGCCCGCACGGTCGCGTCCAGCAGGTCCCGCCCGCACAGCAGCATGAAGTGCGACTCGTCCCAGCGCCGGTACCAGCCCTTCGGCGACAGCGCCACCATGTCCGTGGTGACGGGCAGCCGGTGCGCGCCCGCCTCCCGCAGGCGTTCGGTGACACCCGGCAGCAGGTCCTCCAGGGCCCGCGCCCCGCCGGACCACAGCTGGTGGACGTGCCGCGCCTGCGGCAGCCCCCTGCGCGGCTCCGGGCCGGCCGGCAGCGCGTCACGCTCGACCACGACGACCCGCTCGGCGACCGAGGCCAGGGCACGGGCGGCGAGCATGCCGGCGAGGGAGCCGCCGAGGACGACGGCGGTGGCGGGGCGGTCACTCATGTACGGGCACGCTCTCTGCGGGGGCGGCCGCACGGGTGCGGACCGCCGCGATCTCGTCGGGGTGGCGGAGGGCTCGGGACACGGCCGCGATCTCCTGGAGCAGGTCCGTCGTGTCGGGGTCGCCGCAGCCCTCGCTGTCCGGCACGCGCCGCCCGGCCTCCACCGCGTCCTGGACGGCCACGGCGGCCGCCAGCGCCTTCGCCCGGTCCGGCGTGAAACCGAGGGCGAGCGCCGCGGCGTACGACCGCCGGCGCCGGTCCTCGTCGAGGTGCCGGGCCAGCGGCAGCAGCACGTCGCGGATGAACGTCTCCCGGCGGATCAGGCGCAGTTCGGGCGTGGCGTGCAGGACGAGGGGCACGCCGCCGCCGTTGGCGGTCCGCATCAGCACGTACAGCGGCCGCAGTTCGTGGTGGGCGAGCCGGACCCGCCACCGGTCGTGCAGGTACTGGCCGGCGTGCGGAAGGATGAAGCCCACCGCGATCAGGATGGCGGACAGACAGGCGACCGGCGGGGCCAGGTCGGTGCTCAGCCAGTCCGGGGCGTGGCCGGTCCAGCGGGCCACGACGGCGGTGAGCTTGGCCGCGTCGAAGACCAGGTTCATCGCGTAGCCGATGCCCAGCAGCTTCAGGCCCCAGCGCAGCCAGGCGTCGAGCCCGTCGGTGCGCACCCAGTTCCAGATCAGCCGGGAGGTGATGAGGACGGCCACCGTGTGCGCGAGCAGGTAGAGCAGGATCTCCTCGCGCATGAAGGGCGTCGAGGCGTAGTAGGTGTCCAGGTCCCGGACCCGTTCCACGGGCGCGTCCGCGGCGGCGAACAGCGCCCACAGCGCGACGATCACGCCCGAGTACAGCGTGACGACCCGGCGCATGGCCCGGCGGGTGGCCGCCGTGCGGTCGGCCAGGCCGTTGCGCCAGGCGATGATCAGCAGCAGACAGGACCCGCAGAACGCGGTGAGCAGGGAGTACACCAGGGGGGCCGCGATGTTCGGCACACCGGTGACCCGGTTGGTCCAGGCGATCGTGGACGGCGCCGCGAACACGAACACGAAGCAGGCCAGCAGCAGCAGTCCGCCGACCGCGCGCAGCAGCGGGTCCTTCCACAGCCGGATGATGGTGGGCAGCTTGATCACCAGGGCCGAGGTGAGGATCGCGGCCGGGATCCAGAAGGAGATGTAGAACTCGTCGAGGACACCGGCGGGGCTGAGTGCCAGGCCGGTGGGTCCGGGGGCGGGTGTCACCGTGTCGTCCTTCCACGTCCGCGGTAGCCGAGGGCCCGTTGGAGCGGGTCCACGGGCGGGTCCGCGGCTTCACCGGACACCAGGGCCCGGCAGACGCTGGCCAGGCGGTGGCCGAAGTCGTCGGCCTCGGCCTCGTCCCGCTGGCGGGAGCCGTCCCGGGCGGCCACGGTGAGCGCGACGCCCTTCCAGCCCGGCTGGTCGGCGAGCGCGTGTGCGGCCGCCGTACCGGCCCGGTGGTGGTGGCCGTGGCCGGCGTGCATGTGCCACAACTCGTGTCCGAGGATGACCACTTGCTGCACAGCTTCAGCCCGTTCCTCGACGATGATCAGGTCGAAGTCCTGGAACTCCACCCACAGGCCGGTCACTTCGATCTCGTCCGGGAACCGCTCGAAGCGCAGCTCGACGGGTCGTCCGCCGCGTCGGGCGCTCATCTCCTCGCACAGCGCCCGGCACAACTCCCGTACGTCGGACGGCGGTCGGGGTCTGGCCCGCAGCACGGCGGCGAGGTCGGCGGCGAGACCGCGCATCGCGGGGGCGCCCTGTGAGCGCCGCAGCGCAGTGGCGATCCGGGCCGCCGTCCCCCGCGCGCCCGCGATGTCCATCGTGTCCCCCGTTCACGTCCACCGCTGCCCGGCCGGTCGTCGCCGCCCGGCGGGTCGTTCGAGAGTACGCGTCCGGATGTGTTCGCGTCATGTGATCCGGCGACCGTTGTTCAACGAGGAACGACCGCTGACCGATCACCGCGGGGACGGTAATCGGTCATCTGTCACCGGCCGGTCGGGGCACCTCCGGGCGGCTCGACTTCCGCCCGCCCCATTGACGTGCGCGCCCCGCCACCCTACCGTCCGTTCGACCCTACGGGCGAGACCCGAAATCTCGAACAGTTCCGGCCAGGCAGGACTTACGGACGAACCGACCCCCGAAAGGAAAAGATGCGCACCGCCCGCTTCACCCTCGACCCCGCGTTCACCGTCGGCGAGGTCGACCCGCGACTCTTCGGCTCCTTCGTCGAACACCTCGGCCGCTGCGTCTACACCGGCGTCTTCGAGCCGGACCACCCCACCGCCGACGAAGCCGGCCTGCGCACGGACGTGCTGGAGCTGGTCCGCGAGCTCGGCGTCACCACCGTCCGCTACCCCGGCGGCAACTTCGTCTCCGGCTACAGGTGGGAGGACTCCGTCGGCCCCGCCGAGGACCGCCCCCGCCGCCTGGACCTCGCCTGGCGCTCCACGGAGACCAACCGGTTCGGCCTCTCGGAGTACATCGGCTTCCTGAAGAAGATCGGTCCGCGGGCCGAGCCGATGATGGCGGTCAACCTCGGCACCCGCGGCGTCACCGAGGCCCTGGAACTCCAGGAGTACGCCAACCACCCCGGCGGCACGGCCCTGTCCGAACTGCGTGTCACGCACGGCGACAAGGAGCCCTTCGGCATCAGGCTCTGGTGCCTCGGCAACGAGATGGACGGCCCCTGGCAGACCGGCCACAAGACCGCCGAGGAGTACGGCCGCCTCGCCGCCGAGACCGCCCGCGCCATGCGCCAGCTCGACCCCGGCGTCGAACTGGTCGCCTGCGGCTCCTCCAACCAGGCCATGCCCACCTTCGCCGCCTGGGAGTCGACGGTCCTGCGGGAGACCTACGACCTCGTCGACCACATCTCCCTGCACGCCTACTACGAGCCGGCCGACGGCGACCTGGACTCCTTCCTCGCCTCCGCCGTCGACATGGAGTCCTTCATCGAGAACGTGGTGGCCACCTGCGACCATGTGGGCGCGCGGCTGAAGTCGGCGAAGCGGATCAACCTGTCCTTCGACGAGTGGAACGTCTGGTACATGTCCCGCTGGGAGGAGCAGGCCAGGGCCGCCGACCCGGCCGACTGGCCCGAGGCCCCCCGGCTCCTGGAGGACAACTACAGCGTCCTGGACGCGGTCGTCCTCGGCTCGCTGCTGATCGCCCTGCTCCGGCACGCCGACCGGGTGAAGATCGCCTGCCTCGCCCAGCTCGTCAACGTCATCGCCCCGATCATGACCGAACCGGGCGGCCCGGCCTGGCGGCAGACGACGTTCTACCCGTTCGCCCAGACCTCCCGGTACGGCCGCGGCCGAGTCCTCGACGTCCGCGTCGACTCACCGACGTACGAGACGCGCAGGTACGGCGAGACGGACCTGCTGCACGCCACCGCGGTCCGCGCCGAGGACGGCACGGTCACCGTGTTCGCCGTCAACCGCTCCCGCACCGACGCGCTGCCGCTCGAAGTCGCCCTGCCCGCCCTCGGCCTGTCCTCCGTGGTCGAGCACAGCGTGCTGGCCGACGCCGACCCGGAGGCCCGCAACACCCTCGCCGAGCCGGGGCGGGTCACCCCGCACCCGGTCGAGGGGACGAGCCTGACGGACGGCGTCCTCACCACCGTTTTGGCACCGCTGTCCTGGAACGTGATCCGGCTGGCGTGACAGGACGCCCCGGTGGCCTCACCGCCCGGGTGAGGCCACCGGTGTCACCGGCGTTCCGCCGGCCGCGTGGCCGAGCAGGGTGAGCTGTACCTGCCCGGGGCCCGACCCGGTGGTCCCGTCGGACAGGACCGCCAGCGCCAGTGTGTTGACGCCCCGTGTGCGCAGAATCCCGTTCGGCAGGACGAAGGTGTGCTGGGGCCCCACGTCGTTGATGTACTGGCCCATGTTCCAGCCGTTCAGGAAGATCTGCGCCCGGTAGGCGCGGTCCGGGTCGTCGGTGAGGGTGAGCCCGACCGAGGCGTCGATGCTCGCGTCCACGGCCGGCCGGAACGTCGTCCGGTACCAGGTCACGCCCTGCCGGCGCCCGGACCGCGGGAGCCCGACGGTCTCCCAGTCGCTGTCGCCGTACCCCGGCAGGTGCCAGCCCTCCCGCTCCCCGTACAGCCCGCCGTTGTTCTGCGGTCCGCGCACGGGGTCGGTGGCCGCCTCACCCTGGAGGCGCCAACTCACCTTCGGTGAGGCCCCCTTGAAGGTGACAGCGGTCAGCCCGCGGGCCGCCTTGTGGGTGTCGAGCGCCTCGCCGTCCTGGTCGTGCTGCATCCGGCGCACGAGCACGGACAGGACGTGCGGGTCGCCCGGTCCGTCCGCCGCCCGCCCGTTCAGCTTCTCCCGGACCCGCTCCGGTACGGCGAAGGTGGCCTTCGCCGTCCACGTGCCCTGCCGCAGCGTCCTGTGGTCCGGAACCGGCATGCGGTGGGTGCCCAGCGGCTCCCCGTCCAGCCACGCCATCAGCAGGCCCTGCGTGCCCGTGCTGTAGGCGAGGGACACCGACTCCAGGCCCGCCGTGCCGGCGGTCAGACGTCCCCGGTACCAGACGTCGCCGTAGTGGAAGCCGTAGTCGTCCGCGAACAGGACGGGCTGCCCCTTCGGCACGGGAGTCGTGCTGTACGACACCGTCCGGTCGGCCGCCTTCCACCCCGAGTCGTCGAAGCCGGGTGCCGACTCCGGGTTCTCCGTCCGCCGCCGCCAGCCGCCGTCCAGCGGCGGCAGGCTCACCGGCGCGACACCGGGCAGCAGTTGCAGGCTCAGCAGGCTGCTGGAGGCGCTGATCCGGGTGCCCAGCACGCGCTTGTTCCAGGTGACCCGGTCGATCCCGCGCGGCCCCCAGACCTCGATGCCGGTCGGCGCGGTGGCGTCGCCGGTGAGGTGGACCGTGGAGTCCTCCAGCGCCACCTCGCGCACCAGCGAGGGGCCGTACACCAGCACCGAGCCCGACGGGGTGTCGCAGGGCCACAGGCGCACCGCGGTGGCGTCGTCGGCGAGCAGGATCAGCAACTGCCGGCCGGAGCCGCCGCCGTCGACCAGGATGCGGCTCAGCCCGCCGACACCGAGCGGCGCGGTGATGCGCAGCAGGCCCCGGTCGTACACCCAGGCGACCTCCGCGTCGAGCCGGGCGGGCGTCGGCTCCTCCGGGCACTCCAGCACGATCTGCGCCATCTCACCGTGCCGCCCGGTGAACACGGCGATGTCCTGCCGCCCGGCGCGCAGGAACATCATCGGCTCGACGGTGGCGTACCGGAACGTCCGCTCCCCGAACGACAGATGCGTGGTGAGCAGCCGGGCGTCCCGGGCCGGGACGGTGACCGGCACCTCGATCCCCGCCTCCGGCAGCGCCGAGGACACCGGCTCGGCCGAGTCGTTGCGCACGACGTAGACATGGGCGTCCGTGTCGGGGTTGACCAGGTGGTGGACGGCGAGCCGCGGGTCCGCGGCCCGGACCCGCGCCGCCCGGTCCAGCTTCGCGAAGTCCGGCACCCGCTGGAGCAGATGCCCGAGCTGGTGCAGGGCGGCGAGCTTCGGCGTCTGGTTGCGGCCCTCGTCGAAGGCCGCCCCGTAGTCGTAGGAGGTGTAGGCGACCGGCGCGGGCAGCCAGCCCCACGAGGTGCCTCCGAAGGCCATGTACACGTTGTGCAGCGTGATGCCGCCGGCGAGGTCGGTGAAGTGGGAGCGCCGCTCGTACGCCGCGTCCCGGGTCCGCCGCGCCTCCGCGTACCCCTTGCCCTGCAACCCGGCCCCGCCCCAGCCGTCGACGGCTCCGTCGCCGAACTCCGCGAGGAAACCGGGTGTCTTCGCACGGGTACCCGCCCCACGGGTCCCGAAGTGCCCCCAGTCGGACGGCACCTGGGCCGGCGAGGGGTGGGCGTCGAAGGCGTCCAGCCAACGCCCCTGCTCACCGCCGGTGTCCAGGGAACCGGGTGCCCAGGAACCGTCGCGGCTCGCGTTGTTGTGGAACAGCGGTACGTCGATGCCGTCGGCCCGCACCTTGCGGTACAGGTGGGCCATGTAGTCGCGTCCGGCCGCCCCCGCGCCGGCGGCGTCGTACTCGTTCTCGATCTGGTAGAGCAGGACCGTGCCCCGGCCCGCGGTGAACAGGTGCCGGACGGCGATGGCGTCGACCTTCGTCAGCCACTCGTCCGCGTGCCGCAGGTACGCCGGGTCCGTCGACCGGGCCCGGCCCGCGGTGGCCGTCAGCCAGCCCGGGAAGCCGCCGCCGTCGACCTCCGCGCCGATGTACGGGCCCGGCCGCAGCACCACGTACAGACCGGTCTCCGCGGCCGTGCGCAGGAACAGGTCGAGGTCGCGGACACCGGTGAAGTCGTACACGCCGGGCGCGGGGGAGTGGTAGTTCCAGGCCACGTGGACACTGACCGCGTTGTAGCCGTGGGCGCGCATCTTCTGCAGCACGTCCCGCCACAGGGAGGGGCTCGGCAGCCGGAACGGATGCATCTCGCCCGACCACAGGACCAGGCGTTTGTCGTCCACCAGCAGCGAGTACCGGTCGAAGCCCACCGTGTGCGCCCGGCCGTCGGCGCTGGGCGCGCCCGGCGCCGGGCCGGTCGGCACGGTGTGCGTCGCGTAGGCGCTGGTGGCCCCGGTGCCGCTGCCGCCCAGCGCCAGCCCGAGCACCGTGGTGCCGGCGAGGGCGCTGAATGTACGTCTGCTGAGCTCCAAGGGAGCGCCTCCTGTTGTGCCGGTCCGTTCGCTGCGCCGCGAGGGGCGGGTGGGGTTGATGTCGGGTTGGGACATTGTGCACACCTGCACGCCTCACAATGTTCATATGAGGATCTCTGCGCGGGCGGACTACGCGGTACGAGCGGTGCTGGAGCTCGCCGTGCGACAGGGCGGTGAGCCGGTGAAAGCCGAGGTCGTGGCCCTCGCCCAGGACATCCCGCACAAGTTCCTGGAGGGTATTCTCGGTGATCTGCGGCGCGGGGGGATCGTCGACAGCAGGCGGGGCGGCGGCGGGGGCTACCGGCTGGCCCGCGAGGCGGCGTCGATCACCGTGGCGGACGTGATCCGGGCCGTCGACGGGCCCATCGTCTCGGTGCGCGGCGAGCGTCCCACCGGGCTGGAGTACACCGGTTCCGCCCGGCCGCTGCTGCCGCTGTGGGTCGCCCTGCGGGCCAACGTCCGGAAGATCCTGGAGGGTGTCACGGTCGCGGACATCGCGGCGGACGCCCTGCCCGAACCGGTACGGCGGCTGGCCGCCGAACCGGCCGCGTGGGAGAACCCGTGACGATCCTCACGCCGGGCCGCCGCCCGCGTCGGTGAAGACGCGACGGCGCCGGACGCCACCGTCCCGGCGATGCCGAGCGGGCCGACTCCTGACGGCCGCCCGGTGTGCGGCTGTGAACGATCCGGAGTTTCGCCCGCCAATGCCCGCTGCTTTCAACCAAGTTCGCGGGCTGTGAAATCCGCGTCTGTGAATGGCCGGAGTTCGCCCTGCCCGTCCCGGCTGCGGCTCCCTACGCTGCGATCGCCCCCCGCTTCACAGAATCCTCACAGGTTCTCCAGAGGCCGGGGGCGCAGCCACCCCCCAACCCACTAGGAGAGACCATGACCGGTGGACTCCTGCTGAGCGGAGCGATCGCCGCTCTGCTCACCACCGCGCTCCCCGCGCACAACCCCTCGGGCGGGTTCGAGGACCCGCCTCCGGACAAGATCGTCATCAAGGTCGCCACGGTGAACGGCTCCGGCTGTCCGCAAGGCACCGCGGCGGTCGCCGTCTCCGAGGACAACACCGCCTTCACCGTGACCTACAGCGACTACCTCGCCCAGGCCGGCGGCAACTCCGACCCCACGGCGTTCCGCAAGAACTGCCAGCTCAACCTGATCGTCCACGTCCCCCAGGGCTTCACCTACGCCATCGCCAGTGCCGACTACCGCGGCTTCGCCGCGCTCCAGTCTGGCGCGAACGGCACCCAGAGAGCCTCGTACTACTTCCAGGGCTCCTCGAACACGGCGGCCAAGACCCACCCCTTCAACGGCCCCTACAACGACAACTGGCAGGCCACCGACACCACGGACTGGGCCCAGCTGGTCTGGGCCCCCTGTGGGGTCCAGCGCAACTTCAACATCAACACCGAGCTCCGGGTGACCGCCGGCAGCCAGTCGCCCGGCAAGGTCAGTTTCATGACGATGGACTCGACCGACGGTGACATCAGCACCGTCTACCACATGGCGTGGAAGGAGTGCCCCGAGTCCTGACGGCCGGGGTCCCGGGAGACCACGCGCGTGGCGGGCGGCCTCCCGGGACCTTGTTCAGCTCCGCTCCACGCCCAGGGTGAGCGTGCCCGCGTAGCCCGACGAGGCCGAGCTGCCGAGGGCGGTGAGGGTGAGCAGGCCGGAGGCGGCGCCGCCCTCGTCGTAGATGCCGTCCTGGGCGAGCGTGGTGCGGGTGACCCTGTTGGTCGAGTACGGCGACAGCGCGGCGATCCTGGCGGTGACCGTCTCGTTGAAGAAGAGCTGTCCGGTGTGCAGTTCCTGGCCGCCGGTCCACGAACCGTCCGAGGTCAGCGTGACGTTCGTGTGCACCTTGACGTGGATGTGCACGCAGCGGCCGCGGTACCAGCCGGGGTAGACCGTGGTGATGCTCGCGACGCCGGCCGAGTCCGTCAGCACGCCGCCGCGCAGGAAGGTGCCGTCGTCGGCTTCGTTGTGGCCGTTGTTGCCGACGAAGCCGGAGTACTCGCCGAGCGCGTCGCAGTGCCAGATCTCCACGAGCGCGTTGCTCAGGGGGACGCAGGTGTCGTCGTCGACGACCGTGAGGGTCAGCTTGAGCGGGGCGCCCGGCTTGCCTTCGGTGACGTCGGCGCGGACGTACTGGCCGTCGAGGTGGTAGGGGCCTTCGGTCATCTCCTTCGTGAGGGTGCAGACGGCGGCGGCAGCGGCGGGTGCCGCGTCGGCGGCGGGGGCCTCGGGCGCGGCGGCGCCGACGGCCAGGGCGGCGGCCGTGGCGCCGGTGGCGATCAGTACGGTGCGGCGCCCGATCGGGGTCGATCCTGTGGTGTCTGTCATGAACACGGCACCCTAGGGGCGGATGCTGTCGGTCAGCTGTCAGCCGGGCAAAGTGACAGATCGTCAAGTCGAGCGGAAGCCAGTCTCACGCGGCCGACCGGGCGTGGGCGGCGACCGCCGCCGCGACCGGCCGGTGGTTCCCGGGTCTGGCGGCGGGAGCGGGGTAGCGTGGCGAGCCCTAGAGCTGTGGAGGGATGTGGATGGGGCTGACCGCACGCGTCAGACGACGGATCTCCGAGGACTACCCCGAACGGGACGGACAGGTGGTCGAGGCACTGCTCGCCCAACTCGTCACGCACCTGAACGACAGAGGGGACAGAGAGGACAAGGAACGGATCGCCGCCGCCACGCTCCTGTGCGGAAGGGGCCGCGTGGACCGGCTCCTCGACGCGGTGCAGTCGGCCAGGGAGGACTGGCGGGACGTCCTCGTCGGCGCGGGCCTCGCGGACGCGGACTGGTCCGACCGGCTGAACAAGGAGTTCGGCGCGGAGCCGACGGTGGCCGAGGCCTGAGCCGGGTCCGCGCTCCGGGCACGAGCCGCGTATGCGGCCGGGGCACGAGCCGTGTCGGCGGTTGAGGGGTACGGCGGCTTGTGACCCGGCCGAATCCGGCCGGGGGTGTCGGTCTGCGACCGGCCTGAGCGGTGAGCGGCGGTGAGCCGGTCGCCGCTCGGCGTTTGTCGCTCGCCGCCCGCTGCTCGGCGTCGTTGGTCGCCGGGTCGCCGGGTCGGCAGGTCGCCAGGTCACCAGGGCGCCTGGGCCCCGGGTCGCCAGGGCGCCGGGTCGCCGGTCGTCGCTCGGCGTCAGTTGGTCGCCCGGTCGCCCTTCGCCACTCGGCGTCAGCCGCTCGCCGTCCGCCGTTTGCCCTTCGTCGGTCACCGCTCGGCGTCAGCCGCTCGCCACCAGCCGGTAGCCGTTCGCCGGTCGGCGTCGGCCGGTCGCTGTTCTCCGCCGGGTGTCAGCCGTCACCGGTCCGGTCGGGCGTCGGGGTGGGGGCCCGGTCAGCCTGCCTGGCCCATGCCCGCCGCGTTCGGCCAGTTCTGGGCGTTGGGCCAGCCGGTCGCCGGGGCCGGGGCCAGGTCGCCCGGGGAGCCGGGCGGGCCGGTGGTGCCGCGTACCTGGGCGGCCGTGAGACCCCCGCGCGCGGGGACCCCGGGCGGGGTCGGCCCGGTCATCGCGGCTGCGGCCGGAAGCGGCGCGGCGACGGGAGCGGGGGCCGGCATCTGCATGGGCGGCGGGGTCGGCATCGGGGCCGGCGGCGGCGTGGGCATCCGGGTCGGCGGCGGCGTGGGCATCCGGGTCGGCGGCATCTGGGCCGGCATCGGCGCGGGGGCGGCCATCGGGGCGGGGGCCGGGTAGCCGACGGGCTGGGGGGCCTCCTGGATCACGGCCGGCGCCGGCATCGGTATGCCCGCCCCGCCGGTCTGGCCCGGCTGCGGGATCCGGCCCGGCTGGCTCTGCGCCATCTGGGCCATCATCGCGAGCTGGGACATCTGCGCCGCCGCCGGCAGGGGCGCCGCGGCGGCCGGCGCGGCCGTCAGGCCCGGCATGCCGGGCGCCGCCCCGACGGCCTGGGCGGCGAGGTTGTGCATCCCGGCCCCGTTGGTGGCGCTGACGAGCCGGTCGACGGCCGCCGTGCCCGAGCTGTAGCTGGTCCCTGTAGCCGGCTCGGGCACGGCGGCTCCCCTCCTGGTCCCGTAGAGCACCTGTTCCAGGCCGGACACCAGGCGACGGACGTCCACCTGGGGACGCACCACGAGTCTCAGGAAGCGGCTGGACGAGCCGATCTTGTTGCCGCACTCGCGGACCAGGATGCGGTGCTCGGTGAGCAGCCGGTCGCGGACCACGGTGCCCTCCGCGCCCACGGGGAGGCGGACGAAGAGGAAGTTGCCCTGCGACGGGTAGACCGTCAGACCGGGCAGTGAGGACAGCTGGCTCGCCATGTCCAGGCGGTCACGGCGCACCTGCTGCAGGCTCTGCGCGTACTCGGCGCCGTGCTCCCTGAGCATGAACACCACGTACTCCGCGAAGGAGTTGAGGTTCCACTTCGGGAGCATGGAGCGGACCCGGCCCGCGAGGGAGGGGTTGGCGACGAGGTAGCCGAACCGGATGCCGTGCAGGCCGAAGTTCTTGCCGAGGCTGCGCAGCACGATGACGTTGGGCCGCAGCATCGCCTCCTGCACGACGCTCGGTTCGACCTCGGCGTCTGCGAACTCCAGGAACGACTCGTCGATGACGATCAGGTCCAGGTCGGCCATCGCGTCCATGAACTGCACGAGGGCCTGCTTGTGCAGAAAGCCGCCGTCGGGGTTGTTCGGGTTGCAGATGACGGCGACGCGGGTGCCGCGCGCGCGGATGAAGTCGGCGTACTGCGCGAGGTCGAGCGCGAACCCGCCGGACTCCTGGAGTGGGAACATGTCGACCCGCTTGCCGGTCTCCATCGGCTGGTCGGTCCAGCGGCCGAAGGTGGGGACGGGGATGGCGAGGGACTCGCGCACCAGCAGGTGGTCGATCCAGGTGATCAGCTCCGTGGAGCCGTTGCCCATCGCCACGCACTGCGGGGGAAGCTGGAGCAGGTTGCACAGCTCGGCCGTGATCGTGTCGGCGCCGCTCGGGTAGTACGTGATGATGTCCCGCAGTCTGGCCGACATCTCGTCGAACATGGCGGGGGTGGGGAAGTACGGGTTGCAGGGGATGCAGAAGTCCACCGGGCCGGACCCGTCGCCTTCACGCGTCAGCGCCGCCATCGACGGGCTGTGCGCCGCTGTGCTGCGAAACAGCGAGGTGACGTTGTCAGCCAATTGGAGCCTCCGTAGGGGGCGGGCCCGGCGGGGACGACCGGGCCCGTCGTCTGGGTGGCCCGTGCGGGGGAGCACGGGCCGCTGTTAGATACGGAGGCGGCCGTGGCGCCGTTCAACCCGTGTGAAAGTGGTGTGAGTTATGGAACCCACTGCTTCACTTCACCGTCCGCCCGCTCCCGGCGCCCCCGGGAGACACGCCCCGAAGACGCCTCAGGAGCGCCCCGAAGGGCGCTCCTGAGGGGCGCGGGCACCGGCGCGACCAGCCACGACGAACCTACGGCCGCGCATGCGAACAGGGGCGCGGGGAACGGCGCGACCGCCCCAACGGGCCCGCTCCCCACGCCCCGGGCGGAGCGTTACGCGCCGAACGTGTGCACCGTGGTCGTCCGGTACGTCTGCCCCGGCCGCAACACCGTCGACGGGAACGACGGGTGGTTCGGCGAGTCCGGGAAGTGCTGCGTCTCCAGGCAGAGGGCGTCGCCCTGGCGGTAGATGTGGCCGCCGGTGCCGACGAGCGTGCCGTCGAGGAAGTTGCCGGAGTAGAACTGAAGTCCCGGCTCGGTGGTCGCGATCTTCAGGGTGCGGCCGGAGGACGGGTCACGCAGGGTCGCGACGTGTTCGGGCTTGCCGGTGATGCCCTTGTCGAGGACCCAGTTGTGGTCGATGCCCTTGCCGTAGAGCAGCTGCTGGTTGGCGACCCGGATGTCCTCGCCGACGGCCTTGGTGTGCCGGAAGTCGAACGGGGTGCCCGCGACCTTCGCCAGCTCACCGGTGGGGATCAGCCCCGAGTCGACGGGCGTGTAGCGGGCGGCGGCGATCTTCAGCTCGTGGTCGTAGATCGAGCCGCTGCCCTCGCCGGCCAGGTTCCAGTAGACGTGGCTGGTCAGGTTGACGACCGTGGCCTTGTCGGTGGTGGCCGCGTAGTCGATGCGCCAGTCGCCGTGCCGGGTCAGGGTGTACGTCACCCTCACCTTGAGCGTGCCCGGGTAGCCCATCTCCCCGTCGACGCTCGTGTAGTGCAGGTGCAGGCCGACGTCGGAGCCCCTGGTGAACGGCTCGACGTCCCAGACGTGCTTGTCGAAGCCCTTGGCGCCGCCGTGCAGGCTGTTCACCCCGTCGTTGACGGAGAGCTGGTAGCTCTTGCCGTCGAGGGTGAACTGCCCCTTCGCGATGCGGTTGCCGTAGCGGCCGATCAGCGCGCCGAAGTACGGGGTCTTCGCGACGTAGTCCTCGATGTTGTCGAAGCCCAGCGACACGTTCTTGTACCTGCCGTGCCGGTCGGGGATCTCCAGGGACTGGACGATGCCGCCGTAGGACAGGACCTTGAGCCTCGTGCCGCCGTTGGCCAGCGACCAGCGGTAGACCTTCGTGCCGTCGGCGAGCTTGCCGAAGAGCGACTTCACCGGCGTCCCGCCGCCCGTGGCGTGTGCCGTTCCGCCGAGTGCGGTCGCGGCGACTCCCGCTGCCGCGGCACCCGCGATGACCGTACGTCTGTTCAGTTCCATGTGCGGCTCTCCCTTTTTTGAGGTCGGTTCGCCTCCGGGGCACTCCAGCCGACGTGCCCCTGCGGCTCACTCGCCCAACTGGAGGGGCCCTGCCGTCCGGCAGGGCCCCGAGCTGACTTACGAACCGGACTTGCGCTTGTTCCACACGTCGAAGCCGACTGCCGCCAACAGGGCCAGGCCCTTGATGACCTGTTGCCAGTCGGTGCCGACACTGAGGAGGTTCATGCCGTTGTTCAGCACACCGAGGACCAGACCACCGATGATCGCGCCGAGGACGGTACCCACACCGCCGCTCATGGACGCGCCACCGATGAACGACGAGGCGATCGCCTCGAGTTCGAAGCTGAGGCCCGCCTTCGGTGAGGCCGCGTTCAGACGGGCGGCGACCACCATGCCCGCCAGGGCCGCGAGCACGCCCATGTTCAGGAAGACGAGGAAGGTGACCTTCTTGTCCTTGACGCCGGACAGCTTCGCCGCCGGCAGGTTGCCGCCGATCGCGTAGATGTGACGGCCGAAGACGGCGTTGCGCATGACGTAGCCGTAGCCGACCACCAGCAGGGCCAGGACGATCAGGATGATCGGCGCGCCCTTGTAGCTGGCGAGCAGCATCGTGACCGTGAGGATCGCGGCGACGATGGCGACGAGCTTGAGCAGGAAGAGGTTCCTGGGCGCCACTTCGAGGGCGAACTCCTGCTGCCGCTTGCGGTCACGGACCTCCTGGACGATCGAGAAGGCGATCAGCGTGAAGCCCAGCAGCAGCGTGAGGTTGTGGTAGTTGGTGTTCGGGCCGACCGCCGGCAGGAAGCCGTTGCCCATCTTCTGCAGGCCGTCCGGGAAGGGGCCGAGGGTCTGGCCCTTCAGGAGCATCTCCGTCAGACCACGGAAGATCAGCATGCCCGCGAGGGTGACGATGAAGGAGGGTATGCCGAGGTAGGCGATCAGGAAGCCCTGCGCCGCGCCCGCCGCCGCGCCGATGACCAGGCACAGCAGCAGTGCGAGGGGCCACGCCACATCGTGTTGCACCGTCAGCACGGCCGCGAAGGCCCCGGTGAACGCCGTGAGGGAGCCGACCGACAGGTCGATGTGCCCCGCGATGATCACCAGCATCATGCCGATCGCGAGGATCAGGATGTAGCTGTTCTGGAGCACCAGGTTGGAGACGTTGCGCGGCAGCAGCAGGTCGCCGCCGGTCCACACCTGGAACAGGATCACGATCAGACCGAGGGCGATCAGCATGCCGTACTGGCGCATGTTGCGGCGCAGACCGTCCAGTACCAGCTGGAGCAGTCCGCCGCCGGAGGCCGACCCACCACTCTTGCCGGGCGGCGCGGCGGCCGGGCTCTTGGTCACATCGGTGCTCATCGCGATACCTCTTTGTCCTTCGTCATCTGACGCATCAGCACTTCCTGCGTGGCCTCGGCGCGGGGGAACTCGCCCGTGAGCCGCCCGGCGGCCATGGTGTAGATGCGGTCGCACATGCCGAGCAGTTCGGGCAGCTCGGAGGAGATGAAGACGACCGCCTTGCCCTGGGCGGCCAGCTGGTCGATGACCGTGTAGATCTCGTACTTGGCGCCGACGTCGATGCCGCGCGTCGGCTCGTCCAGGATCAGCACGTCGGGACCCGCGAAGATCCACTTGCTGAGGACGACCTTCTGCTGGTTGCCGCCGGACAGCTTGCCGACCGGCTCGAAGACGGTCGGGGCCTTGATGTTCATGGACTTGCGGAAGCCCTCGGAGACCTGCCGCTCCTCGTGCTCGTCGACGACGCCGCGCTTGGCCACCTTGCCCAGTGCGGTGAGCGAGATGTTGCGGTTGATCGTGTCGATGAGGTTGAGGCCGTAGTGCTTGCGGTCCTCCGTGACGTAGGCGATGCCGTGGGCGACCGCCTCCGCGACGGTCTTCGTCCGGATCTCCGTGCCGTCCTTGAGGACCGTGCCGCCCGCGTACCGGCCGTAGGAGCGCCCGAAGACGCTCATCGCGAGCTCGGTGCGGCCGGCGCCCATCAGGCCCGCGATGCCGACGATCTCCCCGCGCCGCACCTGGATGGACACGTCGTCGACGACCTTGCGCTGCTGGTCGATCGGGTGGTGCACGGTCCAGTCGCGGATCTCCAGGGCCGGGGCCGCGCCCTTCTCCGGCTCGTGCGGGGTGCGCTCGGGGAAGCGGTGGTCGAGGTCGCGGCCCACCATGCCGCTGATGATCCGGTCCTCGGTCGTCTCCGCCGACTTCACGTCGAGCGTCTCGATGGAGTGCCCGTCGCGGATGATCGTCACCGAGTCCGCCACCTTGCGGATCTCGTTGAGCTTGTGGGAGATGATGATCGAGGTGATGCCCTGGTTCTTCAGCTCCAGGATCAGATCGAGGAGTTTGTCGCTGTCCTCGTCGTTCAGCGCCGCCGTCGGCTCGTCGAGGATGAGGAGCTTCACCTTCTTCGACAGGGCCTTCGCGATCTCCACGAGCTGTTGCTTGCCCACGCCGATGTCGGCGACACGGGTCTCCGGGTGGTCGGTCAGACCGACCCGGCGCAGCAGCTCCGTGGCGTGCCCCAGGGTCTGCCTCCAGTCGATGAACCCGCCCTTGGCGTGCTCGTTGCCGAGGAAGATGTTCTCCGCGAGGGAGAGGTACGGCGACAGCGCCAGCTCCTGGTGGATGATGACGATGCCGTGCTGCTCGCTCGCCCGGATGTCCTTGAACTGGACGACCTCTCCCTCGAAGAGGATGTCGCCCTCGTAGCTTCCGTGCGGATGGACGCCGGAGAGCACCTTCATCAAGGTGGACTTCCCGGCGCCGTTCTCGCCGCAGATGGCGTGGACCTCGCCCTGACGGACGGTCAGTGTGACGTCCGAGAGCGCTTTGACACCGGGAAAGGTCTTGACGATCGAGCGCATTTCCAGGACGGGTCCCGCCATGGTCGTGCCTTCCAATCCTTAAGGGCCGACGCTTACTTGAGCTGGTCCGCCGTGTAGTAGCCGCCCTCGACGAGCTCCTTCTCGTAGTTGCTCTTGTCGACGCTGACGGGCTGCAGCAGGTAGGCGGGGACGACCTTGGTGCCGTTGTCGTACGACTTGGTGTCGTTGATCTCGGGCTTCTTGCCGTTCAGGGAGGCGTCGACCATGTCCGTGGCGACCTTGGCGAGCTTGCGGAGGTCCTTGTAGACGGTCATCGACTGTTCGCCGGCGATGATCGACTTCACCGAGGCCAGCTCCGCGTCCTGGCCGGAGATGACCGGCAGCGGCTTGGCCTTGCTGCCGTAGCCGTCCGACTTCAGCGCGGCGAGGATGCCGATGGAGATGCCGTCGTACGGCGAGAGGACCGCGTCGACCCTGCCGCTCGTGTACGTCGAGGTGAGGATGTCCTCCATCCGCTTCTGGGCGGTGGCGCCGTCCCAGCGCAGGGTGGTGACCTTGGTGAGCTCGGTCTGACCGGACTTGACGACCAGCTTCTTGCTGTCGATGTACGGCTTCAGGACGCTCATCGCGCCGTTGAAGAAGTACTTGGTGTTGTTGTCGTCGTTGGAGCCGGCGAACAGCTCGATGTTGAACGGGCCCTTGCCGCTCTTCAGGCCGAGCTTGTCGACGATGTACGTGGCCTGGAGCTTGCCGACCTTCTCGTTGTCGAAGGACGCGTAGTAGTCGACGTTCTTCGTGCCGAGGATGAGACGGTCGTAGGAGATGACCGGGATGTGGGCGTCGGCGGCCTGCTGGAGCACGTTGCCCAGGGACTTGTTGTCGATCGCGGCGACGATCAGCGCCTTGACGCCCTGCGTGATCAGGTTCTCGATCTGCGAGACCTGCTGGTCGGGGTCGTCCTCGCCGAAGACCAGCTTGGTCTTGTAGCCCTTGGCCTTGAGGTCCTTCTCGACGTTGGCGCCGTCGGTGATCCAGCGCTCGGAGGACTTGGTCGGCATCGCGATGCCGATCGTGCCGCCCTTGGCGTCGCCCTTCTCCTCCTTGCTGCCGCCTTCGCCGCTCTGGCCGCAGGCGGACAGGGTGAGGGCGAGGGAGGCTGCTCCGGCTATCGCGGCGAGGGCGGCTCTGCGGTTACGCATGATCATCATCCTTGATGTGTGTGCAGGGCTCGGTCTCGCGATGCGCGGTCACCGTCGAGGGTGAGCCGGGAAAGACCGAGGAGCGGTGTGTTGGATTGTGCGCGGGTGTGTCGTCTTCTGTGAAGCAAGGTTTCCGGAACGTTATGACCCGGCGTCGAACCTGTTCAGTTCGCCGGGCAGCCGGGAGCCGAGCGGCGCCATCTCGGTGTCCGCTCCGTGCCGTTGGAGCAGATCGAGGGCGAGCCGTCCACGCCGCACCCGCTCCCTGGCGGTGGCCAGGGTGATGTCCCGCAGATGGTGTCCGTACGGGTAGATCGCGGGCGCCTTGGACAGGCCGAACTTCAGGTACAGCGGTGCGCCGCGCCGGATCAGCTCGGCGACCTCGTACATCCGGATGTAGCCGCCGAGGTCGTCGGGGGCCTCGATGTACATGTCCATGGGGGCGGCCGACTGCCGTCTTATCTCAGTGAGGTGATCCAGCGTCAGGTCGCTGGGCACGTTGACGGAGTCGGCGCCGAGCCGCTCGTAAACCGCGTACGCGGCCGGGTTGACCGGCCCGATCAGCGCCGACACCTTCAGGGTCGTGTCGGCGGGGATGATCCCGGCGGCCCGCGCCCGGTGCAGGGTCCACAGCACGCCCTCGTCGGCCACGAGCAGGCACTTGACGCCCAACTCCGTCGCCCGCAGGGCGTCTTCGACGCAGCCGGCGACGGCGTCGTGCCCCCGGGCCCGGAGTCCCCCGCCGCGTGAGTCGGTGCGCGTCGAGCCGCCGATGTCCCACGTGCCGCGCGGACCGGTGAACAGGCAGAGCTCGATGTCGCGTTCGGCGGTCGCCTCGACCATCTCGGTGATCTCGGCGTCGCTGAGCATCCACACCCCGCTGCCCTGGCTGATCCGGTGGATCGGCACGTCGAGGCGGGAGGACTCCTTGAGGATCACGGCCAGCGCTTCGGGACCCTCGCACGAGGGGATCTCGGTGCGCCAGCGGCCGCCGCCGGGGAAGGTGTGCGGCGAGGCGTCGGCGGGGTCGAGGGCGGGCGCGCCCAGGCCGAGGGCGGTGAGGGCCTGCTCACCGGGCCGGCGGGCTGCCGTGGCGGAAGCGTCGGTCACAAGCTGTCCTTCTGGTTCGGTATTTCGGACAAAGTTCGCGGCTCGGGGCATGGAAAGACGTGGTGTACGCCGGCACGGAGGCCGTCAGGTCGCCCCCGTACCGGCGTACGACTGGGGGCTTCCTACGGCCGGAGCAGCACCTTGCCGACCTTCGGATCGCCGGACCCCACCAGCTCGATGGCCTCGGGGAACCCGTCCAACGGCAGTTCGTGCGTGACCAGGGGCAGCGGGTCGAGCAACCCGGCGCCGAACACCCGCACCGTGTGCGCCCAGGCGTCCGGCGGTGCCCCGAACACGGTGTGCACCTCCAGCTGCCGTACCACCAGGTCCGTCGGGTCGAGGCCCTCGGCTCCCGGCGCCGGGATACCCGTCAGGACCAGGCGTCCGCCGCGCCTGAGCAGGGAGGCCGCGGTGCGCGCGGCGGACGCGGATCCGGCGGTCTCGATGACGACGTCGAAGTCGTCGGGGAGATCCTGGTCCCTGGTGCGGAAGTCCGTGGCCCCGAACCGCTTCGACAGCTCCGCCCGGTCGGACCGGGTGCCGACGACCAGCAGTTCGGCGGGGGAGCCGGCCTTGAGGAACTGCACGGCGAACATCCCGAGCGTCCCGGTGCCCACGACCGCGACCCGCTCACCGGGCCGGGCGTTCGCCTTGATCGCCGCGGCCGCGATACAGGCGGCCGGCTCCAGCAGGGCGGCCGCCGTCAGGTCGGCGTCGTCCGGCAGGACGTGCAGCAGCCGGGCCGGCAGGGTGAGCGTGGTCGCCATGGCACCGGGCTGGGTGAACCCGGTCTCCTCGTACCCCGCCGTGCACAGGGTGGTCTCGCCCGCGTGGCAGCGGTCGCACACCTGGCAGTTGCGGAAGCCCTCGCCGACGACCTTGCGCCCGACGAGCGAGTCGGGCACCCCCGCGCCGACGGCCGTCACGGTCCCGGACCACTCGTGGCCCGGGGTGAGCGGGTAACGGACGTATCCCTCGGGCCGGTTGCCCTGGTAGACCTCGCGGTCGCTGCCGCAGATCCCCACCGCGTGCACCCGTACGAGGGCCTCGCCCGCGGCCGGCTCGCGGGGCGTGTGCGCCGCCAGCCGGTGCTCGCCGGGCGCCTCCACGACGACGGCGTTGCTCACCGCTGGGTGCCCTTCGGCTTGCGCTGCTCCCAGCCCTCGGCCCACAGGTCGAACCGGGCCTGCTGCTGCGGGAACTCGGCCGCCGCGTCGACGTCGAGCTCCACGCCGAGCCCGGGGGCGTCGGAGAGGTGGAAGCAGCCGTCCTCCGGGTTGACCTCCGGGGCGCCCTTGACGACCTTCTTGATCTCCGCGTCCGCGAAGTCGTTGAAGTGTTCCAGGATCTTGAAGTTCGGGCTGGTGAAGCCGACCTGGAGGGACGCCGAGGTCAGAACCGGGCCGCCGACGTTGTGCGGGGCCACCAGCACGTAGTGCGTCTCGGCGGTGGCGGCCAGCTTGCGGGTCTCCCAGATGCCGCCGATGTGACCGACGTCCGGCTGGATGATGTCCACGGCCTGGCTCTCGAAGAGCTCCCGGAACTCGATGCGGTCGTGGATCCGCTCACCGGTGGCGACCGGGATGTCGACCTTGGCGGCGACCTTCTCCAGCGCCTTCAGGTTCTCCGGCGGGCACGGCTCCTCCAGCCAGGCCGGCTTGAACGGCGCGAGCTCGTGCGCCAGCCGGACGGCGGTGGCGGGGGAGAAGCGGCCGTGCATCTCCAGCATCAGCTCGGCGTCGGGGCCGATCGCGTCGCGCACCGCCTCGATCAGCGACACGGCGTAGAGGGTCTGCTCGTGGTCCAGCTCGAAGTGGCCGGTGCCGAAGGGGTCGATCTTGAGCGCCCGGTATCCGCGCTCCATCACGCCCTGAGCGGCCTTGTGGTAGGCCTCCGGGGTCCGCTCGGTGGTGTACCAGCCGTTGGCGTACGCCTTGACCTTGTCGGTCACCTTGCCGCCGAGGAGCTGCCACACGGGCACGCCGAGGGCCTTGCCCTTGATGTCCCAGCAGGCCATCTCGATGACGGCGATGCCGGACATGACGATCTCGCCGGCCCGCCCGTAGTCGCCGTACTTCATCCGCCGGACGAGGTCCTCGACAGCGAACGGGTCGGAGCCGAGAATGTGGTTGGTCTGCGCCTCCTGGAGGTAGCCGACCAGCGCGTCGGTGTGACCCAGCATCCGGGTCTCGCCGACTCCAGTGATTCCCTCGTCGGTGTGCACCTGTACGTAGGTCAGGTTGCGCCACGGCGTCCCGACCACGTGTGTGCTGATTCCGGTGATGCGCACGCCAGTCGCCCCTCGCTGCTTCGTCGGCTCGTTTGCGTGTGTTCGAGATTTCGTCACACGTTCGAAATGCTGGCGTGACAGTAAGGACGGTGTGAGGGGGGTGTCAATGGGTCGAACGGATATCGCTTTCGGCAAGTGTTTCGAAAGCGCTTTCAGGAGCGGTTTCGGCGGGCTCGGGAGGGTGGCGGCCGATAGGCGCCGGATGCCGTGGGTTGGCGGGGAAATGTGGCGCCCGACCACCGATTCTGCGGCCCGTACGGCCGCTTCCCCACACAACTTTCACAGCCGTGCCTAGGAACGAGACCGGCGCGGAACCTAGTCTTCCCGCGTCATGAACTACTGCGACCCGTGCCGACGGCACCTCAACGGCGCCCTCGCCTGCCCGGGATGCGGCGCGCCCGTCGACCACCCCCACCGCGGACCGGGCCCGGCCGGGGAGGCGGGGGACGGGTATGGCACCGGTGCGTACGGCGGTCCGTACGGTGACGGTGGATATGGCGCCTATGGCGGCGGTGCGTATGGCGGCGGTGCCCATGAGCCCGCCGCGTACGACGCTATGGGTGGGCAGGGTGATGCGGTCGGCGGGTACGACGCTCCCGGTGGGCAGGGCGGTGCGGTTGGCGCGTACGGCATGGCCGGCGGGGCGCGAGACGGCGCTTCCGCGGGTACGTCCGGTGGCCCGGACGGTGTGTACGGAAGCGAACCCGGTGAGCCGCCGGAGGCCGTCCACGACGGCGCTGTGGACGGAGCCGGCGACGCCGCGGGTCGGCACGAGAGCGGGCCGGAGGCCGAACCGGTCGGCGGTCGGGCGGCCGCCCGCCGGGCGCACGGCCGGGGCGGCCGGGGGCGGGATCACCGGGACACCGGGGAACTCGCGCTCGCCGAGCACGCCGTGGAGGGCCCGGACACCGACGGCGGTACGGACGACGAGGACCGGGACGCCGGGGGCGCCGAGGGCGGCGCGGGCCGTCGCGACCGCAAAGCGGCCGCCCACAGGCGTCGCCGGCGCCGGACCCTGCTGGTCGCCGCGGGCTTCGTGCTGGCGGCCGGCGGACTGAGCCTCGCGGAACTGGGCCTCGACGCGCCGGGCTCGACACCGACACCCGCGGCCGCCGGGGACGCGTCGGCGGACGGCGGGGCGTCGCCGAAGGCCGGTGAGACGGCGCGGCCGCTCGACGACGGGTCCGGCGGCACCGCAGGAGCGTCGAAGTCGGCCGCACCGTCCGCGTCCGCGTCCCCGTCGGCCTCGAAGTCCGCCAAGGCCGAGGACTCGGCGAGCGCGGTCGTCGGCGCGTCGGGCTCGCAGTCGGCGACGACTGGCACGGACCCGGGCGCGTCCGCCCCGGCCCCGGAGACGACCGCCCCGGCCTCCACCCCGACCCCGACGCCCACCCCGACGACGGCCGCCCCGACCCCCGACCCGAGCCCGTCGGAGACCTGTGACCGCTTCCTGTGGTGGTGCGGCTGACACGCGCGCCGGGCGGCGCCGGGTAGGAGTCCGGCGGCGCGGACGCACGCCGCGGTGCGCGCACACGGCGTCGTCCCCGGGGTTGTCGTGCACGCACATTGCGTCGTCCCCGTCGTCCCCGTCGTGCACCCACGGTGTCGCACCGGGATCGTCGTGCCGCTGCGTCAGGCCATGAGGCGGGGCCGGGCCGGACCCGGGTGGGACCGGGTGCCCTTCGCCCCGACTCGGGTCGGCCTCACGGGGCGGCCGTCCCCGCCCCGGGCGTGCCGCTGCGACTGCCCCGGGCGGGCCGCTGCGACCGACTGGGCAGGTCGTGCCGTTCCAACCCCCCGGCGTGCCGCTAACGACCCCCCTGGCGTGCCGCTACGACCGCCCCGGAGGTGCCACTGCGACCGACCGGGCCGGGCCGTTCCAACCCCGCCCCGGCGTGCCCCTACGACCGCCCCGGCGTGCCGCTCAGACCGCCCCGGGCGTGCCGCTGTGACCGCCCCCGGGTACACCGCCCCGCCCGCCCCGGCGCACCGCCCCCGCCCGACGGTGACGGAAGCCGCGTCTCACGGTGCCAGCATCCGGCGTAGGAGATCCCGCAGGGACCGGCGTTCGTCGGCCGACAGGCCCGCCAGGGGCTCGCGGGCGAAGCGGAGGCCCTCGCGCAGGTCCCGGGCGATCCGGCGGCCCTCGTCCGTCGCCGCGGCCACCTTGACGCGCCGGTCGGTGGGGTCCGGCCGGCGTTCCACCAGGCCGCGGGACTCCAGCCGGTCCACGATGCCCGTGACGTTCGACGGCTCGCACTTCAGTTTCCGGGCCAGCTTGCGCATGGGCAGCGGTTCCAGGGACAGCAGACTGAGGAGCCGCGCCTGCGCGCCGGTCAGCGTGTGCTCTGCGGCGGCCTCCTCGTAGTCCTCGTAGAAACGGGCCACGACGTCACCGATGAGTTCGACGACTTCCATGGTCAGGGGGTCGGTGCGGGCGGTGTGCCGAGGTGTGGCCATGACGTCCAGGATACCCGCTTACTTGACATCCTGAAATATTCAAGAGCATGGTTGTTTCAGGTACTGAAGTATTTTGGCCGAGCCCCAGGGGCCGGCCCGGAAAGGCGCTCCCATGACCGACACCCCCACACTCCCCGCCGCCGGCCGTGAATGGCACCTCGCCGCCCGCCCGGTCGGCTGGCCCAAGCCCGAGGACTTCTCCCTGGTCGAAGCGGAGATCCGGCGACCCGGCCCCGGTGAGGTCCTGGTCCGCAACGCGTACCTCTCCGTCGACCCGTACATGCGCGGCCGGATGAGCGCCGCCAAGTCGTACGTCGCCCCCTACGAGCTGGGCAAGGCCATGCAGGGCGGTGCCGTGGGCGAGGTCGTCGCCTCGGACGCCGAGGGCATCGCGCCGGGCGACCACGTGCTGCACTTCGGCGGCTGGCGCGAGTACGCCACGGTCGACGCCCGGCAGGCCGTCAAGGTCGACCCCGACGCCGCGCCCCTGTCGACGTACCTCGGCGTCCTCGGCATGACCGGCCTCACCGCCTACGCCGGTCTCCTGCGCACCGCCTCCTTCAAGGAGGGTGACTCCGTCTTCGTGTCCGGCGCGGCCGGCGCGGTGGGCAGCCAGGTCGGCCAGATCGCCAGGCTGAAGGGCGCCTCCCGGGTCATCGGCTCGGCCGGCTCCGACGAGAAGGTCAAGCTCCTGGTGGAGGAGTACGGCTTCGACGCGGCCTTCAACTACAAGAACGGCCCGGTCGGCGGCCAGCTCCGCGAGGCCGCCCCGGACGGCGTCGACGTCTACTTCGACAACGTCGGCGGCGACCACCTGGAAGCCGCCATCGGCTCCCTCAACCTGAAGGGCCGCATCGCGGTCTGCGGCATGATCTCGGTCTACAACAACACCGAGGCCGCCCCGGGCCCCAGGAACCTCGCCCGGTTGATCCAGACCCGCGGCCGTATCGAGGGCTTGCTCGTCGGCGACCACTACGACCTGCAGCCGCAGTTCGTCGAGGAGGTCGGCTCCTGGGTCCGCTCCGGCGAGCTCAAGTACCGCGAGACGGTCGTCGAGGGCATCGACAACACCCTGGAGGCGTTCCTCGGCGTCCTGCGCGGCGACAACACCGGGAAGATGATCGTCAAGCTCTGACATCCGTCCCGGCCCCGGACATTCCGGAGGCCGCGCTCCCGGACATTCCGGAGGCCGCACTCCCGGACACGCCGGAGGCCGCACCCCCGGACGTGGGGTGCGGCCTCCGCCGGCGGGTCGTGCGCGTCCGTCACATCGCGAGGGCCGCCCGGTGGACGGCGGACACCAGCCGCTCGTTCTCCGGCGCCGCCCCGCCCGGGAACGCCAGCCGGCGCCGCGTGTACCCGTACGCGAGGCCGCTGCGCGGATCGGCGAACGCCTGTGAACCGCCCGCCCCGCTGTGCCCGAAGGCACCCGCCCCGAGGAACGGGTGCCAGGTGTCCGCCGTGGCCTGGAAACCGAGGCCGTACGACTTGTGCGCCCGGGCCACCAGGTCGTAGCCGACGGAGTGGATCTGCCCCACCTCGGCGACCGTGTCCGGCTTCAGCAGCGGCGGCCGCCCGTCCACCTCGCTGATCGCCGCCGCGTACATCCCGGCGAGCCCGCGGGCGGCGGCCACCCCGCCCGCCGACGCCGGTCCCTTGGCGCGTACGGCACGGGAGTTGACGTAGTCCTCCAGGTCGACCGTGTCCGGCACGTGCCGGTTGAAGGCGATGGAGGCCAGTGTGTGCGGCCCGGTCGGCAGCAGGTCGAGCAGGGCCTGCTGCGTCGGCGTCGGCGCCATCGGCTGCGCACTGCGGAAACGCGGCTCCAGGGCGGCCGGCAGCCCCAGGAAGAAGTCCAGCCCGTACGGGGCGCGCACCCGTTCCTCGTAGACCTCCTGGAGCGTGCGGCCGGTCGCGCGGCGGACGACCTCGCCGGTCAGCGCGCCGATGACCAGGGCGTGGTAGCCGAAGGCCGTGCCCGGGCGCCAGAACGGGCGCTGGTCCGCGAGCCGTTCGGCGACCACCCGGTCGTCGGTCAGCTCCTGCGCCGTGAACCCGCTGTCGAGGCCGACCACTCCCGCGCGGTGCGCGACCAGGTCACGCAGGGTCAGCGTGCCCTTGCCCTCCGCCCCGAACTCGGGCCAGTAGTACGTCACCTTGCGGTCCGGCTCCAGCGTGCCGTCCTGCATGAGAAGGGCGACCACGAGGTGGGCGGCACCCTTGGTCGACGAGAACACGCCGTACAGCGACCCGGCGTCGGTGCCGTCCCCCGCCCACAGGTCGACCACTCTGCGCCCGTGCACGTGCGCGCACAACTGCCCCTCGTAGTCGGGGCGTTCCGAGGCCACCAGCGCGGCGAACTCCTCCCGCACCTCCTCGAAGCCGTCCGCGACGCTGCCGTGGATCTCCTGCGTCATCCGCTCTCCTCACCTGAACCGCCCCGTGCGTGTCCCCCTGCGGACCCTGCCCGTCCGAGGCTGTGAACTCCCCTTTCGGCGTCCTTTGATCGGTACGGCGAGGCGTACCGGTTCGACTCAACAGCACGCGGGGAGAGTTCGCGTCACGGAAACCCGGATGGCGCAGTCCGAACGGTCCGGACGGGGCATCCCGGGACCCGGCGTGAACCGACGGCGCCCCCATCCCTGTCAGTGCGAGCGATCCCTTCCCTCCCTCTGCTGATCGCGGACGGGGAACCCCTCGTCACCGGCCTCGAACGGCTCCGGCCGCACCCGGCGGCGGGCGCATCCCGGGCCGGACGCGTGGCCGGGGAGGCGGCGGCAGGGGTGTCGGGGGCGGTGTCCCCGGTGCCGGACGCGCCGGTCGTGGTCGCGGTGACGCCGACCCGGGTGGCCGGCCGCCGGAGCGCGGCCCACCCTTCGGAGCCCCCTCGCACGGCCCCTCCGCGGCGGCCGCGGCGTCCCCGATAGAGTTGCCCCATGCGTGATCTCGGGGCGGGCTTCGCTTACCTTCTGCAGGGCCAGCGATGGGTGGCACGGCACGGCAGGCAGTACGGGTTCGGGCTGCTCCCGGGACTGATCACCCTGGTGCTCTACCTGGCCGCGCTGGTCGCGCTGGCGCTGTGGGGCGAGGACTTCGCGGGCTGGGCGACCCCCTTCGCCGACGACTGGTCGAGCCCCTGGCAGGGGCTCTTCCGCGGCTTCCTCACCGCCCTCCTGTTCGCGCTCGCCCTGCTGCTGTCGGTGCTCACCTTCACCGCCGTCACCCTGCTGATCGGGCAGCCCTTCTACGAGAACCTCTCCGAGAAGGTCGACCGGGACGTGTCCCCGGACGGCACCGCGCCCCAGTCCGGTCTGCCCCTGTGGCGCGAGCTGTGGATCTCGGCCCGCGACAGCGTCCGGATCGTCGTGCGCGCCCTGCTGTGGGCCGTGCTCCTGTTCGCGCTCGGCTTCGTCCCGTTCCTCGGCCAGACCCTCGTCCCGGTGGTCGGTTTCCTCGTCACCGGGTTCTTCCTCACCGAGGAGCTCACCGCCGTCGCCCTCCAGCGCCGGGGCGTCGGCCTGCGGGAGCGCCTGACCCTGCTGCGCTCCCGCAAGACCCTGGTGTGGGGCTTCGGCACCCCGCTCGGCCTGTCCTTCCTGGTGCCGTTCGTCGCCGTGTTCCTGATGCCGGGAGCGGTCGCGGGCGCCACCCTCATGGCCCGCGACCTCCTGGGCGAGGACACCGCCGCCGGCGCCGGGGAGGACGGCGGGTCCACCCCGGCGGACGAGGAGGTCAGCCGGCCGGCCGGCTGACCGCCACCGTCAGGATCGACCGGACCTGGGCGATGATGTCCAGCCGGTTCCGCACGAACTCCGGGTCGGTCACCGTCCCGGTCGCCGGATCGGTGTTCCCGGCCCCGAACTCCAGCACGGGCGTGTGCACATGGCCGCCCGGCAGTGTCTCCCGCAGCCCGAGCCGGTCCCGCAGCAGGGTCGCCCGGTAGGCGATCTCGTTGGAGAGGTAGTCCCCGCCGCCGCCCGCCCGGGCGGTGGACCCGGCCGTGGGCCCGTCCGGCCGTACGACGGGCGTGGTGCCCCCCGCCGGGATCTCGGTGACGCCGGTGTGGTCGTACACCGGGAAGCGCCCGGTGTCCGCCGCCACGATCGCCCCGTACGGCAGGGTCGTCGTCGTCCACTGGGGCTGCGAGGCCGGGTCGGTCACCGGCACGGTCCCGGTCCGGCCGATGGTGTCGTTGTCCGGGAAGCCGCCCCGCCAGGCCCCGTTGGTGCGCTCCACGTCGAACCGGCCGACCCGCCCCTGGCTCACCGTCGCGAACAGGTCGACCCGCGGCAGACACGGCCGCAGTGTGCGCTCCACCGTGCCGTCCGTGAAGTCCTGCCAGCGCACCGGGAACACGGCCGTCTCGATCCGGGCCGGTCCGCCGGGCGTGCGGATCACCGTGCCGTCGAGGGCGAGCGCGGTGGCCCCGGACGGGTTGGAGATCCGCACGTCCCGGTCCAGCGTGAACGGGTCGAAGCCGGTGACCAGGATCCGTTTCACGCCCTTGCCGTGCGGATACCGGATGGCGGTCTGTCCGCGCGAGGTCCGCTCCAGTTCGCCGAGGAGTGCGGTCCGCCGGGCGTCGCTCAGCCCGAAGTCCGGCTGCCAGGACCGTACTTCCCGGGTCATGGCGAGCCGGGCCCAGTACAGCGGCCGGTCGTCGTCCCGGCTGAGGTCCCCGCCCGCGGGTCCGCGTCCCTGCGCGCGGTCCACGGCCCGCCGCCACAGCGCCGCTCCCTCGTGCGCGACGAGGTGGCGGGCGCGGGCGTAGGAGCGGGCCGCGCCGAGCGAGCGCGCGAACTCGCCCGCCACGGCGTCGAATCCGGAGCGCCGGAGGATCTCCCGGGGTGCGGCCCGGTCGAGCCGCTGTTCCTCGACGGTGGTGGCGGGCGCGGTCTCGGCGGCGGCCGCCGTGGTGGGGGTGGCCAGTCCCGCCAGCAGGGTCAGCCCGAGCATGCCGATCCGAAGTCGTATGGAGTGCAAGGGGGTCGGGTCCTTCCGTCGCTGTGGGGAGCGTGCTGCCGGACGGGCGCAGTATCGCGCGGCGGAAGTGGGCCACGCCATGCCGCGTGACGTGGGGGGCCGTTGGTGATCGCGGGGTCATCGGCACCGCGTCCGCCCCCAGCGGCCACCTCCAGTGGACGGGCTCCGACCTCCCCGACGGCGTCACCCACGAGACGCTGCACAGCGTGGAACTGACCGGCACCTTCACCCCGCGCGCCACCGGCCCGCACACCTTCGGCATCAAGGGCATCGGCGCCTTCACCCTCACCGTCGGCGCCACCACGTACTTCGACGGCGTCCAGCGCCCCGAGAAGAACGACCCCTTCGTCACCTTCTTCGGTGCCCCGGAGCCCCGCGCCCGCGCCGAACTCACCGCGGGCGAGCCGGTCGACGTCTCCCTCACCCACGTCGTGGTCCTGCCCCACGACCTCTCGATCGAGGTCGTGACGTTCACCCTCGCCCACCAGGAACCGCGGCGCGACCCCGACGAGCTGATCGCCGAGGCCGTCGAGGCGGCCCGCGGCGCCGACACGGCCGTCGTCGTGGTCGCCACCACCGACCGCGTCGAGTCCGAGGGCTTCGACCGCACCGACCTCGCGCTGCCCGGCCGCCAGGACGACCTGGTCCGCGCCGTCGCCGCCGCCAACCCCAACACCGTGGTGGTCGTCAACTCCGGCTCCCCGGTCGAACTGCCGTGGCGTGCGGACGTCGCCGCCGTACTGCTGAGCTGGTTCCCCGGCCAGGAGGGCGGCGCGGCCCTGGCGGACGTGCTGACGGGCACGCACGAGCCCGGCGGCCGACTGCCCACCACCTGGGGCTCCCTGGCCACCGCCCCGGTCACCCGGGTCGTCCCCACGGACGGCGAACTCGCCTACGACGGAGGAGTGTTCATCGGCTACCGCGCCTGGGAGAAGGAGGGCCGCACCCCCGCGTACCCCTTCGGCCACGGGCTCGGCTACACCGACTGGACCTACGAGGCGGTCGAGACCCTGGGCACCGGCGTCCGGGTCCGCCTCCGCAACGACGGCGCCCGCACCGGCCGAGAGGTCGTCCAGGTCTACCTCGCGCCCGCCGACCGCGACCCCGGCCGCCCGCCGCGCCAGCTCGCCGGGTTCGCGACCGTGGAGGCCGGCCCCGGCGAGCGCGTCGAGGTCACCGTGGAACTTCCCCGGCGGGCCTTCGAGATCTGGGACGAGACGACCAACGCGTGGTCGTTTGTGAAGGGTTCGTACGAGATCCAGGTGGGACGCTCGATCACGGACCGCCGGCTCACGGCGACTACTAACGTCTGATCCGGGGCAGGTCTCCCAGCAACAGCCCCGGCCCGGGACCTGACACCCGGGCCGGGGCTCGTGGCGTTCCCGGGACCCGCACACGGGCGCCCGGGGAGCCCACGCGCCCCGGGGAACTCAGCGCGCCGAGAAGCCGTACACCGTCTCCGACCGGAACACCCCGCCCGGCCGCAGCACCGTGCTCGGGAACTCCGGCCGGTGGGGGGAGTCGGGGAAGTGCTGGGTCTCCAGCGCCACGCCGTCCCCGGGGGCGAACGGGCCGTCCAGGTGGTCCGCCGTGTACAGCTGGAGCCCGGGCTCGGTGGTGGCCACCGTCAGAACCCGCCCCGACTCCGGGTCGTGCAGCTCGGCCACCTCGACGGGGGCGTCCGTCACGCCCTTGTCGAGCACGAAGTTGTCGTCGTAGCCCGAACCCGTCCTGCGCGCCTCCCGGAAGTCGAAGCGCGTCCCCGTCACGTCCTCCAGCGCGCCCGTCGGGATCAGGTCCGCGTCGACCGGCGTACGGCGGGAGGCGGCGAGCCGCAGGACGTGGCCGCCCGCGTTGCCCGAGCCGGCGAGGTTCCAGTAGGCGTGGTTCGTCAGGTTCACCACGGTCGGCGCGTCCGTCACCGCCTCGTAGGCGATCCGCAGCGCGCCGGACCCGTCGACGGAGTAGGTCACCGAGACCTCCAGCCGCCCCGGGAAGCCCTCCTCGCCGTCCGGACTGACCCGGGTGAGCCGCAGGCCGTGCTCGACCGGCGCCACCTCCCACACCCGCTTGTCGAAACCGTGCCCGCCGCCGTGCAGACAGTTCGGCCCGTCGTTGCGCGGCAGTTCGTGGGTCACCCCGTCCAGCGGGAGACGGCCACCCGCGATCCGGTTCGCGTACCGCCCCACCAGGGCGCCGAAGAACGGACCCGGGTGCGCGAGATAGCCGTCCAGGCCGGCGAACCCGAGCACCACGTTCGCGGCGCGCCCGTCCCGGTCCGGGACCTCCACCGACTGCACGATCCCGCCGTACGACAGGATCCCCACCCGGACGCCGGCCCGCTCCAGGGTCCAGCGGTGGACCGGGGTGCCGTCGGGAAGTGTGCCGAAGAGTTCGTTCATGTGCGAAACCCTAGGACACTCCTCCGGCCACCCCGCGTCAGGTCTTCCCCGACGTCACCGCGCGGTAGGCGATCTCCGCCAGCCGCGCCTGGCCGTTCACACTCGGGTGGAACCAGTCCCAGTGACTCAACTGGTCGGTGCCGAAGCGGTAGTCGTAGACCGCGCCGCCGTCGAAGCGGCACCGCTCGTCCTTCGCGCACACCTGCTCCAGCACCGCGTTGTACGCCTCCACCCGCTGCTGCACGGTGTCCCGGCGCAGCGTCGCCGCCGAGTCCAGGGCGTCCGCGTCGCCCAGCATCGACGGGCAGATGCCCAGCTTCCACACCTGCTTGCCCAGCGGGTTGGTGCGCCCCTCGGACCACAGCCGCTTCAGGTTCGGCACGCTCGCCACGTACACCTGGGCCCTGGGCAGCTTCTGCCGCAGCGTGCTCATGGCGTCCTCGAACGAGACGCGGAAGGCGGCCACCGAGGTCATCGCGGAGGTGCTCGCCCGGCAGGCGTCGTTCGCCCCCGCCATCACCGTGACCAGCTCCGGCCGGTGCGCCGCCGCCCGCGCCATCTGGCCGGGCAGATCCGCCATCCGCGCCCCGGTCACCGCGTAGTTCCAGCTGCGCTCGGCCGCCTTCCGCGCGCCCAGCAGCCGCACGGCGAGCGAGTCGACCTCGGTGCTTGCGCCGGTCGCCCACGACACCTCCGGACAGTCCGTCAGGACCGCGCACGCGTCGAAGCCGCGCGTGACGGAATCCCCCACCGCCGCGACCGACCCGGGGCTGCGGTCCCAGGCCGGCGTGGGACTCGGCGCCCGCGTGGCCTTCCGCGCCGCGGTCGGCCCGGCGGAGCCGCCACCCGCCGCGTCACAGCCACCGGCGCCCAGGACGGCCGCGGCCAGGACGGCGAGCAGCGCCCGTGAACGGTGGCTCGGCTTCCGCATCCCCTGATCGTCCTCTCGGTCGGTGTGCACGGCCGGTCGTGGTCTTCTCCCCCTCCATGACAACGCGCGGGAGTTCCCGACCGGGTCGCACGCGACGGCGGACGCCCGTACAAGCGTCCTGCCGGGTGAATGGCGGGCGTTTGACGGCACCGGGACCGACGGTACGTCACACCACTCGCGCCGCCGCACGGTAGCCTCGCCATCAACATGGCTGCCCGCCACAGCCGTCCGCCAGTACGCAAGATGTCCCGCTCTGCCCGGAGGTCCCGGTGACGACACGTGGAGTTCTGTACGTGCACTCCGCGCCGCGCGCGCTGTGCCCGCACGTCGAGTGGGCCGTCGCCGGGGTGCTCGGCACGCGCGTCAACCTCGACTGGATCCGGCAGCCCGCCGCGCCCGGCACCTGGCGCTCGGAGTTCTCCTGGCAGGCCGAGGCCGGCACCGCCTCCAAGCTCGCCTCCGCGCTGCGCGGCTGGCACCTGCTGCGCTTCGAGGTCACCGCCGAACCCTGCCCGACCGCCGAGGGCGAGCGCTACAGCTGCACCCCCGACCTCGGCATCTTCCACGCCGTCACCGGCATCCACGGCGACATCCTCATCCCCGAGGACAGGCTGCGGGCCGCCCTGCTCCGCTCCCAGCGCGGCGAGACCGACCTGGAGTCCGACCTGTCCAAGCTGCTCGGCAAGCCCTGGGACGACGAACTGGAACCCTTCCGGTACGCGGGCGAGGGCGCACCGGTGCGCTGGCTGCACCAGGTGGTGTAGGGAGCCCCCGGCACCAGGTGGTGTAGCGAGCCCCGCCCCCGCCCCGCGCGACCGGCCCGCACCGTCCGGCGGACGAACGAACAGAACGGCGTGGGGGGGGGGGGAGGAGAGGGGGGGGGAAACAGACGGCCCGCGCGGCCTCCCACATGGTCGGGGACG